>NZ_KI911360.1:27500-168002 GCF_000514195.1 Pseudomonas sp. URIL14HWK12:I6
AGCTGGCTTGCCAGCGATAGCAATCTCCCAGCCGACCAATCTCCAACAGCCCACACCCAATCCAACTGTGGGAGCTGGCTTGCCAGCGATAGCGACCTCACAACCACCCAGTTTCTTCCAGGTGTACTCAATGCCAATGTCTGCGGCGCTTACGGATCGGCACCGTGCAGCAGCCAATCGAGCAACAGGCTGCTGTCGCGCGGTGGTGGTGTTTCACTCGGTGGCGCAGGGCGTGGGTTGGCGAGGCACAGAATCGGTCGATCCGGGTCGCTGTCGAGGAAGCTGACCCACACCTCACTGCCGGCGCGGGGCAACTGGTGGGTGGCGAGACGGCCGGCGCCGGTCAGTGCGATTGGAAGCCACAGGCATGCAGACTCAGTTGTCTGCGCCGGCCAGAGGTTGACGCCGATGCGCCCGCGATCATCCAGTTGCGCGGGCTGGCCGGGCGATCCCAGCACTTGTGCCAGATGGTAGCCGCCGATGTTCGGGCGCGGCTGTGCCAATGGCGGGCGAAAATCGCTTGACCAGGGCAGGGCTGTGAAGTCGTTTCGATAGCGATGCACATCAGTGGTCGGGTCGAGGATCGAGGGGTGCTGGCCCTGGTGGTGCAGTTCGGTGATCAGCCATTGTTCATTGAAGGTATTGATCGGATGCTCGCTGATCTGTAACAGATGCCCGCTGCGCAACGCGCTGCAATCGCAGGTGCCCCGGATCGAGCGCGACTGACAGCGCTGGCGCTGCAGATGGCGACGGCTGCGTTGTTCGGCGTGACGCTGTTCGCCGGACAGGTTCTGCGGTGCGAGTGCGGGCACGGGATGGTTGGCCGCGTCGGTGGCGATGGCCTCCTGCCCGCGGTTGCGAATGCCGTGCGCAGCCATCACCGGTGGCGCGTCATGGCGCTGAAACAGCGTGCTGACGCGCGGTGATGGTGTGTCGTCGGTGATGCCAAACGGCACCGGCAACGGTTCCTGCGGCAGGCTGAGGTTGTCATCGGCAAACACCAGCACATGCCCGTTCGGGTGATGTTCGAAGTGATAGTGGATGCCTTCCTCCTCACACAGCCGTTGCACGAAGGCCAGGTCACTTTCTTCGTACTGGATGCAAAAGGGCCGCGGCGGGTATTGGCCGACGCTCATTTCGATCCGGTAACTGTCCGCCGGCAACTCATGCTCGCCGAGCAATTGCGCGAGGATCGTCGGCACGCTCGTTTGCACGAAGACCCGGCGCCGGGGCGGCTGGTCCAGGCTCAGCAGCAGCGGGACGAGGATCAGCCGGTAGCCGATGCGGTGGCTGGCGCGATGCTCGCAACTGACGCTGTGGATCAGACCGTGGATCCCGTGATCGGCGCCCAGGCGCAGGAACGCCGGTTGGCGCAGCAGACTGCCTGGGGGCAACGCCGGTGCCAGACCGATCATTTCAATTTCGAAGCGAAACGGCTGATTGAGTGCTTCCTTGCCACTGAAACGCAAGACCGGCAGGCACAGCGGGCCGTCGGTCAGGGTCAGGGTGAACGGGCTTTCCTTATCATTGAGCATTCGTACGGGCTCTGTGGGCAATACGGACGGCAGAGGGTACGAAAACGCGAGCACGAATGGTCATGGCTGGTGGGCTTTTCAGAATCGCCCTACAAGTCGTGGTGACGATGTCGATTCAACAATGATTTTTTTGGTCGATTGCCGACTTTAGGCCGTATAAACTTGGCGCCACGCGTCGGCCAATAGATGTCTCGGCGCCACAGATCAAGAGAGTGAGTAATGGGCGCACAGTGGAAGGTTAAACACAAAGAAGCGGCAGCCAACGCCAAGGGCAAGATCTTCGGCAAACTGGTGAAAGAAATCACCATCGCTGCCCGCAACGGTGCCGATACCGCCACCAACGCACACCTGCGTCTGGTGGTCGAGCAGGCCAAGAAAGCCTCGATGCCCAAGGAAACCCTGGACCGCGCCATCAAGAAAGGCGCCGGCCTGCTGGGCGAAACCGTGCAGTACCACCGCGTGACGTACGAAGGTTTCGCGCCGCATCAGGTTCCGTTGATCGTCGAGTGCGTCACCGACAACATCAACCGCACCGTCGCGGAAATCCGCGTGGCGTTCCGCAAGGGTCAACTGGGCGCTTCCGGTTCGGTGGCCTGGGACTTCAACCACGTCGGCATGATCGAAGCGTCGCCGGACACCCCGGACGCCGATCCGGAAATGGCCGCGATCGAGGCCGGTGCCCAGGACTTCGAGCCGGGCGAAGAGGGCGCGACCCTGTTCCTGACCGATCCGACCGACCTCGATGCCGTGCAGAAAGCCCTGCCTGAGCAAGGTTTTACCGTGCTGTCGGCCAAACTCGGCTACCAGCCGAAGAACCCGGTCAGCGGCCTGAGCGCCGAGCAGATGGCTGAAGTCGAGGCGTTCCTCGAAGGCCTCGACAACCACGATGACGTGCAGGACATGTTTGTCGGTCTGGCGGGCTGATCTGTTGCAAAGATAACTGTGGCGAGGGAGCTTGCTCCCGCTCGGCTGCGCGGCAGTCGTTGTTTTTGGGACGGCTTTGCCGTCCAGCGGGAGCAAGCTCCCTCGCCACAGGATTTGCGTCAGTTAAAGCGTTTCCAGGACCTCGATCACTTCGCTGAACCCCGGCCGCGCCAGCACGTCCGGCTGACAGCAACGCTGTTCCAGCGCCTCCAGCACCTCGCGTTGTTCATCGCTCAACCCCGAGTCGACGCGCGCCAGCAATTCCCCGAGCAGAACCCCGAACGCCCGCACTTCGATGCGTTGCAGTGCCCGGGTTTCCAGGTTGTCGGTGGTGGCATGGAACGACGCCGCGCCGAAATCCCCGAGCAAGCAATCGCCCTGATCGTTCAACAGAATGTTGTGGCCGTAGAGGTCGCCGTGGGTGATGCCCTGTTGATGCAAGTGTTCAGCCGCCGAAGCGATGCCCTTGGCAATGTTCAGCGCCACTTCGGCACTGAAGCGGCAGTCCTCGGCATACACATCCCGCGAGCAGCTCGCCAGGCTCGGCAATGCCGCGAGGTTGCGAAAGCTTGGGTCGATCAGTTGCATCACCAGCCCCTGTTGGCCATCAGGATGCCCGTGAATACGGCCTTCCACGCGGATCAGGTTCGGGTGCAGGCCGGCGGTGATGCAGGCGTTCATCTCGTGCAGCGGCGAACCGTCGCTGGTCATTTCACCTTTATAGAGCTTCACCGCGACCGGCACCTGCGAGCCGTCGGCGCGCTGCCACTGCGCCCGGGAAATCACCCCCGAGGCGCCTTCGCCCAGGCGCTGTTCCAGACGCAGCGCCGACCAGTCGATCAGCGGCGTGGCTTCCAGCGCGGCGGCATCGGCTTCGGTTTCCAGCGGATTGCCGGCATACGCCAGCCAGGTCAGGCTCGGCAGGGTCAGCAGCCACTGCGGCAGTTCACGCATCTGGTTGGCGGCGATGCGGATCAGCTCCAGGCGATGGCACTGGCTCATTGAGGCGGGCAGCGCTTGCAGGCGATTGCCGGCCAGCAACAGTTTTTGCAGATACGGGCGCTCACCCAGTTCGGTGGGCAGGCTTTCGATGCAGTTGTCGGTCAGGATCAACCAGCGCAGCAGCGGCGGCAATGCTGGGCCCGGCACGTGGCTGATGCGGTTGGCCTTGAAGCCGATCATCGTCAGCGCCGCGCATTTTCCGACGCATTCCGGCACCTCGGTGAAGTGGTTGTCCGAGCAAAACAGAATGCGCATCCTGGTCAGGCGGTGCAGGTCGTCGGGCAAGCTGCTCAAGGCGTTGCCGCTGAGGTTGAGCACCTCCAGCGTATCGGCCAGCTCGAAAATCTCCCGGGGGAACTCGGTCAGGCCGCAAGACAGATCCAGCCGGGTAATGCCCGACAACTCGCCGGCGCGCAATTGAGCAAGGGTGTGCATGGGGATGTTCACTATCAAAGGAAAGAAGCGCCGGGCGCTCGGAATGGGCGACATGATAACGGCAAAGCCGGGATTTGCATTGATCTGAACTGGAGGCCCCTTTAATTCCTGTGGGAGCGAGCCTGCTCGCGAAGGCGGAGTGTCAGTTGGCGAAATATTGGCTGACAGGACGCTTTCGCGAGCAGGCTCGCTCCCACAAGGGACTTGAGTGGATCAGTGGGTTTCCTGCAACTGCCCCAGGCGACTGCGGGTGCGCGCCAGATCGATGGCATTCCCGCCAAGGGCCTCGCGCAGTGGCAAGCGGCTGAGCAGGGTCAGGTGCTTGTCCTGGTCGTAGAGCACGTCGATCAGGTTGATGAAGCGCTGTTGTGCGGCGATCGAGCACTCACCGAGTTCCGGCAGGTCGTCGATGATCCACTGGTCGAAACGCCGACACAGCTCCAGATAATCCATCACCGCTGTCGGTTGCTCGCACACGTCGCTGAAGGCGAAAGCGACCCGGCTGCCATCGCACAGGCGCGCCTGAACGTGTCGGCTGCCCACCGGCAACGCAATGGCCGGGGCACCTTCGGGCGGCAGGTTCAGCGCCTGGCGCTGGGTTGCGGTGGCTGGCCACACATAGTGGCCCTGCGTGAAAACCTGATGCGCATGGTTGCTCGCCTGGCTGCGGTAATCGTGCGGGCCGCCGACCTCCATCACTTGCATTCGGGCGTTGATCAATTCGATCACCGGTTTGAAGCGCGCGTGATAGAGCGGGTTGGGCAGCAAGCCTTCCGGCGGATAGTTGGAAGTCACCAGCAGCAGAATCCCGCGCTGGAACAAGGCCTTGAACAGGCGGGTGATGAGCATCGCATCGCCGATGTCATGCACATGAAATTCGTCGAAACACAGTACCTGGCAATCGGCTAACAGCTCGTCGAGGGTGACGCCGAGAGCGTCGTCTTGTTCGCGATGGTTGAACATGCCCTGATGCAACCGGGCAAAGAATTCATGGAAATGCACGCGCTGTTTCTGCGCGGTCGGCAGTGCCTGGAAAAAACCGTCGAGCAGCCAGCTCTTGCCGCGTCCGACCGCGCCATGCAGGTACAGGCTCGGCGGCATTTGCGGCTTGGCGCCGAACAACAGGCTGGCCTGCTGCGCCATGCAATCGATCACCCGCTGTTGGCTGTGGCTGAGGGTGTAACCCTGACCGTGAGCCTTGTGCCGGAAATATTCGCGGATCGACTGGGCATTCGCGTCATGCCCGGCATTCGCGGGCCGGCCCTTGGCGAACCAGCGGCGCAGCGCCGACCAGCGTAGGGTCAGTGGCGATCGTTTGGGCGCTCGAGAGGGCACAGTGCAGTCACTCCGTGTTCATCAGACCGGCGCCCGGGAGCGCGGCGCCGTAGTGTAACCAGAGGCTGCGCCCGGCTTCCATCGCGGCTCGTCGACTGTGGGCGATCACTGAACAGATTTGTGCGGGACGTACAGCTATTTTCAGCGATGTAATTCGCCGTGTTGCCAAACTTTCGAAACATATCCCGGCAGATCCATGGATCCAATCGACTGGCGGATTCGTTGTCCGTTGCTACCCTGAAACACAGTAACGTCATCCAGGATGTTCCCTCACAAGGAATGGGACAGTGATTGTACGTGTGGTGATGGGCCTGCTCGGGGTGCTTGGGGCCTCGGTGCATGCGGCGGATCTTCAGGTCGAAGTCCGCGTTGACGTGCAGCGTGGCTGCCAGTTGATCGGCGAGCAGCGCGAGGCGGGTATCGAACAATTGGGCGTGCTGGATTTCGGCAGTATTGCGCGTCTCGACGACCCGGCCGGGCCACTGGGTGCGGCGCTGACCAACCAACGGTTGCCACGTCTGGAATGCAACCCTGACACGCCGTATCAACTGCGGGTCGACGGTGGCCTGCATGGTGGCGTTGGCGAGGTTCGCTACATGGCGGGGGCGGCGGGGAGCCAGCCGATTCCTTATCGGCTGTATCAGGACGCGGCGCGCCGGGTGCCGCTGGTGGTGAACGTGCCGGTCAGCGGCCGGGTGCCGGACACCGGCACAGTGGAGCTGCCGCTGTATGCACGGATCGAGCGTCTGGCGCAGGTGCCGCAGGTCAGCCGCTATTCGGATCTGGTCAAGGTCACGGTGACCTGGTGAGTGCAGAATTTCAGGCAATTCGCTGGAGGCGGATTGCGCAGGGAAGGGGCGTTCAATGCTGAACGCAAGGTACGCAGGCATCCTGAAGGAGTAGGAGGGACGCTATGACAGGCAAGCACTGGATGGTTATCGCCACGGGTACGTTGCTGTTGCTCGCTGACGACGCACAGGCGGCGATCAGTGGGCAGATCAATGCGCGGCTGATCCTGATCGCCGGGTGCGAAGTCACCAACAGCGCCACCCCGGCGATCCCGGTGAGCAATCTGGGCATCCTCGATTTCGGTCAGCAGGGGCCGACCTGGAACGCGCCGATCAAGGCCAGTCTCGACGGCGACAGCAGCGGCAAGCTGAACGTCGCCTGCAATCCCTCGGTCACCGGTTTCACCGTCACCATCGACGGCGGCAGCCACGGTGACGGCACCACCCGCCGCCTGAGCAACGGGCGCCAGACCCTGCCTTATCAACTCTTTCTGGATGCTTCCGGTAGCCAGCGCTACAGCATTGGCCAACAACACAATTTCGCTGTCACCAGCGGTGCGCAGATACCGATTCCGGTGTTTGGCACGGTGGTGGCGAATACCCGCGCGGTTCCGGCAGGTGTCTACACCGACACGCTGACGGTGACGCTCGACTGGTAACCCCGTAGAGGACGGACACCATGCGCAAGTTTGCATCAAGGATAGGTTTGTCGTTGCTCGGCCTGACGCTGGTTTCCAGTGCCCACGCCGCCACCACGGTCACCGGCCAGATCACCGCCAGCCTGACCCTGATCAGCAGCTGTCAGGTCAATGGCGCCGGCGGCTCCACCGGCCTGAACTTCGGTGCGCTGAACTTCGGCACCGCCAACAGCCTGTTCACCACCGCCAGCGGGCAGGTTCTGGGCGGTGGCGGCGGGGCGCTGTCGATTCTCTGTTCCAGCGGCACGACCCCGGTGGTCAAGGTGCGTGCCGGTGCTCACGACGGGCAATCGCCGGGTGGCGCTCGCGCGTTGTATGACGGTGTCGCCAACTACGTGCCGTACGACTTCTACACCGATGCCGGGCATTCGCAACTGCTGCCGATCGACGGCACGATCAACCTGGCGACCAGCACTGGCGTGGCGCAGACGGTGAATATCTACGGTCAGGCGGTGGGCAAGGCTGGACTGCCGGCGGGGACGTACACCGACACCGTCGCTGTTGAACTGACGTTCTGATGCCATGCGCCGCCAAGGCTGTGCCGCGCTGCTCCTGCTCTGTGCGGGCAGTGTGCCGCTGCCGCTGGGGGCGGCGACCAGCCAGAGCTTTCAGGTCAGCGCGACCATCACGCCGGGATGCCTGGTGGTGGGCGGGGTGTCGAATTACGGCGGACTGAATTTCGGTTCGAGTTCGGCCCTCGCGACCGGCACGGTGCAAGTGGCATTGACCGGCGGCGTGCAGTTGCAATGCACGCCGGGGGTGGCACTGAACATGACGGTCGATGGCGGCCAGTACAACAGCAGCGGTCGCCACATGCAGATCAACAGCGGCAGTGCGCGGGTGGCGTATGCGCTGTTCCGCGATGCGGCTTACAGCCAGAGCCTGGGCGTCGGCCAGAGCGTGGCGGTGGCCTATAGCGATGCAAACAACATCAGCCTGCCGATTTACGGTCAGGTGCAATTGCCGGGCAATCAGCCCGGGGGCACGTACAGCGACGTGTTGCAGGTGCAGCTGTCGTGGTAAAGCGACATTTGAATGGCCGACAAGGAGCAGGTTCATGGGGGCAGTTACGTCTGGGCATTCGTTGTTGCAGGGCGCGTTGCTGGCGCTGGTCATGCTCGGGGCCGGCCATGCGCAGGCCGCCAGTTCGGTGCTGATCTGGCCGATCGATCCGGTGCTGGAGGCCGATCAACAGGCCAGTGCGCTATGGCTGGAAAACCGTGGCACGGAAACCGCCAACCTGCAGATCCGCGTGTTCGGCTGGAGCCAGAGCGGCTTTGCAGAGCAATACCAGAACCAGCGCGACGTGATCGGCAGCCCGCCAGTGGCGAAGATCGAGCCGGGGCAAAAACAACTGGTGCGCCTGACCCGGACCAAGGATGTGCCGCCGGGGCAGGAACTGGCTTACCGGATCATCATCGACGAAATCCCTTCCGCCCAGCCGCCGGCCGCCGAGGGCGGCAAAACCGCAGCCGCGATCCGCTTTCAGATGCGCTATTCGGTGCCCTTGTTTGCCTACGGCGCGGGGCTGTGGAGCAAGGAAGACAGCACCCGCCCGCGTGACCCCAAAGGTATCGGTGTGCCGCAGCTGAGCTGGCGCACGGTGGCGGTGGACGGTCGACCGTATATCGAAGTGCGCAATCAGGGCGCGGTGCATGCGCGGCTGACCGACGTGGCGATCAAACAGGGTGGACAGAGCAAGCCATTAGCCGAGGGGTTGTTGGGTTATGTGCTGCCGGGCGCGGTGATGCGCTGGCCGGCACCTGGGGCGTTGGCGAGTGAGTCGGCGTTGCAAGTGCGAGTCAATGGCGGGGTCCAGGTGCAGAGCATTGCGCCGGGACGCTGAAAAGGGAGCCATGCCGAGTGGACTTTTGTGGCGAGGGAGCTTGCTCCCGCTGGGTTGCGAAGCAGCCCCAAGCCGTGTCAGGTAGTCCGCTCAAACAGTTCTGACGACGGCTGCGCCGCCGAGCGGGAGCAAGCTCCCTCGCCACAATGAATGCATCGTGTCGTCAAAATTCCAGAGAAAGATAACTGGCTTTGGCAAGAGTGGCATCAGGAGGATCGAGTCCATTGACGGACGTAAAGCGTGTATGAGCCCGGGATGGGCTCGTCGTATTCAGCGTCCGTTGTGGCTCATGACCGGCGCGTGTTGCCTGATGTTCGTGCAACCATCCGAGGCCGGCGAACTGCCGCCACCGCCCAGCGGCATGGAGGCCGTGAGTGATGCACAGTTGTTTCTGGAGTTGGTGGTCAATCAGATGAACACCGGGCGGGTGGTGGCGGTGCAGCAACGTGACGGGCATCTGTTTTTGCCGGCCAGCGTATTGGCTGAAACCGGGATGAAATTGCCGGGCAATCCTGGTGCCGAAGTTGATCTCGACGGCCTGCCTGGACTGCACAGCGATTACGACAGTGTCGGCCAGCGCCTGCTTCTGGATGTGCCGCCGCAGTGGCTGCCGGATCAGTTCATCGGTAATCGCGAGAACTATCCGCGCACCCCGGCGCTGAGCAGTTTCGGCGCGTTGTTCAACTATGACCTGTACCTCAACGACACCGACGATGCCGGCACTTATCTGGCGGCGTGGAACGAGGTGCGGCTGTTCGATAGCTGGGGCACGTTGTCCAACACCGGGCAGTACCGGCGCACCTTGTCCGGCGATTCGGTCAGCACACTGGACAACGGCTACCTGCGCTACGACACCACCTGGCGTTACTCCGACGACGAGCGAATGCTCACCTACGAGGGCGGTGACGTGATCAGCGGCGCGTTGCCGTGGAGCAACTCGGTGCGTCTGGGCGGTGTGCAGTTCTCGCGGGACTTTGCCGTGCGCCCGGATCTGGTGACTTATCCGTTGCCGCAGTTCGCCGGCGAGGCCGCGGTGCCGTCGTCGGTGGATCTGTTCATCAACGGCTACAAGTCGAGCAGCACCGACCTGCAACCGGGGCCGTATACCCTGACCAACATTCCCTTCATCAACGGCGCCGGGGAGGCGGTGGTGGTGACCACCGATGCGTTGGGGCGGCAGGTGTCGACCACGGTGCCGTTCTATGTCACCAGCAGTCTGCTGCAAAAAGGCCTGAGTGATTTCTCGGTGGCGGCCGGTACGTTGCGCCGCGATTACGGCTTGAAGGACTTCAGCTATGGCCCCGGCGTGACTTCCGGCAGCCTGCGCTACGGTGTCAGCGACAGCTTCACCCTGGAAAGCCACGCCGAAGCGGCTGACTCGTTGACCCTCGGCGGGATCGGCGGCAATTGGCGTCTGGGCAATTTCGGCGTACTCAACAGCGCCATCAGTCAGAGCCGATTCGACGGCGACGGCGGCGAGCAGTTGAGTCTCGGTTATCAGTACAGCAGCCAGCGCTACAGTTTTTCCTGGCAGCGCCTGCAACGCCGCGATCAGTACGCCGACCTCAGCGTGATCGACAGCCCTTACATCAGCCTCAGCCGGCGCAGCGAGCAAGCGACCCTGAGCGTCAACCTCGAGCGCTGGGGCAGCCTCGGTGCCGGTTATTTCGATGTGCGCGCGGCGGACGATTCGCGCACGCGTCTGCTCAACCTGAGCTGGAGCAAACCGCTGTGGCGCAACAGCAGCTTCTATCTGTCGGCCAACCGCGAGATTGGCGACAGCAACTGGGCAGTGCAGGCGCAACTGGTGATCCCGTTCGATCTGCGCGGCAGCCTGGCGATCAGCAGCGAGCGCAGCAAGACCGGGCAGAGTCAGCAGCGGGTCAATTACAGTCGTTCGGTGCCGACCGAGGGCGGTGTCGGTTTCAATCTGGGGTATGCCAAGGGTGACGGTCCAGACTATCGCCAGGCCGACGTGACCTGGCGTCTGCAATCGGTGCAGTTGCAGGCCGGAGTCTACGGCACGTCCGACGCCGAGACCCGTTGGGCCGATGCCAGTGGCTCGCTGGTGTGGATGGACCGCCAAGTGTTCGCCGCCAATCGCATCGACGACGCGTTTGTGGTGGTCAGCACCGAGGGTTTCGCCGACATTCCGGTGCGCTACGAAAACCAGCAGGTCGGTCAAACCGATAAAAACGGCCACTTGCTGGTGCCGTGGAGCAGCGCGTACTACCGCGGCAAATACGAAATCGATCCGCTGAATCTGCCGGCCAACGTGCGCAGCCCCAACGTCGAACAGCGCATCGCCGTACGCCGTGGCAGCGGTTATTTGCTGGAGTTTCCACTGACCCGGGTGATCGCTGCGAGTATCGTGCTGGTGGATGCGCAGCAGCGTGAATTGCCATTGGGCGCGGGCGTGCTGCACGAGCAGAGTGGCGCGCGCACGGTGGTCGGTTGGGACGGCTTGGTCTATCTGGAAAACCTCCAGGCGCAGAACTCGTTGCAGGTGACGCTGGCCGACGGCAAAACCTGTAAGACGCAATTCGCTGTCGACATGCAGCAAAGCCAGGTGCCGCTGATCGGCCCGTTGGTGTGCCAATGAACGCGGCGCGGATTTGCCTGTGTCTGGCGTTACTGTTGCCGGGGATGGCGCAGGCCTTGTGTTCGGTGGTCAGCACCACGCCGGCGGCGTTCGGTTCGATCAGTTCGATTGCCGTGCGCACCACGACGCAGCCCAGTTCCACGCTCAATGCCGGGTTGAGTTGTACCGGTTCGCTGTTGTCATTGCTGACCAGCAACGACCATTTCTACGCCACCATCACCTCGACCCAGAGTGGTTTGCTCGGGCCGACCGGCGACGTCATCGGCTACACGATCTACGCCAACAACAGCACCAGCTACCCGGTCACCCGTGGCAGCGCCTTCGACTTCGCCCGTAACGGCATTATCGATGCCTTGGGATTGCTCAACGGCACCACCCCGAAAACCGTGCCGCTGTATCTGGGCACGACCATTGGCAGTAACGTCGCCGCCGGGGTTTATACGGAAACCCTGAGCATTTTCTGGAACTGGAATTACTGCTCCGGGATCGGTATCGGCAGTGTTTGTCTGGGGCGCGACATCAATAGCGGTACCGCGACGTTGACGGTGAACCTGACCGTGTCCAACGACTGCACGATTACTGCGCCGAACATTGCCTTTGGCAGTGCGCCGGTAATCAGTGCCTTTACCCCGGTGATCGGGCAGACCATCAATCTGGCCTGCACCAAGGGCAGTGCTTACACCGTCGGTTTGAGCGACGGACAGAACCCGGCTAGTGTCGGCGGCCGGCGGCGGATGATTTCCGGGAGCAACTATCTGGCCTACGACATCTTCAAAAGCGCTGGCACCACTCGTTGGGGCAGTGTCGGCAGCGCACGCCGGTCGAGCACCGATGCCGAGGTGAATCCGGGGAATGGGCTGGGCACCGGAAGTCAGATCTTCAACTACAACGCGAAGATCTACACCGATCAGACCACACCGCCGGCGGGCACTTACCTGGACAATGTGGTGCTCGACGTAGGGTTCTGACTCATACGATGACCCCTGTGGGAGCGGGCTTGCTCGCGAAAGCGATAGATCAGTCACCATCATTGTTGAATGACACACCGTATTCGCGAGCAAGCCCGCTCCCACAGGGGGGATTGGCGCAGTTTTCACAATGGCAGTGACTGCCTCAATTGCTGCACCGCCGGCGAATCCGTCGGGCTGACCATCGCATAGTTGTACCCGCCACCGGACCAGTAATCGGCCTGCAGATCGCCGTCGCTGCGACTGCCGCGTGGCAGGAAGGTGTTCTTCGGCCCCGGTGGCCGCACATAGAAACTGACCTTGTGGCCGCTGCGATCCTCATACACCACCATCGCCGCCGGGCCTTCATCGGTGCTGAGCAGGCGGCCACTGACCGGTTCGAAACCCGCGGATTTCAGATCCGGCAAGCGACTGGCCCGGGTGAAATAGCGGTCGAGCCAATGCTGCATGTCGCCGTCACTGTCGACTTTGTAGTCCGCCGGCAAAATCCCTTGCTGGGCGATCAAACGATAGGCCTGCAAGGCATCGGTCATCGGCAGCATGGAAGAGCGCACGAGGGTCATTTCCCGCGCCTGCCAGCCACTGAAACCGCCGATGCCGACCGCGATCAGCAACACCGCCGCGCTGGCCAGGTGACGACGCGACTGACGCTTGAGGCGCTGGCGAATCAGCGTCGGATCGAGTTCCGGATTGGCCGGTTGCTGCAAGGCACCGCCCAGGGCTGCGCGCAACAACTGGGCGTCGTGCTGCCAGGCGCGCACCTGCGCGGCGGCTTCCGGGTGAGTGGTCAGCCAGGTGTCGACCAGACGCCGGTCGGCTTCGTTGAGTTGGTGATCGACGTACGCGTGCAGGTCGCGCTCGCTGGGGGGCATGCTGATCATTTGAGTATCCGCAAAGAAGGGCTGCTGATTTCGCCGTCGCTGAGCTGGCGCAAGGCCTGGCGGGCGCGGGACAGGCGCGACATCACCGTGCCTGTGGGGACGTCGAGGATGTCCGCGACTTCCTTGTAGCTCAGGCCTTCGACCGAGACCATCAGCAACAGCGCGCGTTGTTCGGTGGGCAGGCGATCGAAGGCTTGCAGGGTCGATTGGGCAATCACGGTGCGCTCGGTCGAGGGTTCGGCGTCATCGCGCCCGGTGAAAAATTCGAGCATCCGCGCATAACGGCGCGAGCGCCGATGGGCGTCGAGAAATTGCCGATAGAGAATCGCGAACAGCCACGCGCGCACATCACCCTCGGCGCGTTTCGCGCTCCAGCCGGACAGGGCCCGCTCGAGGCTGGCCTGCACCAGATCGTCGGCGCTGCTGCTGTTGCGGGTCAACGACACGGCAAAGCGGCGCAATCTGGGAATGATTTCTCTCAACTGTTCGTCGAATTCGCTCATGAATTTCTGCTAGTCACTACGCTGTGGACTAGGGAGACGTCTGCCGTTCGAGGTTATTCCACGTTCGGAAAAATAAATACCGGGCCATGGAATAAATCCCGCTGGGGCGCGTCTTGCTGATTCTTCCTACTTGTGGCCGATGGCCCTGGAGTTATTCATGGTTGATCGCACTTCACCGCCGGGCAGGCCGTCGCGCCCGCCCTTGAGTGCCGCGAGCACAGTGTTGCGCCTGACGGCGATTGCCGTGGTGGTTGCCGCTGTCGCCGGGGCGTTTGCCTACGTGCACGGTAATCTTGACCCACAACGTCTGACGCCCAAGGCGCTGGTCGATGTGCTGGAGAAAAACAACGGTGTGCATCCCGGGTTCCGGCGCAACCACGCCAAGGGCGTGTGTGTGATCGGGCATTTCGAGAGCAGTGGCGAGGCGCGGGCGTTTTCTTCCGCACAGGTGTTCAACGAGGCGCAGACTCCGGTGGTCGGGCGCTTCGCATTGCCGGCAGGGAATCCCTACGCCCCGGATAGCAGTGTGCCGATCCGCAGTCTGGCGCTGCGTTTCACCCAGGCCAACGGTCAGCAATGGCGAACCGGGATGAACAGCATGCCGGTGTTCCCGGTCGGCACTCCCGAGGCGTTCTATCAGTTGCAGCAGGCGCAGTCACCGGATCCGGCCACGGGCAAACCGGATCCGTCGAAAGTGCCGGCATTCTTTGCCGCGCACCCGGAAGCCGTGCCGTTTTTGACGTGGGTGAAGAGCGCCAAACCGTCGGCCAGCTATGCCACTGAAACCTACAACAGCGTGAATGCGTTCTATCTGGTCAACGCCAGTGGGCAGAAGCAGGCGGTGCGCTGGAGTGTCACGCCACTGGCGCGCGATGCCGCCGGAGCCTTGGCGCCGGAGGGGGCGGATTTTCTCGAGAAGGATCTGGTGCAGCGTCTGGCCGAAGGGCCGTTGCGCTGGCAGCTGAATATCACCCTGGCCAACCCCGGTGATCCGGTGAACGATGCCAGTAAAACCTGGCCCGAGGGCCGCAAGGTGATCAACGCCGGCACGCTGGTGCTGGAGAAGACCCAGCCGCAGCTCAGCGGCGAATGCCGCGACATCAACTACGATCCGCTGGTGTTGCCGGCCGGTATCGAAGGTTCCGACGACCCGCTGCTCGCCGCGCGTTCCGCCGGTTACGCCGATTCCTATCTACGGCGCACCAGTGAAGTCAGCCAATTGCCCGCCGCCAGACAGGAGGCTCGCCCATGAGCACGCAACCGACTCATTTCGCGCTGTTGGCGCGGCTGCTGCATTGGCTGATGGCGCTGATGATCATCGCCATGTTGTTCATTGGCGCCGGCATGGTCACTTCGGTTTCACAGCGGCATGAATGGCTGATTCATCTGCACAAACCATTGGGGATCGCGATTCTGTTGCTGGTGGTCGTGCGCCTGTTGGTGCGGTTTTCCACTCGACAGCCGCCGCTGCCGGCGGATCTGCCGGGCTGGCAAGTGATGGCGGCCAAGGCTTCGCATGTGTTGTTGTACGCCTTGATGCTGGTGCTGCCGCTGCTCGGTTGGGCGATGATCAGTGCGTCGGGGGAGCCGGTGATGCTCAGCAATACCCTGCAGTTGCCGTCGATCCTGCCGGCCGATGCGCAAGTGTTTGCCCTGCTGCGCAAGGCGCATGGTTATCTGGCGTACCTGTTGTTCCTGACCGTGCTGTTGCACCTGGCAGCGGCGCTGTTCCATGGTTGGGTGCGCCGCGACGAGGTGCTCGACAGCATGTTGCGCGGTCGCGATCGCGATTAACCCGTCTGTGTGGCGCACCGCTGCGGTGCGCCACTTTTCAGAGTCAGCCACCAATAACTCAGCGCCACTGCGTTGATAACGGCGCCAAGCAGACACACGCCGGTCCAGCCGGCCCAGGCGTACATCGCCGTCGAGGTAATCGAACCCAATGCACTGCCGATCGAATAGAACAGCATGTAGCCGGCGGTGAGGCGGCTTTGCGCTTCAGGGCGTACGCTGTAGATCATGCTCTGGCTGGTGACGTGCACGGCCTGCAAGCCCAGATCGAGGGTGATCACGCCGAGCAACAGCGCCCACAGCGAGGACTGGGTGAGGGCGATCGGCAGCCACGAGGCGAGCATCAGCAGCAGCGACAGACCGCTGACCCATTGGCCCAGACCGCGATCAGCCAGATGTCCGGCGCGCGCGGCGGCGAGTGCACCGGCGGCGCCGGCCAAGCCGAACAGGCCAATTTCGCTATGGGATAACGACAGCGGCGGGGCGGCCAGCGGCAGCACCATCGGCGTCCACAGCACCATGGCGCTGGCAAAGGTCAGCAGCGCGAGAATCGCCCGTTGGCGCAGCACCGGCTCTTGCCTGAACAGGCTGAATACCGAAGCGATCAGCGCGCCGTAACGGCTTGCGGGCTGCGCGGCTTCATTCTTGGGCAAGACGCGCAACAGCAGCAGTGCCATCAGCAGCGTCAGCCCCGCCGACAGCAGATAGATCGCCCGCCAACCCGCCAGATCAGCCATGGCCCCGGCAATGGTGCGCGCGAGCAGAATGCCGACGACGATGCCGCTGGTGACCACGCCGACCACCCGGCCGCGTTGCGCCGGGATCGCCAGGGTCGCGGCGTAGGCCACCAGCACTTGCGTCACCACCGCGAGCAAACCGGTCAGGGTCATGCCGAGCAGCAACCACACACTGCTGGGTGCCAGCGCGATCATCAACAGCGCGGCGGCCGAGAGCAGGGTCTGGGTGACGATCAGTCGCCGTCGGTTGAGCAGGTCGCCGAGTGGCACCAGCAATACCAGACCGATGCCATAGCCGATTTGCGTCAGGGTAATGACGATGCCGATGGTTGCCGGTGACATGGCGAAGGCATCGGCCATGGCGTCCAGCAGCGGCTGCGCGTAATACACGTTGCCCACCGCCAGTCCACAGGCGACGGCAAACAGCAGCACCACGCTGCTTTTGAGAGGTTGAGGTTGCATGCCCTGTTTCCTTTTTGGGTTTCAAATTAAAACCAGAATCACGGTAAGCATTCTGGTTTTAATTTGCAACCTTGTTGGTCATGGCGTTTGATTGCGCAAAAAAAAGATCGCAGACACAGCTGCGATCTTTGGGGGGAGCGGGGGAGGGATCAGCGCAGGGTATCGACCATGTCGGCGATGGTGGTCAGCACGTCCTTGCCCAACTGTTTCGAGCGCTTGCCCGACCAGCCCGTTTCTTTGTTCGGATGGTCGTCGTGATCCTTGAACGGCATTTCCAGGGTTAGCGACAGGCAGTCGTATTTCTGGCCGACCGCGTTGCAGGCCAGGGTCATGTTGGCCTGACCCGGTTCGTCGCGGGTGTAGCCATATTTGGTCTGGAAGTCTTTCGTGGTGTGCTTGAGGTGCGTGCGGAAATGCTCTTCGAGCTTCTCGATGCGCGGCGTGTAACCCGGGTTGCCTTCGCAACCGGCGGTGAACACGTGGGGAATTTCTTCATCACCGTGTACGTCGAGGAATAGATCGACGCCGTACTTTTCCATCTGCTGTTGTACGAAAAGTACCTCTGGGCTGATGTCCTGACTGGCGCTCTGCCAGGCGCGGTTCAGGTCCTGGCCCATGGCGTTGGTACGCAAATGCCCGTGGAAGGCGCCGTCCGGGTTCATGTTCGGTACCAGATACAGATCGGCGCTGGCCAGCAGCTTGTTCAGCACCGGGTCGTCGTGGCGCTCCAGGCGTTCGATCACGCCTTCCATGAACCATTCGGCCATGTGTTCGCCCGGGTGCTGTTGCGCGATGATCCAGACTTTGCGCTGGCCTTCGGCGCCGCTGCCCTTGCGCAGCAACTGAATGTCACGACCCTCGACGCTTTTGCCGGTGGCCAGCAGTTCGGTGCCGGCCTTGGTCAGCGCTTGCTCGATCAGCCAGTCGTGACGACCTCGGCTGTAGGGTTCGAAGTAGGCGAACCAGGCGTGGGTCTGCGTGGCTTCGAGGGAGAAGCGCAGACAGTCGCCTTCGAAAATCGTTGGTACGCGGAACCAGTTGACATGGTCGTAGGACGCCACGGCTTGATAACCGGTCCAGGCTTTGTTGTACGAGGATTGGCTGGCGTTATTCAGACGAAACCAATGCTCTTGGCCAACGTGCAGGCCGCTGGCCTTGAAGTGGAACCACTGAAAATGCGCGCTCCGGGTATCCGGGCGAATGGCCAGAACCGGGTTGAGCGGATTGGAGATGTCGATGACTTGAATGTTGCCGCTGTCGAAGTTGGCGCTGATGTCGAACGAAGATTTGGCCACGGTCATAATCGGTTCCTGAATATGATTTTTATGGCGGCTACTTTACACGCAAGACAGGGCTGAAACCGAGGGAAATTGCGGGTTGCGGTGGGGGGCGTCTTCCGTGACGCGCAAGCAGCTTAGAGACTGTGCGATTGATTCTCAAGTGCTAATTGTCATTAGTTTGCCCCAATCGGGCCGGGCTTTGCTTGCCAAGCGATATTCTTTTGATATTATCCGCGCCATCGAATTTGCAGCACCCAAAGACTTCATTAGCCTGAAGCCATAAGCCCGAAAAACGGGCAAAAAAAGACCCGGCAAAAAGCCGGGTCAAAAACCGTGATTAGCCTGATGAGGAGATAGTCCAGAAGACCGACCTAAGGTCTCTGGTCCATCGACTGATCTCGCGACCAGCTGCTTGCAATAATAATCATTATCATTTGCAAGTCAAATGTTTTTATCTGCGCGATCGGAAAATTCTTTTCTGTCCGTCCGCTTCCCGTGTCCGTCAGAGCTGTTCGCCATCAATTGAATGGTCGACCATCGCCCGCGCCATATCCACCATATGCACCACCGAAAATGCCAGGTCGCGGCTCGCGCCCTGCAGGTTTTCTGCTGCCTTGAAGGCCGTGGCCGCTGCACAGCGCAACAGATCCGACGCGTGCACGAGGGCCTCTTCGCCGCTGAGATGGCGTTTTACATTGAAAAATCGCTCCTCGACCTCGGGTTCTGAAACAGCTGGTTTCAAGTAATAGTCCAGTGCTCGCTGCGCTGCCGCGTTGCCTTGAGGGGAGGTGAACGTGGTGTCCATTTGCAGATCGGGCAAGTCTTTGCTGCTGATATTCATGGTGAAGGGGCACTCCTTGTTCGATTGAAAGTCCGTGCTTCCAGCATAGTACGATGCGTAGTTGTGACGAGGATTTAAATACTACAATATGTGTTTTGCCGGCCGAAGGCGGGGCAAGTAAGGTGCCGCACATGGATAAATGGATTGAGTTGGTCAAGGCCAAGATGAGTGAACTCAAAATCACTCAAACAGAGCTCGGAGAGCGCGTCGGCATGTCCCAGGGCGGGATCGGCCATTGGCTGAACAAACGTCGCGAGCCGGGTATTACGGAAATGAACCGCGTATTGCAGGCGCTGGGGATGGACTTCCTTGAAGTGGTGCTGGTGATTCGCGAGCCGCAGGAGACCGACGATGACGAGATGCCGCTGGCGCAGAAGTACAACCCGTATTTCCGCTATCCGGTCAGCGATTGGCACACGCCGTGCGAATCGCGTGAGAGTGCAACCGCCGCTTACGCCCCGTCACATGACAAGCAGCGCTTCGAACTGACGGACTATCACGCCCGTGGCGCAGCGTTCTGGCTAACCGTGACGGGAAATTCGATGACCGCACCTTCAGGTCAGAGCATCGCCGAAGGCATGCTGATCCTGGTGGACCCGGAGGTGGAGGCGCTGCCCGGCAAACTGGTGATCGCCCAGTGGCAGGGCTGCGACGAAGCGATCTTCCGCAAGCTCGACGAAGAGGGCGGCCAGCGTTATCTGGTACCGCTCAATCCGACCTGGCCCAAAGCCCTGTTCACCGATGAGTGTCGAATCATCGGCGTGGTGGTTCAGGCCACGGCGCGTTTCTAGTCAGATCGATCCTCGCTCGGCGTAGGATCGATCTCCCATTTACTCGGCTTCCAGTTCCACCAAAGCGCTGCCTTCGCCGACCATTTCGCCTTCCTGGCAATACAGCGCTTTGATCACTCCCGCATGGGGCGCGCGAATGCTGTGCTCCATCTTCATCGCCTCCAGCACCACCAGTTGCGCACCGGCCTCGACCGATTGCCCGGCCTCCACCAACACCCGCACGATGCTGCCGTTCATAGGCGCAGTCAGACCGCCCTGATGGCTGTGGCTGGCGTCGACGGCGCTGATTGGGTCGAACATCTGAATACGCCGCAACTCGCCTTCCCATTGCAGGTACAGCGAATCGCCCTGACGAATGGCACGCAAGTTGCGACGTACGCCATCGTGCTCGACGACCAATGCTTCATCCGACAGTTTGGCGTTGTCGGTGCTGCCCAAGGTCAACGCCCGATCCTGACCTTCGCAGCTCAAGTGCAAGGTGACTTCCGCCGGCAACCCTGCGCGCAACCCGCTGTTCAACGCCCACGGCGAACCCAGGTCATCCGCCCGAACAGCGCCCGGCAGACTCTGCGCGAAAGCCTGCGCTGCGGTCTGCCAGAACTCATCGCTCAGCTCACCCGGAGCGGGCAGCAGCGTTTCCTGATAACGCGGAATAAACCCGGTATCCAGCTCCGCCGCAGCAAACGCGGGATGCGCGATGATCCGCCGCAGGAAGTTGATGTTGGTCTTCAAGCCGCCAATCGCGAACTCATCGAGCATGCTCAACAGCCGCAGGCGCGCCTGTTCGCGATCTTCGCCCCAGGCAATCAGCTTGCCGAGCATCGGGTCGTAGAACGGCGAAATTTCATCGTCTTCTGCAACCCCGCTATCCACCCGACGCCCCGGTCCGGCGGCCGATTCACGGTAAAGCTCCAGACGTCCGGTGGCGGGCAGGAAATCATTCGACGGATCTTCGGCATACAGGCGCACTTCAATCGCATGGCCATTGAGCGGCACCTGATCCTGGGTGATCGGCAGCGCTTCACCGCGCGCCACACGAATCTGCCACGCCACCAGATCTAGGCCAGTGATCGCTTCGGTGACCGGGTGCTCGACCTGCAAGCGCGTGTTCATCTCCATGAAGAAGAATTCGCCACGCGCATCGAGCAGAAACTCGACGGTGCCGGCACCGACGTAACCGATCGCCTGCGCCGAACGCACGGCCGCTTCGCCCATGGCGCGGCGCAGTTCCGGGGTCAGGCCCGGGGCCGGGGCTTCTTCGACGACCTTCTGGTGCCGGCGCTGGATCGAGCAATCACGCTCGTTGAGGTACAGGCAGTTGCCATGCTGATCGGCGAACACCTGAATTTCCACATGGCGTGGTTTGAGCAGGTATTTCTCCACCAGCATCCGCGAATCGCCGAACGACGACTGCGCCTCACGCTGCGCCGAGGCCAGCGCTTCGGCCAGTTGGCTGACGTCCTCAACCACTTTCATACCTTTGCCGCCGCCACCGGCCGTAGCCTTGAGCAGCACCGGATAGCCAATGCGTGCGCAGGCATCGCGGAAGGTTTCGAGATCCTGCGCCTCGCCGTGATAGCCCGGCACCAGCGGCACACCGGCGGTTTCCATCAGCGCCTTGGCTGCGGATTTGCTGCCCATCGCGTCGATGGCCGAAGCGGGCGGGCCGAGGAAAATCAGCCCGGCCTGTTCAATGGCACGGGCGAAGCCGGCATTCTCCGACAGGAAACCGTACCCCGGGTGAATCGCCTGCGCGCCGCTGGCCTTGGCCGCCGCGATCAGCTTGTCGATTTGCAGATAACTGTCGGCGGCTTTGCTGCCCCCGAGATCAACGCGGATATCCGCTTCGCGGCTGTGCCGCGCTTCGCGGTCGGTGGCGCTGTGCACGGCGACGGTGGTCAGGCCCAGCGCCTTGGCGGTACGCATGACCCGGCAAGCGATCTCGCCGCGGTTGGCCACCAGCAGGGTGGTGAGAACAGGTGCGCTCATCAACGCGGCTCCTTGGGGGTGGTTGCGGCTTGCCAGCTCGGTGCACGTTTTTGCAGGAAGGCGCGCAGGCCTTCCTGGCCTTCGGGGCTGACGCGGATGCGCGCGATGGCGTTTTCGGTGTAACGGCGCAGGGCCGGGGTCAGCGCGCCGTTGCCGACTTCGCGCAGCAGATCCTTGCTGGCGCGCATCGCGGCCGGACTGTTGAGCAGCAGGTTATCGATCCATTGTTCGACGGCTTGATCAAGCTCGGCGGCCGGGTAGCTCTCGGACAACAAACCGATTTCCCGCGCACGCTGCCCGCCGAAGCGCTCGGCGGTCAGCGCATAGCGACGTGCCGCACGTTCGCCGATGGCCTGCACCACGAACGGACTGATCACCGCCGGCGCCAGGCCGATGCGCACTTCCGACAGACAGAATTGCGCGTCATCGGCGCCGATTGCCATGTCGCAGCAACTGATCAGCCCCAGCGCGCCGCCGAACGCCGCGCCCTGCACCACGGCCACGGTCGGGATTTTCAGCTTGGCGAGGTTGTACATCAGCTCCGCCAGTTCGCGGGCATCGTCCAGGTTGGTGTGGTAATCGAGTTCGGCCGATTGCTGCATCCACGCCAGATCGGCGCCGGCGCTGAAATGCCTGCCACGCCCGCGCACCAACAGGAAACGCAGGCTGGCGTCGCTGGCAACCTTGTCCAATGCCAGAATCAGCTCGCGGATCATCTCGGCGTTGAACGCGTTGTTCTTTTCCGCACGGTTGAGCCACAGGGTGGCGAAACCCCGTGGATCGTTCTGCAGTTCAAGGGTGTTGAAATCGCTCATATTCATCCGTCTCCACGGTTTCTGTGGGAGCGGGCTTGCTCGCGAAGACGGTCTGTCAGTTGCGGATACGTTGACTGATACACCGCTTTCGCGAGCAAGCTCACTCCCACAAAAAAAGCATCACATCCGGAACACGCCGAAGCGGCTCGGTTCGATAGGCGCGTTCAACGACGCGGACAAGGCCAAGGCCAGCACATCGCGGGTCTGCGCCGGGTCGATGACGCCGTCGTCCCATAGGCGTGCGCTGGAGTAGTAGGGGTGACCCTGCTCTTCGTACTGGTCGAGGATCGGCTGTTTGATCTCGGCTTCCTGCGCGGCGCTGAAGGCTTGGCCGCTGCGTTCGGCCTGCTCGCGCTTGACCTGCACCAGCACGCCCGCCGCCTGCTCGGCACCCATCACGCCGATGCGCGCATTCGGCCACATCCACAGGAAGCGCGGATCGTAAGCGCGCCCGCACATGCCGTAGTTACCGGCGCCGAAACTGCCGCCGATGATTACGGTGAATTTCGGCACCTTGGCGCAGGCCACCGCCGTCACCAGTTTCGCGCCGTGCTTGGCGATGCCTCCGGCCTCGTACTTCTGGCCGACCATGAACCCGGTGATGTTCTGCAGGAACAGCAGCGGAATGCCGCGCTGGCAGGCCAGTTCGATAAAATGCGCGCCTTTTTGCGCGGCTTCGGCGAAGAGGATGCCGTTGTTGGCGAGGATCGCGATCGGGTAGCCATGCAGGTGCGCAAAACCGCAGACCAGCGTGGTGCCGAACAGCGCCTTGAATTCATCGAACACCGAACCGTCGACCAGCCGCGCAATCACTTCGCGCACGTCGAATGGCTGTTTGGCGTCGGCCGAAACCACGCCATATAACTCGTCGCTGGCGTACAGCGGCGCAATCGGCGTGCGCTGCTGCACTTCGCCGAGCTTGCGCCAGTTGAGGTTGGCGACGCTGCGGCGGGCGAGGGCGAGGGCGTGCTCGTCGCTCTCGGCGTAATGGTCGGCCACGCCGGAAATCTTGCAGTGCATATCCGCACCGCCCAAGTCCTCGGCGCTGACCACTTCACCGGTCGCGGCTTTCACCAGCGGTGGGCCGGCGAGGAAAATCGTTGCCTGATTGCGCACCATGATTGCTTCGTCAGCCATCGCCGGCACATAAGCGCCGCCCGCGGTGCACGAACCCATGACCACGGCGATCTGCGGAATGCCCATGGCGCTCATGTTGGCCTGGTTGAAGAAGATCCGGCCAAAGTGTTCGCGATCCGGGAACACTTCGTCCTGACGCGGCAGGTTGGCGCCGCCCGAGTCCACCAGATAGATGCACGGCAGGCGGTTCTGCTGGGCGATGGTCTGCGCGCGCAGGTGTTTTTTCACGGTCAGCGGGTAGTACGAGCCACCTTTCACTGTCGCGTCGTTGGCGACGATCATGCACTCGACGCCTTCGACCCGGCCGATCCCGGCAATCACCCCGGCGGCCGGTACGTCTTCGCCATACACGGCGTGTGCGGCGAGCTGGCTGATCTCGAGAAACGGCGAGCCCGGATCGAGCAGACGGTTGATGCGTTCGCGCGGGAGCAACTTGCCCCGCGAGGTGTGACGTTCCTGGGCTTTCGCGCCGCCACCCTGAGCCACGTGGGCAAGCAGGGTGTGCAGGGCGTCGACCTGTTCAAGCATCGCCGCGCTGTTGGCGGCGAACTCCGCTGAACGGGGATTGAGCTGAGTATGCAGGATAGCCATGTGCAGCTCCGTTTAGCGGGTTTCGTTGAACAGTTCGCGACCGATCAGCATGCGCCGGATCTCACTGGTACCCGCGCCGATCTCGTAGAGCTTGGCGTCACGCAGCAAGCGGCCCGCAGGGAATTCGTTGATGTAGCCGTTACCGCCAAGAATCTGGATGGCGTCGAGGGCCATTTGCGTGGCGCGTTCGGCGGTGTAGAGGATCACCCCGGCGGCGTCTTTGCGCGTGGTTTCGCCACGCTCGCAGGCCTGGGCCACTGCGTACAGGTAAGCGCGGCTGGCGTTGAGCTGGGTGTACATGTCGGCGACTTTGCCCTGGATCAGCTGGAATTCGCCGATGCTCTGGCCGAACTGCTTGCGATCGTGGATGTACGGCACGATCAGGTCCATGCACGACTGCATGATCCCGGTCGGGCCGCCGGACAGCACCACGCGTTCATAATCGAGGCCACTCATCAGCACTTTCACGCCGCCATTGAGCACGCCGAGGATATTTTCTTCTGGCACTTCGACGTCATCGAAGAACAGCTCGCAGGTGTTGGAACCGCGCATGCCGAGCTTGTCGAACTTGTTGCTGCGGCTGAAGCCTTTCCAGTCGCGCTCGACGATGAACGCGGTGATGCCGTGCGGGCCTTTTTCCAGGTCGGTCTTGGCGTAGATCACGTAGGTGTTGGCGTCAGGGCCGTTGGTGATCCAGGTCTTGCTGCCATTGAGCACGAAGCGGTCGCCGCGTTTGTCGGCGCGCAGTTTCATCGAAACCACGTCGGAGCCGGCGTTCGGCTCGCTCATGGCGAGTGCGCCGACGTGTTCGCCGCTGATCAGCTTCGGCAGGTATTTGGATTTCTGTTGGTGGTTACCGTTGCGGTTGATCTGGTTGACGCAGAGATTGGAGTGCGCGCCGTAGGACAGCGCCACGGAAGCCGAGCCGCGGCTGATTTCTTCCATCGCCACCACGTGCGCCAGGTAACCCAGACCCGCACCGCCGTACTCTTCCGGCACGGTGATGCCGAGCAGGCCCATGTCACCGAATTTGCGCCACATGTCGGCCGGGAACAGGTTGTCGCGGTCGATCTGCGCGGCGCGTGGGGCGATCTGATCGGCGACGAAGGACTGAACCTGATCGCGCAGCATGTCGATGGTTTCACCGAGGGCGAAGTTCAGGGATGGGTAGCTCATGGGTCACCTTTTGGCTTTTTTGTAGGGTGGGGAGGGCGGTCAATGGCTCTCACCTTTACGTTAACGTAAGCCTGCGATGGTTGGCTGTCAATCACCCTTTACGTTAACGTCAACTTGAGCGAGAGTAGGGGCAGTTCAGGATTGAAAACGGAGTGCTTTTGGTGGGAGCGGGCTTGTGTGGTGAGGGGATTTATCCCCGATGGTTGGCGAAGCCGACCCAAAACCTGTGAATGCGGTTCAACAGGAAAAACTGAGGGTGCGCTTCGCACACCATCGGGGATGAATCCCCTCGCCACAGTTGACTCCCGCCAAGAGCAAAATCCCGGTAAACCCACTAATAAAGACAATAGGGGTCATCATGGATCAACCCAGTGCAAACCCGCAGCGCAGCTACACCCGTGGCTCACAGGACAAAGCCTTGCTGGCGATGACCATCGGGCAGAAGTTTGATCAGACGGTTGCGCAACACCCGCACGGCGAGGCGCTGGTCGTAAGGCATCAGCAGTTGCGTTATACCTGGCAGCAACTGGCCGATAGCGTCGACCTGCACGCCAGAGCCTTGCTGGCGCTGGGTTTGCAGGCGGGAGATCGGCTCGGCATCTGGGCGCCGAACTGCGCGCAGTGGTGCATCACGCAAATCGCCACGGCGAAGATCGGCGTGATCCTGGTCAACATCAACCCGGCCTACCGCAGCTCCGAACTGGAATACGTGCTCAAGCAGTCCGGTTGCCAGTGGCTGGTGTGCGCCGGCGCTTTCAAGTCCTCCAACTACCACGCCATGCTGCAAGGGCTGGTACCGGAACTCGCCGAGCAATCCATCGGCCATTTGTGCAGCGAACGTCTGGCGGATTTGCGCGGGGTGATCAGCCTCGACGCACAGCCACCGTCGGGCTTCCTGCCGTGGTTGCAACTGGCCGATCTGGCGAGCAGTGTTTCGCCCGAACAACTGCGTGAACGCAGCGACAGCCTGCACTTCGATCAACCGGTGAACATCCAGTACACCTCCGGCACCACCGGTTTCCCCAAGGGCGCGACCCTCAGTCACTACAACATCCTCAACAACGGTTACATGGTCGGCGAAAGCATCGGCCTGACCCCGAGCGACCGCCTGGTGATCCCCGTGCCGCTGTATCACTGCTTCGGCATGGTCATGGGCAACCTCGGCTGCATCACCCACGCCAGCACCATGATTTATCCCAACGACGCGTTCGACCCGTTACTGACCCTGCAAACCGTCGCCGAAGAACAAGCCACCGGCCTCTATGGCGTGCCAACCATGTTCATCGCCATGCTCGATCAGCCGCAGCGGGCCGAGTTCGACCTGTCGACCCTGCGCACCGGGATCATGGCCGGCGCCACTTGCCCGATCGAAGTCATGCGCCGGGTCATCAGCGAGATGCACATGAGCGAAGTGCAGATTGCCTACGGCATGACCGAGACCAGTCCGGTGTCGCTGCAGACCGGACCCAACGATGAACTTGAACTGCGCGTCACCACCGTCGGCCGCACCCAGCCGCAACTGGAAAGCAAGATCATCGACGAGGCGGGCAACCTGGTGCCGCGCGGCACCATCGGTGAGCTGTGCACCCGGGGGTACAGCGTGATGCTCGGTTACTGGAACAACCCGCAAGCCACGGCCGAAGCCATCGACGAGGCCGGATGGATGCACACCGGCGATCTGGCGAGCATGAACGATGAGGGTTACGTGAACATCGCCGGGCGTAACAAGGACATGATCATTCGCGGCGGCGAGAACGTTTATCCGCGTGAGCTCGAAGAGTTTTTCTTCACCCACCCGGCGGTGGCGGACGTACAGGTGATCGGCATTCCGTGCTCGCGTTACGGCGAGGAGATTGTCGCCTGGATCAAATTCCATCCCGGCCACAGCGCCTCCGAACTGGAATTGCAAACCTGGTGCAAGGAGCGCATCGCGCACTTCAAGACGCCGCGTTACTTCAAGTTTGTGGAGGAGTTTCCGATGACTGTGACGGGCAAGATCCAGAAATTCAGGATGCGTGAAATCAGTATCGAGGAGCTCCGCGAAAAGCAGGCCTGACGAAGATCAAATGTGGGAGCGAGCCTGCTCGCGAATGCAGTGTGTCATTCAGCGCAGATGAGTCTGATACACCGCTTTCGCGAGCAGGCTCGCTCCCACAAGGGATGCGCAGTGAAAACAGGAATCACAGAAAGCACAAAGGGGAGCCGAAGCTCCCCTTTAATTTTGTCGTCGCGTGCTCTTTTTTTATTATTGAGGGGCGGTCTGTTGTTGTTTTTGGCAACCGTGGCCCTTTACCGCTGTTTTTGGCGACCCCCATCCGGGGTCAAGAGCAAACGTATTTTTTTGAGCGCTGATCTGCTTTCTCGTTAAACGATCCAACCGATTCGGGAGCTACCTGAAGGTAGTTTTATTGTTCTCTGCCCGGTTGCGGGTCACTCCTGAGAGCACCCTGAAAAGCACACCTTCTCCAAAAAAATCTGTTAGCTGCGTCTCTGCCGTGTTGTTTTTGTTATGTCAGAGTCGGTACGTCTTATTTTTATTGGTTTGCTGCTTTTTATTCTTGTTATGCCATAGAGATAGCAGAAGCCGTGCCAACTTTTTAAATCCCTTGTAAATCAATGAGTTGATATTTTTGAAGGATTTTTCCTTCAGGGCAAACCAGACAATTTGTTTCCGTGTTACTCGTCTACGCCCACGTTTCCGACGCAGCGGTAACACCTTCGCCCTCACTGGGCGTTACGGGCCTTGGCCACACGCGAACCGCTCGGGCGACCGAGCACCGCGCTGATCTGCTGACCCGCCGCAATCAAGGCGTCCAGGTCGATACCGGTCTCGATGCCCAGGCCGTTGAGCAGGTACACCACGTCTTCGGTGGCGACGTTACCGCTCGCGCCTTTGGCGTACGGGCAGCCGCCGAGGCCGGCGATAGAGCTGTCGAACACCGCGATGCCTTCCAGCAGGCTGGCATAGATGTTGGCCATCGCCTGGCCGTAGGTGTCGTGGAAGTGCCCGGCGAGTTTCTCCCGTGGCACCTGCGCCGACACCACTTCGAACAACCGCCGGGTCGCGCCGGCGGTGCCGGTGCCGATGGTGTCGCCAAGGGACACTTCGTAGCAGCCCATCGCATACAACTCGCGGGCGACCATCGCCACTTGTTCCGGTGCGACCTCGCCTTCATAAGGGCAACCGAGCACGCAGGACACGTAACCGCGCACGGTAACGCCGTGCTGTTTCGCGGCCTCCATGATCGGTGCGAAGCGCGCCAGACTTTCGCTGATCGAGCAATTGATGTTGCGCTGCGAGAACGCCTCGGACGCCGCAGCGAACACCGCGACCTCTTTCACACCGGCCGCCAGTGCATCTTCAAAACCGCGCAGGTTCGGCGCCAGTGCGCCGTAGGTCACGCCGGGTTTGCGCTGGATCTGCGCAAACACTTCGGCGGATCCGGCCATCTGCGGCACCCATTTCGGCGAGACAAAACTGCCGACTTCGATATAACCAAGGCCGGCGGCGCTCAGGGCGTCGACCAGTTGCACCTTGTCAGCCACGCTGATCGGTTGGGCTTCGTTCTGCAGGCCATCGCGCGGGCCGACTTCGATCAGGCGTACTTGGGAGGGGAGGGACATGGGGTTGACCTGCTCATTTTCGGAATTACATGAGGTCCCTGTGGGAGCGGGCTTGCTCGCGAAGGCGGTGTATCAGATACAAAATTTGTCGCCTGACACTCCGCCTTCGCGAGCAAGCCCGCTCCCACAGGGAATGAGTTGTGGCTGATTACTGCGCTATCTGCTGGCTCTTCAGCGTCTGCTCCAAAGCCTGCACGCAGCGTTCTTCAGCGGTATCGAGTTCCAGCTTCATCTGTTCGATGTCGAGCAACTGCTGCTCGAGCTGTTCGCGGCGCTCGCCGATTTTTGCCAGCATGCTGTTGAGCTGTTTGGTGTTACCGCTGGACGGGTCATAGAGCTCGATCAGCTCACGGCATTCGGCCAGGGAGAAACCGATGCGCTTGCCGCGCAGGATCAGCTTCAGGCTGACCTTGTCGCGCGGCGAGTAGATGCGTTCCTGGCCACGACGCTCGGGGCTGAGCAGGCCTTGTTCTTCATAAAAGCGGATCGCCCGGGTGGTGATGTCCAGCTCGCGGGCGAGGTCGGAAATGCTGTAGGTCTGGCTGCTCATGAAAGCGCTCGGAAAAAGGTCTTGGCGCTAAGCTAATGGCGAGTTGACGTTTACGTCAAGGTTCAAGATGTATGGTGTGAGGGATGGCCTCTTCGCGAGCAGGCTCGCTCCCACAGTTGATTGCATTTCATCTGAAGAAGCCCGATCGAATGTGGGAGCGAGCCTGCTCGCGAAGAACGATAACGCGGTTGCCAGCCTTACACTTTGTCCAGCTTCTTCTCCTGCGCCGCCACCTGCTGGCACAACTCGATGATCTGCTCGCGCATCCAGCGATTGGCCGGGTCCTGGTCGGTGCTTTCATGCCAATACAGGTGAGTCTCCAGCGGCGGCACGTCGTTGACCGGCAGGTTGAACGCGTGCAAGTCATTACGCCGGGCAAAGCGCTCGGGCACCGTCATCACCATGTCGGTCTGCTGCATGACCTGCGACGCCATCAGATAATGCTGCGAGCGCAGGGCGATCTTGCGTTGAATGCCCATTTTGCCCAGCGCCAGATCCACATAGCCCAGCCCGCTACGGCGACTGGAGATATGGATGTGGGTCAGCGACAGATAGTCATCCAGCGACAGTTTCTCCTTGCCCGCCAGCGGATGCCCCTTGCGCATCGCACAGACGTAACGGTCTTCCATCAGCTTGACGTGGCGCACCTGCGGGTCGGTGTTGAGCGGGGCATCGACGGCAAAATCCAGGCGTCCGGCCGCCAGTTCCTTGGTGGTTTCGCGGCGTTTGGACAGGAAACTTTCAATGATCACCGTCGGCGCCAGACGCCGCAAACGCTGGAACAGCGGCGGCAGAATCACCGCCTCAGTGAGGTCGGTCATGCTGATGCGGTAAGTCTTCACCGCCTGCGCCGGGTTGAAAATCCGGCTCTCCTGCACTGACACCCGCAGCAGCGACAGCGCGTTGCGCACCGGGCCGATGATGTTCTGCGCCATCGGCGTCGGCACCATGCCCTGGGCGGTGCGCACGAACAGTGGATCGTTGAAGGTCTCGCGCAACCGCGCCAGCGCGTTGGACACCGCCGGCTGGGTAATCCCGACAATCTGCCCGGCGCGGGTCAGGTTGGCTTCGGTGTAAATCGCGTCGAAGACGATGAAAAGGTTGAGGTCGACCTTACTCAGATTCATAACGCGGCTTCTCTTGTTCTGTGGGCTGACGATCAGCGGATCATATATCGGTGATGAATGTTTATACACGCCGAGAATAGGCTAGGTAAATTATCCGCGCTGTTCTAGCATCGATTGCATGATCTGAACAACCTCTGCCTAAAGAAGGTAATTGCTCATGGATTTCGCTTATTCGCCCAAGGTGCAAGAACTGCGTGAGCGCGTGACCGCGTTCATGGACACTTACGTTTACCCGGCCGAAGCCGTGTTCGAACGCCAGGTTGCCGAGGGTGATCGCTGGCAGCCGACCGCGATCATGGAAGAGCTCAAAGCCAAGGCCAAGGCTGAAGGGCTGTGGAATCTGTTCCTGCCTGAGTCGGAACTCGGCGCTGGCCTGACCAACCTTGAATACGCACCGCTGGCAGAAATCATGGGCCGCTCGCTGCTGGGGCCGGAACCGTTCAACTGCTCGGCGCCGGACACCGGCAACATGGAAGTGCTGGTGCGCTACGCCAACGAAGAGCAGAAACAGCGCTGGCTCGAACCGTTGCTGCGCGGCGAGATCCGCTCGGCGTTCGCCATGACCGAGCCGGACGTGGCCTCGTCCGACGCCACCAACATGGCCGCCCGCGCCGTGCGTGATGGCGATGAATGGGTGATCAACGGCAAGAAATGGTGGACCTCCGGCGCCTGCGATCCGCGCTGCAAGATTCTGATCTTCATGGGCCTGAGCAACCCTGACGCACCGCGCCATGCGCAGCACTCGATGATCCTCGTGCCGGTCGACACCCCCGGGGTGAAAATCGTCCGCCCGCTGCCGGTATTCGGCTACGACGATGCACCGCACGGCCACGCCGAAGTGCTGTTCGACAACGTGCGCGTGCCTTACGAAAACGTCCTGCTCGGCGAAGGTCGCGGCTTCGAAATAGCTCAGGGTCGCCTAGGTCCAGGGCGGATTCACCACTGTATGCGCTCGATCGGCATGGCTGAACGTGCGCTGGAATTGATGTGCAAACGCTCGGTGAGCCGCACCGCGTTCGGCAAGCCATTGGCGCGTCTGGGCGGTAACGTCGACAAGATCGCTGACTCGCGGATGGAAATCGACATGGCGCGCCTGCTGACCCTGAAAGCGGCGTACATGATGGACACCGTCGGCAACAAAGTGGCGAAGAGCGAGATCGCGCAGATCAAGGTCGTCGCACCGAACGTGGCCCTGCGGGTGATCGACCGGGCGATCCAGATCCACGGCGGGGCCGGGGTTTCCAACGATTTCCCGCTGGCCTATATGTACGCCATGCAGCGCACCCTGCGCCTGGCCGACGGCCCGGACGAAGTGCACCGCGCGGCAATCGGCAAGTTCGAGATCGGCAAGTATGTGCCGAAGGAAATGCTGCGCAGCGGTCATTAAGACCGCGTCGCCGGCTTCGCGAGCAGGCTCGCTCCCACATTAGACCGCATACCAAATGGAAGAATGCGATCACTGCGGGAGCGAGCCTGCTCGCGAAGGGGCCAGCCCATTCAGTCCATCAACATCAGGCTCAATACACCCAAACCTCAACCCGCCGATTCTTGATCCTGCCTTCATCCGCACTGTTCGCCGCCACCGGCATCAACGCGCCAAACCCGCGCACTTCGCGCATCACCACGCCGTTCTTCACCAATTCACGGCGCACCGCCATCGCCCGCAGCTTTGACAGCAGGTCGGCGCGGGCCGGATCGTCTTTCTCGTCGCCAAACCCCACCAGCGTCACCGCGCGCTCGGTCTTGTCGTGGCGCTGTATATAGTCGAGCACCCGCGCCAGATCCTGCCGCGCCTTGTTGTCGAGGCTGGCGCTGCCTTCCTCGAAACGGAAATTCACCGTCAGACGCTGGGCATGGCGGCTGAGGGATTGATAACCCTCGGGCATCAGCGCATTCGGTGTCACGGTCATCGCGTGCACGGTCTGGCTGATGAAGCCGTTGGCCGCGACAATCTTCTGGCCCTGTGGGCTTTGCGCAAACGCCACCAGTGCCGATGCCCACGGATTCTGGTTGCCCGGCGGCAGATAAAAGAACAGGCGCCGCGACAGCGGATAGTCCTCAGTGGCAATCAGGCTGTTGAGCGGCAACATCGATTGCGATGCGCCGTCGGCAATCGCCACGGCTTTGGCCTGACGCACATACGGCAGACCGATGAAACCGATACCCTGCGGATCACTGCTCACCGCGTCGGACAATTGCTCGCTGGATTCGAAGCGTTTCGCACTGGAACTCAGACTTTTCCCACGCCGACCCAGCACCAGTTCCTTGAACGTGTCGTAAGTGCCGGACTGATCATCCCGCGCATATAAATGAATCGCGCCGCCGCGACCGCCGAGGTCTTCCCAGGTTTTCACCTCACCGCTGAAGATCCGCGCCAGTTGCTCGGTGTCCAGTTGCTGCAGTGGGTTGCCGGGGTGAAGGATGATCGCCAGGCCGTCGATGGCAATCACCTGCTCGGCGGCGGCGCTTTTCAGATCGCCGAGCGCTTGCAGGCTGAGCAGTTCGCTGTCCTTGATCGGTCGGGAGGAGGCGGCGAGGTCGGCACTGGCGCTTTTCAGCGCAGTGAAACCGGTGCTGGAACCGTGGGCGGCGACTTCAATCACCACCCGTTTGCCTTGGGCAGTCTGGCCGACGATGTGTTGTTCGTTGGCGGCGTCGGGGTTCTCTCGGTGAATTTTCAGCAGGCCCTGGTCCTGCAGAAAGCCTTCAACCAACGCCGGGCCAAGGTCGGCGCCAATGGTGTTGGAACCCTGAATGCGCAATGCCGGGCCGTTTTCAGGGATGGGCAGGGTGGCGGCACTGACCGTCAGCCATGCACTCGACATAAAAGCGAACAGAACACGCAGGGTCATGCCGGCACCGAATCAAGCCAAGGGGATTGCCGGGGAGATTAAGTCAGGCGCATGACCAAAACATGACAGGGATCCAATGTAGGAGTGAGTCCGTGGTGAGGGGATTTATCCCCGATGGTTGGCGAAGCCGACCCAAAATCTTCATTTCGATCTACTAGAGACGACTGGGGCCGCTTCGCAGCCCATCGGGGATAAATCCCCTCACCACAGGCTCACTCGTACAGGGAGAAGCGTTGTGAATCAGCTCAGTTCAAGCCAGATCGGCGCATGATCCGACGGTTTTTCCATGCCGCGCAGTTCATAGTCCACGCCCGCATCCTTGACCCGCGGCAGCAAGCCGTGGGAGGCGAGGATCACGTCGATGCGCAGGCCACGTTTCGGTTCGTCTTCAAAACCACGGCTGCGATAGTCGAACCAGCTGAACATGTCGGTCACGTCCGGGTTCAAGTGGCGATAGCTGTCGGTCAGGCCCCAGTTTTTCAGGCGGGCCATCCACTCGCGCTCTTCCGGCAGGAAGCTGCATTTGCCGGTTTTCAACCAGCGCTTCATGTTGTCCGGGCCGATGCCGATGTCGCAGTCTTCCGGGGAAATGTTCACATCGCCCATCACCACCAGCGGCTGCTCGTTGTGGAACTGGCTTTCCAGCAGGGTTTGCAGGTCGCTGTAGAAGCGTTGCTTGGCCGGGAATTTGGTCGGGTGGTCGCGGCTTTCGCCCTGCGGGAAGTAGCCGTTCATGATGGTCACCGGCACGCCATTGGCGTCGGCGAAGGTGCCCCAGATAAAGCGGCGCTGCGCGTCTTCTTCATCGCTGGCGAAGCCTTTGTGGATCGCAATCGGTTCTTTGCGCGAAAGCAGAGCGACGCCGTAATGGCCTTTCTGGCCGTGGAAATAAACGTGGTAGCCCAGCGCACGCACTTCTTCCAGTGGGAACTGGTCGTCGTGAACCTTGGTTTCCTGCAGGCCGATCACGTCCGGCTGATGCTTTTCGATCAGCGCTGCCAGCTGATGCGGACGGGCGCGCAGTCCGTTGATGTTGAAGGAAACAATCTTCATGGTCGGCAGTCCTGGCAAAAGGGCGATGCTAGCTGACATGTGGGATGGGGGCCAGTGTGGGATGGGAGAAATCATTTTCATCTGTGGGATGTGGGTTGCCCGAGCTGACGCCATCGCGAGCAGGCTCGCTCCTACAATTGGAATGCGTACCCCCTGTAGGAGTGAGCCTGCTCGCGATGGCGGCCGCCCAGTCGATGAAGATCCCGAGTTGGTCTATACCTGTGGGGAACTGCGCCACCCGCAAAAGGTTCGTACCATCAAGAGCGCAGTCATTTGAGCCGCGCCCCGGGGAGAATCACCGTCATGCCTGAAACCCAGACCGCCATCGCCGACATCCACATGCTCGACCGCGGTTACTCGCGCGAAGCCCGATCACTGCTGTATCAGGCCTATCGCCACGAGCCGACCTTCGGTTACCTGTTCGAGGCCGAGCGGCCGGGCTACGAGCAGCGCGTGCGGGCCACGGTGCGCGAACTGGTCAAACAGCATTTTCTGCAGGATCAGCCGGCCATCGGCCTGTTGGTCAATGACCGTCTGATCGGCATCGCCCTGATTGCGCCGCCGCAGCGTCGTCTGGGCATCACCGAAAGTTGGGCGTGGCGCTTGCGCATGGTGCTCAGCACCGGATTCCGCTGCACCCGGCGCTATCTGGAATATCACGATGCGGTGGCCGCCTGCGTGCCCAGCGCCTCCGTGCACATGCTGCCGCTGCTGGGGATTCATCCGCAGTTTCAGGGCAAACACTTCGGCGAGCAGTTGCTGACCGCCGTGCATAACTGGTGCGCAGTGGACGAAACCTCGCAAGGCGTGGTGCTCGACACCGGCAACCCGCGCTACCTGGAATTCTATAAACGCCAGGGCTACGAAGAGATCGGCGAAGTGGCCGTCGGCCCGGTGCGCGAGCACGTGTTTTTCCACGCCAATCCGCAGGTGTTACAAACTGCAACGGCTTAGCCATAGAACTTTTTCGGAAATTTCCTGTTCTATCACGCTCCCAAGCCCGTGATAGCATCCGCGCCTATGAAGTTTCCAGGAAGATTTACCAGTGGCGTGCTCATGCTGTTAACCAGCTGCGCGGCGCTGGCGCAAAGTGAATTGGACGTGCGGATCAAACCGTCCAACGACGAACTCAAGGCCAATATAGAAGGTTATATCGGCAGCCTCGGCGACCGTGACGAACAAGCCTTGCTGCGCTTCAGTCGCGGGGCCGAGGAGCAGGCGCGCAAAGCGGCGCAGGCCTTGGGTTATTACCAGCCGCAGATCGACAGTGACGTGAAGGGCGGCGAAAAACCGCGCTTGGTGCTGAACATCGATCCTGGCGAGCCGATTCGTCTGCGCAACGTCACCATCCGCGTCGACGGGCCTGCCGCCTCCCTCAAATCCTTTCGTGTGCCGAGCAGTGACACGCTCAAGTCCGGCGCCGTGCTCAACCATGGGCGTTATGAAGACGCCAAACGCCTGATCCAGAACCAGGCCTCGCGCTTCGGCTTTTTCAGTGGCCATTTCACCAGCCAGAAACTTTTGGTCGACCCGCGTGCCGGGGTGGCCGACGTTGAATTGATCTACGACAGCGGCCCGCGTTATGCGCTGGGCAAAGTCAGTTTCGAGGGCGATACGCCGTTCGACGAAGACCTGCTGCAACGCATGGTGCCGTTCAAGGCTGGCGATCCGTATGACTCCGAGCTGATCGCCGAACTCAACCGCGACCTGCAATCGAGTGGCTATTTCGAAGGCGTGCGCGTCGATGCGGCGCCGACGGCGGCGAAAAACGATGTGATCCCGGTCGACGTCAAACTCGACACCCGCAAACCACGCACCATGGGCCTGGGCCTCGGTTATTCGACCGACGTCGGCCCACGGATCAAGGCCAACTGGACGCGCCACTGGGTCAACCCGCAGGGCGACAGTTACGGCTGGGAAGCCGAGTTGTCGGCGCCACGGCAGAACGTCGGGTTGTTCTATGACATCCCGCTCGACCCACCGCTGACCGACAAACTGCGTTGGGCCGGTGGTTATCAATTTGAAAACATCGACGGCTCGGACACCCTGAGCAAGCTGCTGACCTTCGGCCCGGAATGGCACAGCAAGTTGCCCAGCGGCTGGCAGCGAGTGATCTCGCTGAAATGGCAGCGTGAAGAATATGAACTTGGCGACGACTCCGGCCTGAGTACCTTGTTGATGCCCGGCATCAGTTACTCGTACCTGAAAAGCGACAACCGCATCGACCCGCACAACGGCTATCGCCTGACCTTCGAAAGCAAAGTGGCGAAAGAAGGCCTTGGCTCGGACAACAACCTTTTATATGGCACGGCGCTCATCAAGGGCCTGACCACGGTGTTCGACAACCACCGCTTCCTCGGTCGGGTGCAGGTCGGCGGCAGCGCCACCAACGGTTACAACTCGGTACCGCCGTCGCTGCGTTTCTTCGCCGGCGGCGATCAAAGCGTGCGCGGTTACGACTACCAGAGCCTGTCCCCGGAAAACTCCAAGGGCGACCGCATCGGCGGCCGCTACATGGTGGCCGGCAGCGTCGAGTATCAGTACTCGATTGCCGAGAAATGGCGGGTCGCGACCTTCGTCGACCAGGGCAACTCCTTCAACAAACTCGAACTGCCGAACCTCAAGACCGGGGTCGGTATCGGTGTGCGCTGGGTCTCGCCGGTGGGGCCGATTCGCCTCGACCTGGCCCACGCGCTGGACGACGACGGCGGCATCCGGCTGCACTTTTCCATGGGGCCTGAGCTGTGAAGCGTGGTTTGAAAATAGCGGCACTGACACTGCTGGCGTTGCTGTTGTTAATTGTATTGAGCATCAGCGCGGTACTCGGGACGCAGGCCGGCAGCCGTTGGGCGCTGAGCCTGGTGCCGGGTTTGAGCGTGGAGAATTTCCAGGGCCGTCTCGGTGGCCAATGGAGCGCCGATCATCTGCTGTGGCAGCAGGACAGCAGTCGCGTCGAGCTGAACAAGGCAATCTTCGCCTGGTCACCGCTGTGCCTGACCCGCATGACTTTGTGCATCGAACAGCTCAAGGCCGATCAGGTCATTCTGCAATTCCCGCCGAGTGAAGAAACCACTGAAAGCGGCCCGATCAAACTGCCGGATCTGCAACTGCCGGTGGCCATCGAACTCGGTGACGTACAAGTCGGCAGCCTGTTGTTCAACGGCAGCGAGCAGCTCAAGGGCCTGCAACTGGCGGCGCACTGGACGGCCCAGGGCCTGCAGATCGACAGCGTGAAACTGCAGCGCGACGACCTCAGCCTGAATCTCTCCGGCCTGCTGCAACCGACCGGCAATTGGCCGCTGAACATCGCCGGTGACCTGAGCCTGCCGTCCCCAGGCACAGGCCCCTGGACGCTGGCGTTGAAAGTCGACGGCGATCTGCTGAAAACCCTCAACCTGCATGCAGACAGCCGTGGCTACCTCGACGGCCAGTTGAGCGGCGAACTGCAACCGCTGGCGGAAAATCTGCCGGCCAAGGTGCGCATCACCTCCGAGGCGTTCAAACCCAGCGCCGATTTGCCGGACACCCTGCAACTCAATCAATTGGTACTGACCGGCGACGGTGACCTGAAAAACGGTTATCAGCTCAACGGCAACGCCACGCTGCCCGCCGATAAAGGCCCGGTGGCGCTGCTGCTCAAAGGCAAGGTCGATGCCAGCGGTGCGCAGATCGCCGGCCTCGACCTGACGGCTAACGACAAACAAAGCCTCAAGCTCACCGGCAGCGTTGACTGGAGCAAGGGCCTCACGGCTCAGGCCAACATCAACTGGCAGGATTTCCCGTGGCATCGGCTGTATAACGAAATCGACGAGCCGCAAGTTGCCTTGCGTACCTTCACCGGCGAAGTCTCCTACACCGACGGTCAGTACCTCGGTAACTTCGCCGCCGACCTCGATGGCCCGGCGGGGGCGTTCAGCCTGAGCAGTCCGTTCAGCGGCAGCCTGAAACAGATCGCCTTGCCGCAATTGAAAATGGAAGCCGGGCAGGGCAAGGCCGAAGGTCATGTCAATGTGCAGTTCGCCGACGGCATCGCCTGGGACACGGCGCTGGATCTCTCTGCGCTGAACCCGGCGTACTGGGTTGCGGAGTTGCCGGGCACCCTGGCCGGGCCGCTGCGCAGCAAAGGCGAAATGAAGAACGATCGCCTGAGCCTCAGCGCCGACCTCGACCTCAAAGGCAAATTGCGCGGGCAACCGGCAATCCTCCAGGCCAAGGCCGACGGTGCCGGTGAGCAATGGAACCTCAACGCCCTGCAAATCCGCCTCGGCGATAACAGCATCAGCGGCAAGGGCAGCCTGCAACAGAAACTCACCGGCCAGATCGACATCAAACTGACGCGTCTGGCCCAGCTCTGGCCGCAGCTGCGGGGGCAGGTCACGGGTCAGGTCAACGTTGCCGGTACGCTGAAAGTTCCGCAAGGCAAACTTGATCTGCAAGGTTCGCAACTGGCGTTCCAGGACAATCGCCTGCAAAGCCTCAACCTCGACGCCACGCTCGACAGCGCGCAACGGGCGAAGATCGACCTCAAGGGCAGCGGCATTCAGGCCGGCGACACCAACCTCGGCGTGTTGACCGCCAGCGCGCAGGGCGACATCAAGAGCCAGAAACTCAACCTCGACCTGCTCGGGCCGAAGCTGAAACTGGCCCTTGGCCTGGACGGCAATCTGGACAAGGGCAACTGGCGCGGTCGTTTGGCCAGCGGCGATATTCAGGCCGGCGGCCAGGACTGGAAACTGCAGAGCCCGGCCAAACTCGAACGTCTGGCCGACGGCAAGATCAACTTCGGCGCGCATTGCTGGATGTCCGGCAATGCCAGTCTGTGCGGTGAAGACCAGCGCCTGCTGCCCGAGCCGAAACTGCGTTACCACCTCAAGCAGTTCCCGATCGAAAGTCTGGCGCAATGGTTGCCGAAAGACTTCGCCTGGCAGGGCAAGCTCAACGCCGATCTGCAACTGGACCTGCCAGCCAGCGGCCCGAACGGCGTGGTCAGCGTCGACGCCAGCGGCGGCACCTTGCGCATGAAGGAAAAGGATCAGTGGCTGGACTTCCCGTACCAGACCCTGAAGCTCACCAGCAAACTCACGCCGAAGCGCGTCGATACCGAACTCAACTTCGTCGGCGGCAAACTCGGCGAGTTGATGGTGCAGGCGCAGCTCAATCCGTTGCCGAAAAACAAACCGCTGAGTGGTTCTTTCCGTCTCAGCGGGCTGGACCTGTCGGTGGCGCGGCCGTTTGTGCCGATGGTCGAGAAACTGACCGGGCGCCTGAATGGCAGCGGCACGATTTCCGGCGGGCTGCTGGCGCCGCTGGTCAACGGCACCGTGCAACTCAGCGACGGCGAAGTGTCTGGCGCCGAGTTGCCGATGGAGTTGCAGAATCTGCGACTCACCGCGGTGATTGCCGGCGAATCGGTGCGCCTCGACGGTGGCTGGAACAGCGGCAAGAGTGGGCAGGGCAGCCTGAACGGTAACGTCGCCTGGGGCCAGGCGCTGGTGGTCGATCTGGCGCTCAAGGGCACGCAATTGCCGGTCACCGTCGAGCCGTACGCCAAGCTGGAAGTGGCGCCGGACCTGAAGATTTCCATGGCCGGCGATGAGCTGAAAATCGCCGGCAAGGTACAGGTGCCGCGAGGCGAAATCACCGTGCGTGAACTGCCGCCATCGACGGTGAAAGTGTCCGACGACACGATCATCGTTGGCGCGCAGACCGAAGAGGGCAAACCACCGCTGGCGATGAAAATGGACATCGACGTGGTGGTCGGCGAAGACAAACTGAGCTTCGCCGGGTTCGGCCTGACCGCCAACCTGCAAGGTCACGTGCACATCGGCGACAACATGGACACCCGTGGCGAGCTGTGGCTCAACGACGGCCGTTACCGCGCCTATGGCCAGCGCCTGAACGTGCGTCGTGCGCGGCTGCTATTTGCCGGCCCGATCGATCAGCCGTATCTGGACATCGAAGCGATCCGCCAGACCGACGACGTGATCGCCGGTATCCGCCTGAGCGGCAGCGCCGAGCAACCGACCACGCAAATCTTCTCCGAACCGGCGATGAGTCAGGAGCAGGCGTTGTCCTACCTGGTACTGGGACGTCCGCTGAGCACCAACGGCGAAGACAACAACATGCTCGCGCAAGCAGCATTGGGTCTGGGCTTGATGGGCAGTTCCGGGGTCACCAGCGGCCTGGCCAAAGACCTGGGGATTCAGGACTTCCAGCTCGACACCCAGGGCAGCGGCAACACCACCAGCGTGGTCGCCAGCGGTAACATCTCCGAGAAACTCAGCCTGCGTTATGGCGTCGGCGTGTTCGAGCCAGCCAACACCATCGCGCTGCGTTACAAGCTGAGCAAGAAGGTATATGTCGAAGCCGCCAGCGGTGTCGCCAGTTCGCTGGATATCTTCTACAAGCGCGATTTCTGAGAACGTGGCCAATAGCCGGGTCGTGACGCTGCGATCCGGTTTTTCCAGGATGTATTAGACTCACCGAACCCTCAAAACCTTGCCGGTTGCGCCTATGGTCCGCTTGAGTATGGTCTTGCTCGGTAATGACTTTGTCCGCAAGCGTTGGTCAGCACTGGCGCTGACCGGCATTGTCTGGGGCGCGGCCGGGGTGGCGATCTTCATCGATGCGCTGGATGGCGTTTTGTATTTCCCGCTGCATCTCTTCGGCTATCTGTTGTTGCTCGAAGCGCTGATCCTGCTGCTGGTGCCTGCACCGCAGACCGGGACCGCTGCGGCCCTGCGTAAAGCGCGAGGTCTGGCGTTTCTCTTGCTGGGGCTGCTGATCGTTGACCGGCAACATGCTGCCGGGCTGATTCTGGCGGTGCTGTTTGGCGGGGCTTTCATCGTCGATGGGGTCTTCAGGCTGGCGGCTGCGGTGGTGGTGCGCTTTGTCGGCTGGCAGGTGTCGCTGCTGGCGGGGTTGTTCGAACTCGGCTTTGGCGTGTTTATCCTTGAGCCGTATCCGACGCTATACAAGGGCACGGTGCCGTTCTGCATCGGCATGAGCCTGTTTCTCTCGGGCTGCGCGTTGTTGCGCCAAGCCGTGCGCTTCAGGCACCTGCCGCCGCTGAAAAACCCTGTTGCGCCCAGTGCGCCGGCCAGCAGCGACGCATTGGTCATTCATGTCTGGACCCCCAGCGGCACCGTTGATGACACTCTGGTGCGCAACCGTCTGCTCAATCGCTATATCGCCGCAGTCGATATCAACGGCGTGATCTCGGCTGGCCACGCGGCACTGGAATGTGGCCCGGAGATTTACATCAGCCATTACCCGCTGGACGACATCGATCGTTCGGCGGGGGATTTCGTGCGGTTACTGCGGGCGACGCCGAACAACGATGTCGCCGGGCGGTTTCTGCCTGACTATGCGGGGGAGGTGGCGGACTGGTGCCCGTCTTCGGTTCGGGTCAGTTTTGCTCACTACGACGCCCGGCGGTTGCAGGCGTTCTGGAGCGAATATCGGCAGAACAGCACATACAACCTCACCAGCCGCAACTGCTCGAGTGCCGTCGCTCACAGCCTCGAAGCAGCCCTTGAAGGGGCGATGAATCGCGGGCATTCGAGCATGCTCGATTTCGCCAGAGTGGTCCTCAGCCCCGAGTTCTGGGTGGCGGCGCAGGTGCGTAAACGCGCTGAAGTGATGGCCTGGACGCCCGGTCTGGTGCTCGATTACGCACGGGCGCTGCATGCCGCCATCGAGCCGGCACCGCCGGGCTGGCACAGCATGTATGCGGTGATCAAACGCGCCTGCGGTTATGCAGTGACTGCTTTGCGCGGGCGTGAAGTGCATCCCCTCCAGCCGCCGGCTGTGCATCCTTCCGACAAATCCTGACCGACGTTACACCGAGTCGCTGCCTTCGCGAGCAGGCTCGCTCCCACATTGATCCATGTATGCATGAGATCCCTGTGGGAGCGAGCCTGCTCGCGAAAGCGTCAGTGCGGGCAACACAAAAACCCACTCCACTGGTCAACTAATTACAAAGCAACCTAACTATTACGTTGACATTCGCTGCCTAGGCAGTAACATCTCGACATACATTCACTGCCTAGGCAGTTATTAGGTGAGCACATGAAGCATTTCACCCCGGACGAATTCAAACATTGCCATCTCGGGCTGTTGCTCGGCCGCGCCGCGCTGCTCAAGGACCGGATCATCGACACCCACATGGAACCCCACGGCATCACCGCCGCGCAGTTCAAGGTGTTGATCATCATGGCCCAGTTCGGCGTCGACACCCCGGCCGAGCTGTGCCGGCATTTGTCGCTGGACAGCGGTTCGATGACACGCATGCTCGATCGTCTGGAGCAGAAAGGTTTCCTGGCTCGCCAACGCAGCGAAGGCGATCGCCGTCAGGTGCAACTCAAGCTCACCGAGCAGGGCCAGCAACTGGCCGATCGCCTGCCCTACATCGGTGCCGATGCGATGAATGAACTGGCCGGCGCCATCTCCCGCGAAGAGCTGAAAACCCTGGAATACATCCTCAAGAAAATCCTGCTGGCAGCCGGTGACCCGATCACTATCCAGCGGTTAGGTGAACACAATGAGCGGTAAAACCTTGCGCAGCAGCCTGACCCTGGTGCTGTCGGCGATGATCCTCGCCGGCTGCGCCAATTACAGCGGCCTCGACACACAGGGCAAAAACCTCGACGCGAAAAGCCTGAAAGTCGGCCAGTCGCTCAACGGCGTGACTCTGTCGCCGGCGGCATGGCCGAAGAGCGACTGGTGGTCCAGCCTCGGCGATCCGCAACTCGACGGGCTGATCCGCGAAGCGCTGCACGACAACCCGGACATGCAGATCGCCGAAGCACGCGCGCATCAGGCCAGCGCCGCCGCGTATGCCGCCGATGCCGAACGCTATCCGACCCTCGACGCCAGCGCCGGCATCAGCCGTTCGCGCCTGGCCAAGGATCAGGACCCGCGAGGGCAGGGCGATGCCTACGCCACCGTGCGTAACGTCAGCGCCGGTTTCAATTACAACTTCGACCTGTGGGGCGGCCAGCGTGATGCCTGGGAAGCTGCACTCGGTCAGGCTCGCGCTGCCGAAGTCGACCGTCAGGCCGCGCAATTGACCCTCGCCGCCGACGTGGCCCGCGCCTACAGCGATCTGGGTCAGGCGCATATCGTTTACGACCTGGCCAACGACGATCTGAAACGCACCAAACAGATGCTCGATCTGAGCCAGCGCCGCTTGAGTGCCGGGATCGACAGCCAGTACCAGTTCCAGCAAACCCAAAGCCTTGAGGCCAGTTCCGAAGCCAGCCTGATCGACGCTGAAAAACGTCTGAACAGCGCCAAGATCGCCCTGGCCGTGCTGCTCGGCAAAGGCCCGGATCGCGGCAACGAAATCGCCCGGCCGAAAGTCCTGCAAGCCAGCGCCGTGGCGGTGCCGTCGGTGCTGCCGGCGGAGCTGCTCGGTCGGCGTCCGGATCTGGTCGCTGCGCGCTGGCGCGTAGAAGCGGCGAGCAAAGACATCGACTCGGCGAAAACCCGCTTCTATCCCAACTTGAACCTCACGGCCTCGGCCGGTGCCGAATCCTTGTTGGGTGACGCGATGTTCGGGTCGGCCAGTCGTTTCTTCAGCATCGCCCCGACCATTTCGGTGCCGATCTTCGACGGTGGACGCCTGCGCGCCAACCTCGATGCGCGCGACGCCGATTACGATCTGGCGGTGGCGCAGTACAACAAAAGTCTGGTGAAAGCCCTCGGTGATGTCAGCGACACGATCAACCAGTTGCGTGACATCGGCCGGCAGATCGGCGCGCAGCAGCACGCCACCGAGATTGCTCAGGATTCTTACAACACCGTCGTCCAGCGTTACGGTTCCGGCATCGGCAACTACCTGGACGTGCTCAGCATCGAGCAGCAATTGCTGCAGGCCCAGCGTCAGCTGGCCAACCTCAATGCCGAGCAGATCGACCTGTCGATTCAACTGATGCAAGCGCTGGGCGGCGGCTTTCAGGGTGAAACCCTGACCGCAGCCAACGCCACCCCAGCCACGTCGCACAACTAATTCAGGTATTTGTCATGGCCACTGCCGAAAACACCCAAACTCAAGCCAACACCCCCGACACCGGCAATCCGCGCAAGCGCAAATTCATGCTGCTGGTGCTGGCCGTCGTGGTCCTGCTCGCCGGGGCCGGCGTGTGGGCGTATCACGAATTCATCGGGCGCTTCAACGAAAGCACCGACGACGCCTACGTCAACGGCAACGTCGTCGAGATCACGCCGCTGGTCACCGGCACCGTGGTCAGCATCGGCGCCGACGACGGCGATCTGGTTCACGAAGGTCAGGTGCTGGTCAACTTCGACCCCAACGACGCCGAAGTCGGCCTGCAAAGTGCTCAGGCAAAACTGGCGCGTACCGTGCGTCAGGTGCGCGGCCTGTACAGCAACGTCGATGGCATGAAAGCCCAGGTCAACGCGCAACAGGCTGAAGTGCAGAAGGCTCAGGACAACTACAACCGCCGGAAAAACCTCGCCGCTGGCGGGGCGATTTCCCAGGAAGAACTGTCCCACGCCCGCGACGACCTGACCTCGGCGCAAAACGCCCTGGCCAACGCCAGGCAGCAACTGAAAACCACCAGCGCGCTGGTCGATGACACCGTGGTTTCGTCGCACCCGGACGTGATGTCCGCCGCTGCCGATCTGCGTCAGGCGTACCTGACCAACGCCCGCAGCACGCTGATCGCGCCAGTCACTGGTTACGTCGCCAAACGCACCGTGCAACTCGGTCAGCGTGTGCAGCCGGGCACCGCGCTGATGGCGGTGATTCCGCTGGATCAACTGTGGATCGACGCCAACTTCAAGGAAACCCAACTGCGTGACATGCGCATTGGTCAACCGGTGGACATCGAGTCCGACATCTACGGCAGCAGCGTGAAATACAGCGGCACCGTCGACAGCCTCGGCGCCGGTACCGGCAGCGCGTTCGCCTTGTTGCCGGCGCAGAACGCCACCGGTAACTGGATCAAAATCGTGCAGCGTGTGCCGGTGCGGATTCACATCAACGCCGAAGAACTGGCCAAGCACCCGCTGCGGGTCGGGCTGTCGACCAACGTTGAAGTGAACCTGCACGACCAGAGCGGCCCGGTGCTGGCCCAGCAACCGCCGCAAAAGGCCTCGTTCAGCACCAACGTCTACGACCGCCAACTGGCCGAAGCCGACGCGATGATTGCGCAACTGATCCACGACAACAGCGCTGCGGTGAGCAAGACCGCGCAACGCTGACCCCTTTCCCCCTGTGGGAGCGAGCCTGCTCGCGAAGGCGGTTTTCAATTCAACATCTTTGTTGGCTGAACAGCCGCTTTCGCGAGCAGGCTCGCTCCCACAAGGGCGGCTGCGTCTGAAGGGACGCAGTGTCAACCCGGTTCCAAAGGATTCACAATGAGCAATAACGCCTCTTTCACGCCGCCCAGCCTGTTGCTCAGCACCATCGGCCTGTCGCTGGCGACGTTCATGCAAGTGCTCGACACCACCATCGCCAACGTGGCGCTGCCGACCATTTCCGGCAACCTCGGGGTGAGTTCGGAGCAGGGCACCTGGGTGATCACCTCGTTTGCCGTGAGCAACGCGATTGCGCTGCCGCTGACCGGTTGGCTCAGCCGCCGTTTCGGTGAGGTGAAGCTATTTTTGTGGGCCACCATTCTGTTCGTGCTGGCCTCGTTCCTCTGCGGTATCTCCACCTCGATGCCGGAACTGATCGGCTTTCGCGTGCTGCAAGGCCTGGTGGCCGGGCCGCTGTACCCGATGACGCAAACCCTGTTGATTGCGGTCTATCCCCCCGCGAGGCGCGGCATGGCCCTGGCGTTGCTGGCGATGGTCACGGTGGTCGCGCCGATTGCCGGGCCTATTCTGGGTGGCTGGATCACGGACAGCTACAGCTGGCCGTGGATCTTCTTCATCAACGTACCGATCGGCATCTTTGCGGTGATGGTGGTGCGCTCGCAACTGGCCAAGCGCCCGGTGGAAACCAGTCGGCAGCCGATGGACTACGTCGGTCTGATCACGCTGATCATCGGCGTCGGCGCGTTGCAGGTGATCCTCGACAAGGGCAATGACCTGGACTGGTTCGAATCGAACTTCATCATCATCGGCGCGGCAATTTCGGTGATCGCGCTGGCAGTGTTCGTCATCTGGGAAATGACCGACCAGCATCCGGTGGTCAACCTGCGCCTGTTCGCGCATCGCAACTTCCGCATCGGCACGCTGGTGCTGGTGTTGGGTTACGCCGGGTTCTTCGGCATCAACCTGATCCTGCCGCAGTGGCTGCAAACCCAGATGGGTTACACCGCGACCTGGGCCGGTCTGGCGGTGGCGCCGATCGGCATTCTGCCGGTGCTGTTGTCGCCATTTGTCGGCAAGTACGCGAACAAGTTCGACCTGCGCCTGCTGGCCGGTCTGGCGTTCCTCGCGATTGGCCTGAGCTGCTTCATGCGCGCCGAGTTCACCAACGAGGTGGACTTCCAGCACATCGCCCTGGTGCAGCTGTTCATGGGTATCGGCGTGGCGCTGTTTTTCATGCCGACCCTGAGCATCCTGATGTCCGACCTGCCACCGAGCCAGATCGCCGACGGCGCAGGCCTTGCGACCTTCCTGCGCACCTTGGGCGGCAGCTTTGCCGCATCGCTGACCACGTGGATCTGGATCCGCCGCGCTGATCAGCACCATGCGTACATGAGCGAAAGTATCAGTACCTTCGAACCGGCGACTCGCGAGACCTTGAACCATTTAGGCGGCGCGAGCCAATCGGCTTATGCGCAGATGGATCAGATCCTCACCAGCCAGGCGTACATGCTCTCCACCGTGGATTACTTCACGCTGTTGGGCTGGGGCTTTATGGGGCTGATTCTGATTGTGTGGCTGGCGAAGCCGCCGTTTGCGGCGAAGGCCGGGCCGGCCGCTAGCGGTCACTGATCTGCAACGCGATTCAATGTGGGAGCGAGCCTGCTCGCGAATGCAGTGTGTCATTCAGCACTGAGGTGTCTGATACACCGCTTTCGCGAGCAGGCTCGCTCCCACATTGGTTTTTTGTTTGGTCTTTAGATGGTGGGGGCCGGCAGGGCTGGCGGCGGAGCAAAGTCGAACGGTGCCAGGGCATACCCGTTCTCATCCACCTGCAACGCCCAACCCTGACGATCCCAGTCACCCAGCACAATCCGCTTAGCTGCCTGCTCGCCGAGCTGCAGCTTGTGGATCGCCGGACGATGGGTGTGGCCGTGAATCAGGGTTTTCACCGCGTATTGCTGCATGATCCGCGGAATTTCCTCAGGCGTGACATCAACAATGTCATTGGCCTTCATCCGCGTCTGCGCGCGGCTTTCGCTGCGCAGCTTGCGCGCCAGTTTGTGGCGGGTGCTCAGCGGCAGGTGGCGCAGGATGAACAAGGTGATCGGGTTGCGCAGGTAGCGCCGCAGCTTCATGTAGGCTTCGTCGCGGGTGCACAGGCTGTCGCCGTGCATCAATAACACCGGTTCGCCGTAGAACTGCACGACACTCGGATCCTTCAACAGCGTACAGCCGGCTGCTTTGCAGAAAGCCTTGCCGAGCAGGAAGTCGCGATTGCCGTGCATCAGAAAGATTGCCGTGCCGCTGTCGCTCAATTGGCGCAGGGCCTGGCAGATGGAACGCTGGAAGGGCGTCATGGCGTCGTCGCCAATCCACGCCTCGAAGAAGTCGCCGAGGATGTACAACGCACTCGCCGAGCGGGCGCGTCCGGCGAGCAAATCCAGAAACGCCCGGGTGATGTCCGGGCGCTCCTCTTCCAGATGCAAATCTGAAATCAGCAATATCACGCTTCGATGATCTCGGCTTTCTCGATGATCACGTCGTCTTTCGGCACGTCCTGGTGACCGGCCTTGGAAGTGGTGGCCACGCCTTCGATCTTGTCGACGACGTCGGTACCGGCAACCACTTTACCGAACACGGCATAACCCCAGCCCTGAGCGGTCTTGGCGGTGTGGTTGAGGAAGCTGTTGTTGGTGGCGTTGATGAAGAACTGCGCCGAGGCCGAATGCGGGTCCATGGTGCGGGCCATGGCAACGGTGTACTTCTCGTTCTTCAGACCGTTGTCAGCTTCGTTCTGAATGCTTGGGCTCTTGTCTTTCTTTTCCTGCATGCCAGGCTCGAAACCGCCGCCCTGGATCATGAAGCCCTTGATCACGCGGTGGAACACTACGTTCTCGTAGTGACCTTTCTTGACGTATTCGATGAAATTGGCAGCGGTGATTGGCGCTTTTTCCGCGTCCAGTTCGATGACGATGTCGCCGTAGTTGGTGGTCAGTTTGACTTGAGTCATGATCGCTACTCTTTATAAGGAATTCGTGGTTCTGGGACATTCAGCCCCACAACCGGTTCAGCCTGCTTCGGCCAAGGAGCGCAGTTTAGCGTGACAGGCGCGAATTTCGAGGCTGTTTTTCCAAAACCCGTCGATTAAATGCACGCCTTTATAGGCCGCGCTCTGTCAGCCCCTTGACAGCATCGGCTATGATAGCGGCTTTGTTTTGTCTGGCCCCCTTTGCGGCCGCGCACATGTAAGTCAAGGATCCTATGAGCAAGCCCACTGTCGACCCTACCTCGAATGCCAAGTCCGGCCCTGCCGTGCCGGTCAATTTCCTGCGGCCGATCATCCAGGCAGACCTGGACTCGGGCAAGCACACCCAGATCGTCACCCGTTTTCCGCCTGAGCCCAACGGCTACCTGCACATCGGCCACGCCAAGTCGATCTGCGTGAACTTCGGCCTGGCCCAGGAGTTCGGCGGCGTCACGCACCTGCGTTTCGACGACACCAATCCGGCCAAGGAAGACCAGGAATACATCGACGCGATCGAATCCGACGTCAAATGGCTGGGCTTCGAGTGGTCCGGCGAAGTGCGCTACGCCTCGCAGTATTTTGACCAGTTGCACGATTGGGCCATCGAGCTGATCAAGGCCGGCAAGGCCTACGTTGACGACCTGACCCCTGAGCAGGCCAAGGAATACCGTGGCAGCCTGACCGAGCCGGGCAAGAACAGCCCGTTCCGCGACCGTTCGGTGGAAGAGAACCTCGACTGGTTCGCGCGCATGCGTGCCGGTGAGTTCCCGGACGGCGCCCGCGTGCTGCGCGCGAAGATCGACATGGCCTCGCCGAACATGAACCTGCGCGACCCGATCATGTATCGCATCCGCCACGCTCATCACCATCAGACTGGTGACAAGTGGTGCATCTACCCGAACTATGACTTCACCCACGGTCAGTCGGACGCCATCGAAGGCATCACCCACTCGATCTGCACCCTGGAATTCGAAAGCCATCGTCCGCTGTACGAGTGGTTCCTGGAAAACCTGCCGGTGCCGGCCAACCCGCGCCAGTACGAGTTCAGCCGCCTGAACCTGAACTACACCATCACCAGCAAGCGCAAGCTCAAGCAACTGGTCGATGAAAAGCACGTCAATGGCTGGGACGACCCGCGCATGTCGACGCTGTCCGGCTTCCGTCGCCGTGGCTACACGCCGGCGTCGATCCGCAACTTTTGCGACATGATCGGCACCAACCGTTCCGACGGCGTGGTCGACTTCGGCATGCTCGAGTTCAGCATCCGTCAGGACCTGGACGCGAACGCGCCGCGCGCCATGTGCGTGCTGCGCCCGCTGAAAGTCGTGATCACCAACTACCCGGAAGGTCAGGTCGAGAACCTCGAATTGCCGCGTCATCCGCAGAAAGAAGAACTCGGCGTGCGCCAGCTGCCGTTCGCCCGTGAAATCTACATCGACCGCGATGACTTCATGGAAGAACCGCCAAAGGGCTACAAGCGCCTGGAGCCGAACGGCGAAGTGCGTTTGCGTGGCAGCTACGTGATCCGTGCCGACGAAGCGATCAAGGACGCCGACGGCAACATCGTCGAGCTGCGTTGCTCGTACGACCCGGACACCCTCGGCAAGAACCCTGAAGGCCGCAAGGTCAAAGGCGTGATCCACTGGGTGCCGGCGGCTGCCAGCATCGAGTGCGAAGTGCGTCTGTACGATCGCCTGTTCCGTTCTCCGAACCCGGAGAAGGCCGAAGACAGCGCGAGTTTCCTCGACAACATCAACCCTGACTCACTGCAAGTGCTGACCGGTTGTCGTGCTGAGCCATCGCTTGGCAATGCACAGCCGGAAGACCGTTTCCAGTTCGAGCGCGAAGGCTACTTCGTCGCCGACATCAAGGACTCGAAACCAGGTCAGCCGGTATTCAACCGTACCGTGACCCTGCGTGATTCGTGGGGCCAGTGATTTAGCGTCAAGGAAATATAAAGTGCTGACGATCTACAACACGCTCACCAAGAGCAAAGAAGTCTTCAAGCCGCTGGATGGCAACAAGGTGCGCATGTACGTGTGCGGCATGACCGTGTACGACTACTGCCACCTCGGCCACGGCCGCAGCATGGTCGCGTTCGACCTGGTGACCCGCTGGTTGCGGTTCAGCGGTTACGACCTGACCTACGTGCGCAACATCACCGACATCGACGACAAGATCATCAATCGTGCCCGCGAGAACGGTGAGTCGTTCGACGCGCTGACCGAGCGCATGATCGCCGCGATGCACGAAGACGAAGCGCGCCTGAACATCAAGAAGCCGGACATGGAGCCGCGCGCCACGGATCACATTCCGGGCATGCACGCGATGATCCAGACCCTGATCGACAAGGGCTTCGCCTACGCCCCGGGCAATGGCGACGTGTACTACCGCGTCGCCAAGTTCATGGGCTACGGCAAGCTGTCGCGCAAGAAGATCGAAGACCTGCGCATCGGTGCACGCATCGAAGTCGACGAGTCGAAAGAAGATCCGTTGGACTTCGTCCTGTGGAAAGCCGCCAAACCGGGCGAGCCGAGCTGGGAATCGCCGTGGGGCGCCGGGCGTCCGGGCTGGCACATCGAGTGCTCGGTGATGTCCACCTGCTGCCTCGGTGAAACCTTCGACATTCATGGCGGCGGCAGCGACCTCGAGTTCCCGCACCACGAAAACGAAATCGCCCAGAGCGAAGCGGCCACCGGCAAGACCTACGCCAACGCGTGGATGCATTGCGGCATGATCCGTATCAATGGCGAGAAGATGTCCAAGTCCTTGAACAACTTCTTCACCATTCGTGACGTGCTCGACAAGTACCACCCGGAAGTCGTGCGTTACCTGCTGGTGTCGAGCCACTACCGCAGCGCGATCAACTACTCGGAAGACAACCTCAAGGACGCCAAGGGCGCACTCGAGCGTTTCTACCACGCGTTGAAAGGCCTGCCGAGCGTTGCTCCGGCCGGCGGCGAAGCCTTCGTCGAGCGTTTCACCACGGTGATGAACGACGACTTCGGCACGCCGGAAGCCTGCGCGGTGCTGTTCGAGATGGTGCGTGAGATCAACCGTCTGCGCGACAGCGATCTCGACGCGGCGGCCGGTCTGGCGGCACGTCTGAAAGAACTGGCGAGCGTGCTGGGCGTGTTGCAGCTGGAAGCCGATGACTTTTTGCAGGCGGGCGCTGAAGGGCGTGTCGATGCAGCTGAAGTCGAGGCGCTGATCGCTGCGCGTCTGGCGGCACGCGCCGGCAAAGACTGGGCCGAATCCGACCGCATCCGCGACCAGCTCACCGCCATGGGCGTGGTGCTGGAAGACGGCAAGGGTGGTACGACCTGGCGTCTGGCTGACTGATTGCCTGATCCGCTATAAAACAAAACCCGCCTTGTGCGGGTTTTTGTTTATGCGCATGGCTTAATTACTGCAGTGCCAGGGCTGATGCCTTCGCGAGCAGGCTCGCTCCCACAGTGGATCTTTGCGCGACACACATCCCCTGTGGGAGCGAGCCTGCTCGCGATTGACTGCGTAGCAGTCAGCTCTCCGCCTGCCGCAAACGCTTGTAGAGGGTATTACGGCTCACCCCAAGCCTGCGTGCCAGATGCGAAATATTCCCCCCGGCTGCTTTCAACTCGCGGTTCAACGCCTCCACATCATTCAGATCCAGCCCCAGCGGCTGCACGCTCTCCACCGGCTCCATCTCCAGATCGACAAAAAAGTCATCCGGCAAATGCTCCGGCCGCACCGGCTGTTCCTCGGCCATTGCCAGCGCCACCTGCATCACGCTGCTGACCTGACGCAGATTGCCCGGCCACGGGTGCCGCTCGAACAGCTCCAGCACTTCGCGGCTGAGTCCGGCCCATTGCGTCGGTTCACGATGCTGCTCCCACAGGCGTTTGAACAGCGCCTCTTTATCACTGCGCTCTCTGAGCGGTGGCAACTCCAGGGTCAGACCGCCGATGCGGTAATACAGGTCCTCACGAAACCGCCCCAGTTGCACTTGTTCGCGCAAAGAGCGGTTGGTCGCCGAGATGATCCGCAGATCCACCGGGAACAGCTCACTGCTGCCCACCGGTTGCACGCAGCGCTCCTGCAACACCCGCAGCAGCCGGGCCTGAGTCGGCAACGGCATGTCACCGATTTCGTCGAGGAAGAGGGTGCCTTTGTCGGCTTTGCGGATCAGGCCGATGCTGCCTTTCTGGTTGGCGCCGGTGAACGCGCCTTTTTCATAGCCGAACAGTTCTGATTCCACCAGTTCGGCGGGGATCGCCGCGCAGTTGACGGCGATAAATGCCTGTTTGCTTCTCGAACTGGCCTGGTGCAGGGCTTTGACGAAGACTTCCTTGCCGACTCCGGTTTCGCCGTGGATCAGCAGCGGAATGTCTTTCTCCAGCAGGCGTTCGGCCTGACGCACGGCTTTTTCCACCCGGCTGTCACCGAAGTGCAGGGTGCTGAGGCTGATGGCGCCCGCGGGTTTGAGCGACTTTTCGGCGCTCTTCGGTTCAGCAAATACCCGAGGCTGAACCGCTGCCTGTTGCGGGCGCTTCAGCAAACACTGAAAACGGTTGCGCCCGGAGGTCTGCAGGGCGAACGGCAATCCATCCGGCTGATTGATCAACTCCAGCAGCGACACGTTGAACAGGCTCTCGACACTGACCCGCGACAGGCGCACGCCGAGCAGATTGTCGGCGCGACGATTGGCCGACAGCACTTGACCGCTCTCGTCGAAAATCAACAAACCAGCCCACTGACTGTCGAGGTTGTTCAACCCGGTGTTGAACGTCAGTTGAAAGTGCTGGCCGTGGAACAGGTTGAGGATCAGCCGGTTCTCCACGGTCTGGCTCATCATCTTGACCATGCCCAGCGTGTGCGAGGGCGGCAGGTAACTGTCGCTGGACACGTCGAGCACGGCGATAACCTTGCGCTCGGCATCGAAAATCGGCGCGGCGGAACCGGTCATGAAACGGTTGGCTTTCAGAAAGTGTTCATCGTGCTCGATGTGCACCGCTTGCTCGCAGGCCAGCGCGGTACCGATCGCATTGGTGCCGCTGCAGCGCTCCATCCAGCTCGCCCCGGCGCGAAAACCCCGAGCCAGATTCGGCTCGATAAAGCGCTGGGTGCCCCAGGATGTCAGCACTTGGCCTTGATGGTCGGCGAGCATGATCAGGCAATTGGAGTTGCTGAGGATGTTCTCGTAGTACGGCAGCACTTCCTGATGGGTGGTCTGCACCAGCGCGTGGTGACGGTCGAGCAGCTGCGCGATGCCGGCGGCGGGCAATTGATCGAAGGCCGGGGCGCTCTGGTGGTCAAGGCCGAAGGCGCGGCAACGTTGCCAGGAGGTCTGGACGATCGCGTCGTGGGACAGCGGCGGGGCAGGTGCGGCCATGGTGGTGGGCCTCTGAAGGGCATTTTATTGTTGTTATGGCACTGCTTTCAAAACCAACACAGATCAAAACTGTGGGAGCGGGCTTGCTCGCGAAAGCGGTATATCAGACACATTTACATCGACTGACACACCGCCTCCGCGAGCAAGCCCGCTCCCACATTGGATTTTCATCGTTCACAGAATTTGCGCAAAAAGCGTTCATAGAGTGTTGTTCACTATTGTTCATTGTCAATCGCCCAACTGTTCAAATGTGTTCAGCAATGAACGCCCGATCCCCGCGTTTTCAGCCCTTTTCACGACAAATCAACCACTTGCCATTTCTGGCACGAATGTCGCTCTGCTGCACAGGTCGCTTGACTCCAATAATAAAAAGGCCGAGCCATGTCACTCACCCTGGAGCACGTCAGCCGCACCGTCGAGGGCCAGAACTGGATCGACGATGCCTGCCTGACATTCGAACCCGGATCTTTCAACGTTCTGCTCGGCCGCACGCTGTCCGGCAAGACCAGCCTGATGCGCCTGATGGCAGGCCTGGACAAGCCCGACAGTGGCCGGATCCTGATGAACGGCGTCGACGTCACCCAGCGCCCGGTGCGCCTGCGCAACGTGTCGATGGTTTATCAGCAGTTCATCAATTACCCGACCATGACCGTGTTCGAGAACATCGCCTCGCCGCTGCGTCAGGCCGGTGTTTCCAAAGAAATCATTCATAGCAAAGTGCTGGAAACCGCGAAGATGCTGCGCATCGAGAAGTTCCTGCAGCGCTATCCGCTGGAGCTGTCCGGCGGTCAGCAGCAGCGCACGGCGATGGCCCGGGCGCTGGTCAAGGACGCCGAGCTGATCCTGTTCGACGAGCCACTGGTCAACCTCGACTACAAGCTGCGCGAAGAACTGCGCCAGGAAATGCGCGAGCTGTTCAAGCTGCGCCACACCATTGCGATCTACGCCACCACCGAACCGAACGAAGCGTTGGCGCTGGGCGGCACCACGACGATTCTGCACGAGGGCCGGGTGATCCAGAGCGGCGCCTCGACTTCCGTCTACCACCAGCCGCAAACGGTGCTGGCCGCCGAGCTGTTCTCCGAACCGCCGATCAACCTGATGCCCGGGCGCATTGCCGGCAACGAAGTCAGCTTCGCCAATTTCGTGCACTTTCCGCTGAACGTCGACCTGCGTCCTGTAGGCGAGGGCGAGTTTCGCTTTGGCGTGCGCCCCAGCCATATCTCGCTGGTGCCGAGCAACGATGATGATCTGGAGCTGGCGGTTACCGTCGAAGTGGCGGAGATCAGCGGCTCGGAAACCTTCCTGCATGTGCGCAACGAGCATTTCCTGCTGGTGCTGCACCTGCCGGGGGTTCACGAATACGACGTTGATGCGCCGATCCGCATCTACATCCCGACCCACAAACTGTTCGTGTTCGATGCGCAGGGCCGTCTGGTGCAGGCACCGGGCCAACGTGTCGCGAGGGTTGCCTGATGGCCGAAATCCGTTTGCAGCACCTCGCCCACAGTTACAGCAAGCAGCCGAGTGGGCCTGACGATTACGCGATCCGCGAGATGGACCACATTTGGGAGCAGGGCGGCGCGTATGCCTTGCTCGGCCCTTCGGGTTGCGGCAAGTCGACCTTGCTCAACATCATTTCCGGCCTGCTCAGCCCCTCGCAAGGGCATGTGTTGTTCGATGGCAAAGCGGTCAACGACCTGACCCCGGAGAAGCGCAACATCGCTCAGGTGTTCCAGTTCCCGGTGGTCTACGACACCATGACCGTGTTCGATAACCTGGCATTCCCCCTGCGCAATCAGGGCATGGCCGAGGCGAAAGTGCACAGTAAGGTGCAGGAAATCGCCGAAGTCCTCGACCTGCAAAACTTGCTGAGCAAGAAGGCGCGCAACCTCACCGCCGACGAAAAACAGAAAGTCTCCATGGGCCGTGGCCTGGTGCGCGACGATGTCTCGGCGATCCTCTTTGACGAGCCGCTGACGGTGATCGACCCGCATCTGAAATGGAAGCTGCGACGCAAGCTCAAGCAGATCCACGAGCAGTTCAACATCACCATGGTCTACGTCACCCACGATCAGCTCGAAGCTTCGACCTTCGCCGACAAGATCGCCGTGATGTACGGCGGACAGATCGTGCAGTTCGGCACGCCACGGGAATTGTTCGAGCGGCCGACTCACACCTTTGTCGGCTACTTCATCGGCAGCCCGGGGATGAACCTGATCGAGGTGCAGCCGCAGCCGGGTGGGGTCGGTTTCGCTTCGACGCACTTGCCACTGTCCGACGCCTTGCAACGGCATATCGAACACGGTCAGTGGAAAAATCTGAAGGTCGGCATCCGCCCGGAGTTCATCCATGTCTGGGACGAGCCGTTTGACGAGGCGATGCAGGCGCGGGTGGTCCACGTCGAAGACCTCGGCACCTACAAGATCCTCACCCTCGACCTCGATGGCGCGCCGCTGAAGGTGCGTCTGGCCGAAGACAAACCGGTACCGCAGGGCAAGGCGTACATCAGTTTTCCGGCGCAGTGGCTGATGGTTTATGCCGATGAGTTTCTGCTCGAAGCCGACGACGAGGTGCAGCCATGAACAAGGTGCAGAACAACAAGGCCTGGTGGCTGGTGTTGCCGGTATTTCTGCTGGTGGCGTTCAGTGCGGTGATCCCGATGATGACCGTGGTCAACTATTCGGTGCAGGACATTTTCGACCAGTCCAGCCGCTACTTCGTCGGCGCCGACTGGTACAAACAGGTGCTGCTCGATCCGCGTCTGCATGACTCGCTGCTACGCCAGTTCATCTACTCGGCCTGCGTGCTGCTGATCGAAATCCCGTTGGGTATCGCCGTCGCCCTGACCATGCCGACCAAGGGCCGCTGGTCGTCAGTGGTGCTGATCATCCTGGCGATTCCGCTGCTGATCCCGTGGAATGTGGTCGGCACCATCTGGCAGATCTTCGGTCGTGCCGACATTGGACTGCTCGGTTCGGGCCTGAATGCGCTGGGCATCAGCTACAACTACGCGGCCAACACCATGGACGCCTGGGTCACGGTGCTGGTGATGGACGTCTGGCACTGGACTTCGCTGGTGGCGCTGCTGTGTTTTTCCGGGCTGCGGGCGATTCCCGACGTGTATTACCAGGCGGCGCGGATCGACCGCGCCTCGGCGTGGGCAGTGTTCAGGCACATCCAGTTGCCCAAGCTGAAAAGCGTACTACTGATCGCGGTGATGCTGCGCTTCATGGACAGTTTCATGATTTACACCGAGCCGTTCGTGCTCACCGGCGGCGGGCCGGGCAATGCCACGACGTTCCTCAGTCAGACGCTGACGCAGATGGCGGTCGGCCAATTCGATCTGGGGCCGGCAGCGGCGTTTTCGCTGGTGTACTTCCTGATCATCCTGCTGGTTTCGTGGCTGTTCTACACCGCCATGACCCATTCCGACGCCAACCGCTGAGGGCCCGGCCATGAGCAAAAGAAAGCTTATTCCGTTGCTGGTGTACATCCTGTTCCTGCTGGTGCCGATCTACTGGTTGCTGAACATGTCGTTCAAGAGCAACACCGAAATTCTCGGCGGGTTGACCCTGTTCCCCCAGGATTTCACCTGGCACAACTACAAGGTGATTTTCACCGACCCGAGCTGGTACACCGGTTATCTCAATTCGCTGTATTACGTCAGCCTGAACACGGTGATCTCGCTGAGTGTGGCGTTGCCGGCGGCCTATGCGTTTTCGCGCTATCGCTTCCTTGGCGACAAGCACCTGTTCTTCTGGCTGCTGACCAACCGCATGGCGCCACCGGCGGTGTTTCTGTTGCCGTTCTTTCAGTTGTATTCGTCGATTGGCCTGTTCGATACGCACATCGCTGTGGCCTTGGCGCATTGCCTGTTCAACGTGCCGCTGGCGGTGTGGATTCTGGAGGGCTTCATGTCTGGCGTGCCCAAGGAAATCGACGAAACCGCTTACATCGACGGCTACAGTTTCCCCAAGTTCTTCGTGAAGATTTTCATCCCGCTGATCGGCTCGGGCATCGGCGTCACGGCGTTCTTCTGCTTCATGTTTTCCTGGGTCGAACTGCTGCTGGCGCGCACGCTGACCTCGGTCAACGCCAAACCTATTGCCGCGGTGATGACACGCACGGTGTCGGCCTCGGGCATCGACTGGGGCGTGCTGGCGGCGGCGGGGGTGCTGACCATCCTGCCGGGCATGCTGGTGATCTGGTTTGTTCGCAACCACGTGGCCAAGGGCTTTGCCCTGGGTCGGGTCTGAGGAACGCATGATGGAATGGATGAGCTGGACCACCCCCACGGCGGGGTTCTTTATCGCCATCGGCCTGTTGCTGGTGGGCATGACCACCTGGGAATTGCGCTCGCCGAGCATCCTGCGACGCGGTTTTCTGCCGATTGCCACCACCCGTGGCGATCGCTTGTTCATCGGTCTTCTCGGCAGCGCCTACCTGCATCTGCTGGTAATCGGCGTCACCGACTGGAGCATCTGGGTAGCGTCCGCGCTGTCTCTGGTGTGGCTGTTGGTTGTGATGCGCTGGGGCTAGTCGAGTCGCTCGGCAATCGTGCTCCGTAACTCAAACTGGAGGTCTCTATGTTCGACAAAAACAATAAGCTGCGACATAGCATTTCATTGGCAGCCTTGCTGGCACTCAGCGGTTTGAGCGCATCTGCCTGGGCCGATGCCTATGAAGACGCTGCGAAAAAATGGATCGGCAGCGAGTTCAAGCCGTCGACCCTGACGGCCGATCAGCAGCTCGAAGAATTGAAGTGGTTCATCAAGGCCGCCGAGCCGTTTCGCGGCATGGAAATCAAAGTGGTTTCCGAGACCTTGACCACCCACGAATACGAGTCCAAGGTGCTGGCCAAGGCCTTCACCGAAATCACCGGGATCAAGCTCACCCACGACCTGCTGCAAGAAGGCGACGTGGTGGAAAAAATGCAGACGGTGATGCAGTCGGACAAGAATATCTACGACGGCTGGGTCAACGACTCGGACTTGATCGGCACGCACTTTCGCTACGGCAAAACCGAATCGATCACTGACCTGATGGCCAACGAAGGCAAGAACTTCACCTCGCCGACCCTCGACATCAAGGACTTCATCGGCATCTCGTTCACCACCGCGCCGGATGGCAAGATCTATCAACTGCCCGACCAGCAGTTCGCCAACCTGTACTGGTTCCGCGCCGACTGGTTCGAACGCGCGGACTTGAAAGCCAAATTCAAGGAAAAGTACGGCTACGAATTGGGCGTGCCGGTGAACTGGTCGGCCTATGAAGACATCGCCAAATTCTTCAGCGAAGACGTCAAGGAAATCGACGGCAAACGCGTCTACGGCCACATGGACTACGGCAAGAAAGACCCGTCGCTCGGCTGGCGCTTCACCGATGCCTGGTTCTCCATGGCCGGTGGCGGCGACAAGGGCCTGCCCAACGGCTTGCCGGTGGACGAGTGGGGGATTCGCGTCGAGGACTGCCATCCGGTTGGTTCCAGTGTGACCCGCGGCGGCGACACCAACGGCCCGGCGGCGGTGTTCGCCACGCAGAAATACGTCGACTGGCTCAAGGCCTACGCGCCACCGGAAGCGGCGGGCATGACCTTCTCCGAGTCCGGCCCGGTGCCGTCCCAAGGCAACATCGCTCAGCAGATTTTCTGGTACACCGCGTTCACCGCCGACATGACCAAACCGGGCCTGCCGGTGGTCAACGCCGACGGCACGCCGAAATGGCGCATGGCACCGTCGCCGCGCGGGCCGTATTGGGAAGAGGGCATGAAGCTCGGCTATCAGGACGTGGGTTCGTGGACGTTCATGAAATCCACGCCTGAGAAGCAGAAGCTCGCGGCGTGGCTGTACGCGCAATTCGTCACCTCGAAAACCGTGTCGCTGAAGAAAACCATTGTCGGCCTGACGCCGATCCGCGAGTCGGACATCAACTCGCAGGCGATGACTGATCTGGCGCCGAAACTCGGTGGCCTGGTCGAGTTCTACCGCAGCCCGGCCCGCGTGCAATGGACCCCGACCGGCACCAACGTGCCGGACTATCCGCGCTTGGCGCAATTGTGGTGGAGCCACATCGCCGAAGCGGCCAGCGGCGAGAAGACTCCGCAACAGGCGCTGGACGGCCTGGCCAAGGATCAGGACGCGATCATGTCGCGCCTCGAACGCTCCAAGGCGCAAGCAGTATGCGCCCCGAAAATGAACCCGGAGCGCGACGCACAGTACTGGTTCGACCAGCCAGGCGCACCGAAACCGAAACTGGCCAACGAGAAGCCGAAGGGCGAGACCGTGAGCTACAACGAACTGCTGAAATCGTGGGCGGATGCGCGTAAGTGATGGTTGATGTGTGAAAGGCAAACGGCACCGTAAGGTGCCGTTTTTTTGTTGCCTGATCTACCGCTTTCGCGAGCAAGCTCGCTCCCACAGGTTTTGGCGGCGTCCACATATTTTGTGAATGACTACTGTCCCTGTGGGAGCTTGCCTGCAAGCGATGGGGCCATGGGGGTCGCCGCGGGAAAACCGAGGCGGAATACGGTCATGACACCTGGCAAGCTCTTCACCTCCGCCACCCCCTGATGCAGGCTCATGATCGAGCGCACGATTGCCAGTCCCAGCCCGGTGCTGCCCTGTGAGCGCGAGCGGGCGCTGTCGACGCGGTAGAAGCGGTCGAACAGGTGCGGCAGGTGTTGCGCCTCGATGCCGGTGCCGGGATTGCTGACCAGCAGTGAAGCCTGCGTCGCGCCTTGCTCGATCAGCAAGGTGATGGTTTTGCCGTTCGGGCAATGACGCAGCGCATTCGACAGCAGATTGGAAATCGCCCGCTGGATCATCAGCCGATCGCCCAACACTGATGCGCTGCCAACAACGTTCAAATGAATCTGCTTGTCCTGCGCCGCCAGCGAAAACATCTCCGCGACCTTCGCCGCTTCCGCCTCCAGCGCCACCGCTTCAAACGGCGCCAGCGCCGACGGATGACTTACCTGCGCGAGAAACAACATGTCCGAAACAATCCGCGCTACCCGCTCCAGTTCCTCGGTGCAGGACACCAGCACATCCTTGTATTCCTCGGTCGTGCGTTCGCGGGACAAGGTCACCTGCGCCTTGCCCATCAAATTGTTGATCGGCGTACGCAACTCATGCGCCAGGTCATCGGAGAACTGTGACAACTGCTGCACCCCGGCATCCAGTCGATGCAGCATGAAGTTGATGCCCTGCGCCAGTTCGCTCAACTCCTGCGGCATGTTCACCACCGACAGCCGATGCTCCAGATCCTGCGTCGAGACCCTCGCCGCCACTTTGCGAAACTCGCGCAGCGGCGCCAATCCACGCTGCACCGCGCCCCACGCCGTCAGGCCGATGAACACCAGCAACAGCGGCAAGGCAATCAGCGTCGAGCGCAGATAGGCGCTGAGCAGCGCCTGGTCATGCGCGTTGTCCATCGACAGCAGCACCGGCACGCTGCTGCCGTCCTTGAGGCGAATCAGCTTCGACGCGGTGAGGAACTTCGCGCCTTCGGCATCGCTGCTGTCGCTGTAGGTCAGTTGATCGGTGGTCCCGCGAACAGCTCTGAGTTCCACCCGTGGATCGGTCAGACCCGTGCCGGATTTGAGCAGCGGCGAACGCAGATTCGAGCGCTCGTAAATCGTCAGCGTCAGGTTGTCATGGCCCATGACCTGATCGAGCAGAATGTGCGGCTTGCCACTGACTTCGTTGGTGTCGACGTACAGCGACAGGCTGTGCTCGACCTGCGCCATCTTCTTTTGCAGGCTGTCGCGAGACAGCGCATTCAGCTCATGGGTCAGGGCGAAATAGGCGAGGATCGCCAGGAACACCACCAACAGCGCGCCGAGAATACTCACCGTCAAACCAAGGCGCATCGACAGGCTGGCCGGCTTCATTCGCGCGCCTCCAGCACGTAGCCGACACCGCGCAGGGTGTGGATCAGCTTGTTGTCGAACGGGTCATCGATTTTCGCCCGCAAGCGCCGGATCGACACTTCGACTACGTTGGTGTCGCAGTCGAAATTCATGTCCCACACCAGCGAGATGATCTGCGTACGGGTCAGCACCTCGCCGGACTGGCGCATCAACAAGTGCAGCAGGGCGAATTCCTTGGTGGTCAGGTCGATGCGCTGCGCACCCCGAAACGCCCGATGCCGGCCCGGATCCAGTTCCAGATCAGCGACTTTCAACACCTGCGGCACTGGTATGTTTTCGCTGCGGCGCATCAGGGTGCGGACCCGCGCCAGCAGTTCGGGAAACTCGAACGGCTTGACCAGGTAGTCGTCGGCGCCCAGGTCCAGACCGCGAATCTTGTCCGCCAGCCGCCCGCGCGCGGTGAGCATCATCACCCGCGTCGAGTGGGTGCGGCGCAGTTGCTCCAGCACACCCCAGCCGTCCAGTTCCGGCAGGTTCACGTCGAGAATAATCAGGTCATAAGCCTGCTGTTGCGCCAGATGCAATCCATCGGCACCGGTGGCGGCGTGATCAACGATATAACCACTTTCGGTCAAACCCTGATGCAAGTATTCGGCAGCTTTAAGCTCGTCCTCAACGACAAGGATTCGCATGATCTATCACCACTTTTATTTAAGGGACATTTAATTAAGGTGGCCGGGAAAGTTATGGTTTTTGTAAGGTCTTCCGGACGCTGTTCAATAACTGAATGACGAATACGGTAAAGGCTGTAGTGGCTACAGGGTCAATCTTGGAGGCCTTTAAAACGGCCATCCGCGACAGCCTGTCGCAGCCTGAATGCGCCAGCAGACATGTATTTCATTCAGGCAAGTGCTGTTCGGCAGATAACTACTGAGTATTTGTTTCCATGTATTGCGGCAAAGCCTTTTGCACTTCGCATCCTAGAACAAAACAACTTTGCTGAACCGTGGATAACGGATTTGTAATGTTCCAGTCACCTTGTCGATAAGTTCAAAACCCTAACGTGGCGGCATCGAAAAATCCTGAATTAAAGGAAGTCCTCCATTGCCCGGTTTAATCGAACTGACGGCGCGATCACGCCTGAACAAAACCGCCAGCGGCCTCTTGTTGCTGGCGAGCAGCAGCCTGGCCAGCGCATCGACCCTGACACTGGATCAGGCGCTGCAAAGTGCTTTCGCCGGCAACCCCGATCTCGCTGCCGCGCAATGGGAAATCGGTATTGCCGAGGGCGATCGCCAGCAGGCCGGCCTGATCCCCAATCCCGAGGTGTCGTGGGAGGCCGAAGACACCCGGCGCAACTCGCGCACCACCACGGTGATGCTCAGCCAGCCGATTGAGCTGGGCGGTAAACGCGGTGCGCGCATCGATGTCGCCAGCCGTGCGCAGGACGCCGCCGGCATCGAGCTGGAGCGCAAGCGCAATGCCTTGCGCGCCGATGTGTTCCAGGCGTTCAACAGCGCGCAAACCGCGCAGCAACGCTTGCAGCTGGCGCGCCAGTCGCTGCAACTGGCCGAGCACGGTGTGCGCGTTGCTCAGGGGCGGATCGAGGCCGGTAAATCGTCGCCGGTCGAAGGTACGCGAGCACAGGTGCAGCTCTCGGAAGTGCGCCTGGAGGTGAGCCGCGCCGAGCGCGATCAGGCCAACGCCTATCAGCAACTGGCGCAAGTCATGGGCGCACCGTTGCCGACCTCGACCAACGTCCAGGCCGCCACGCAAACCCTCGCCACGCTGCCACCACCCGGCCGTTTGCTCGAGCGTCTGAACCAGACTGCCGAGCTGCGTCTGGCGAAACTGCAGATCGATCAGCGCGAAGCCTCGTTGGGCCTGGAAAAGTCCCAGCGCATTCCTGATCTGACCGTGAGCATCGGCAGCCAGTACAGCGAAACCGAGCGCGAACGGGTCAACGTGGTTGGGCTGTCGATGCCGATTCCGCTGTTCAACCGCAATCAGGGCAACGTGCTCGCCGCCGCACGGCGCAGCGATCAGGCGCGGGATCTGCGCAACGCCACCGAGCTGCGTTTGCGCACCGAAGTCCAGACCAGCCTTGAGCAATGGCAGACCGCCAACGGCGAAGTCAACGCGTTCAACCAGACCATCCTGCCTGCCGCACAAAGCGCAGTGGACAGCGCCACACGCGGTTTCGAAATGGGCAAGTTCGGCTTCCTCGATGTGCTCGATGCCCAACGCACCCTGATTGCCGCGCGCAGCCAATACATCCAGGCCGTCAGCGAGGCGACCGAGGCCCGCGTGCGCCTCGAACGGATCTTCGGCGACCTCAGCGTCAGCCCTTGAATTTCACTTTTCAGACAACTGCGCGATGGCACGGCGCAGAGGAGTTTCCATGGATAAAAAACTGATGGTGGTCGCGGTGGCGACCCTGGCGCTAGGCATTGGCCTCGGTTCGCTGTGGCCGGCCAATTCAAATATCGACGCGCATGCCGATGAGGCTTCCGAACATGCCGATCACGCCGAGGAGGGCGCTGCCGCCGAAGGCGAACATGCCGAAGAAGGCCACATCGAATTGAGCGCCGAGCAGATCGCCGCCGCAGGCATTCAACTGGCCGAGGCCCGGGCGCAAAGCATCAGTCTCGGCTTGTCGTTTCCCGGCGAAGTGCGCTTCGACGAGGACCGCACGGCACACGTCGTGCCGCGCGTGCCGGGGGTGGTCGAGTCGGTGGCGGTCAACCTCGGGCAAACCGTGAAGAAGGGCCAGTTGCTGGCGGTGATCGCCAGTCAGCAGATCTCCGATCAGCGCAGCGAACAGGCGGCCGCGCAACGTCGCCTGGCGTTGGCGCGCACCACCTACGAGCGCGAGAAAAAACTGTGGCAGGACAAGATCTCCGCCGAGCAGGATTTCCTCCAAGCGAAGCAGGCGCTGGAAGAGGCGGAAATCGCCATGAACAACGCCCGGCAGAAAATCAGTGTGCTCAGCGGCAGCGTGGTCGCCACCGGTGGCAATCGCTACGAACTGCGCGCGCCATTCGACGGCGTAGTGGTGGAAAAACACCTGACGCCGGGCGAGGTGGTTGATGAAACCACTGCCGCATTCACCCTCTCGGATCTGTCGCGGGTGTGGGTCACGTTCGGTGTCTCGCCCAAGGATCTGACCCAGGTGCAGGTGGGCAAACCCGTCACCGTCAGCGCGCCTGAACTGAAGGCCGAAGTGACCGGCAGCGTGGCGTACGTCGGCAGCCTGCTCGGCGAACAAACGCGCACCGCGACCGTGCGCGTGACGCTGGAAAACCCGCAGGGCTCATGGCGTCCGGGGCTGTTCGTCACCGCGCGGGTCGCCACCGACAGCCGCCAGGCCAAAGTCGCCGTGCCGGAAACCGCGATCCAGACCGTCGAGGACAAACCCACGGTGTTCGTGCGTACCGACGACGGCTTCAAGGCGCAGGCGGTGGAACTGGGCAGCCGTGCCGCAGGCCACGTGGAAGTCACCCAAGGGCTGGAACCGGGCGTGCAAGTCGCCAGCGCCGGCAGCTTCGTCCTCAAGTCGGAGCTGGGCAAAGCCTCAGCCGAGCACAGTCATTAATTCTGGAAGGTTCCCATGTTCGAACGCCTGATCCAGTTTGCCATCGAGCAGCGCATCATCGTGCTGCTTGCCGTTCTGCTCATGGCCGGCCTCGGCATCGCCAGTTATCAGAAACTGCCGATCGACGCCGTGCCCGACATCACCAACGTCCAGGTGCAGATCAACACCGGCGCCGCCGGGTTCTCACCGCTGGAAACCGAGCAGCGCATCACTTTCCCGATTGAAACCGCGATGGCCGGTTTGCCGGCGCTGGAGCAGACCCGCTCGCTGTCGCGTTCGGGGCTGTCGCAGGTCACGGTGATCTTCAAGGACGGCACCGACCTGTTCTTCGCCCGCCAACTGGTCAACGAGCGTCTGCAGATCGCCAAGGAGCAATTGCCCGAAGGCGCGGAGGCGGTGATGGGGCCGATTTCCACCGGCCTCGGCGAGATCTTTCTGTGGACGGTGGAAGCCCAGGAGGGCGCGCTGAAGGACGACGGCAGCGCCTACACGCCGACCGATCTGCGGGTGATTCAGGACTGGATCATCAAGCCGCAATTGCGCAACGTGCCGGGCGTCGCCGAGATCAACACCATCGGTGGTTTTGCCAAGGAATATCAGATCGCGCCGGACCCGAAACGCCTTGCCGCGTACAAGCTCACCCTCACCGATCTGGTCACGGCGCTGGAGCGCAACAACGCCAACGTTGGCGCCGGCTACATCGAGCGCAGCGGCGAGCAGTTGCTGATCCGCGCGCCGGGGCAAGTGGCGAGCACCGAGGACATCGCCAACATCGTCATGGCCAATGTCGACGGCACGCCGATCCGGGTGAAGAACGTCGCCACGGTGGAAATCGGCCGCGAACTGCGCAGCGGTGCGGCCACCGAAAACGGTCGCGAAGTGGTGCTGGGTACGGTGTTCATGCTGATCGGCGAAAACAGCCGCACCGTTTCGCAAGCGGTGGCCAGCAAGCTGGAACAGATCAATAAATCCCTGCCGCAAGGCGTGATCGCCGTGCCGGTCTATGACCGCACGCACCTGGTCGACAAAGCCATCGCCACAGTGAAAAAGAACCTGATCGAAGGCGCGATTCTGGTGATCGCGATTCTGTTCCTGTTCCTCGGCAACATCCGCGCCGCGCTGATTACGGCGATGGTGATTCCGCTGTCGATGCTGTTCACCTTCACTGGCATGTTCAGCAACAAAGTCAGCGCCAACCTGATGAGCCTCGGCGCGCTGGACTTCGGCATCATCGTCGACGGTGCGGTGGTGATCGTCGAAAACACCCTGCGCCGGTTGGCTCACGCACAGCAGCATCACGGCCGTTTGCTGACTCGTGCCGAGCGTTTCAAGGAAGTGTTCGCGGCGGCGAAAGAGGCGCGCCGACCGCTGATTTTCGGCCAGTTGATCATCATGGTGGTGTACCTGCCGATCTTCGCGTTGAGCGGCGTCGAAGGGAAAATGTTCCACCCGATGGCGTTCACCGTGGTCATCGCGTTGCTCGGTGCCATGTTGTTGTCGGTGACCTTCGTGCCGGCAGCGATTGCGATGTTCGTCACCGGCAAGGTCAAGGAAGAAGAGGGCGTGGTGATGCGCGGTGCACGTCGGGTGTATGCGCCGGCGCTGGCCTGGGTCATGGCCCATCGCACGGTGGCCGTGGGCGCGGCGTTGGGGGTGATCGTGCTCAGCGGCGTGCTCACCAGCCGCATGGGCAGCGAGTTTGTGCCGAGCCTCAGTGAAGGCGATTTCGCCCTGCAAGCGTTGCGCGTACCGGGCACCAGCCTGACGCAATCGGTGGGCATGCAGCAGCGTTTGGAGACGCTGATCCTGGCCAAAGTGCCGGAGGTTGAACGGGTGTTCGCCCGCACCGGTACGGCGGAAATCGCCTCCGATCCGATGCCGCCGAACATCTCCGACAGCTACGTGATGCTCAAACCGAAGGATCAATGGCCAGACCCGAACAAGTCCCGCGAAACCCTGATGGCCGAGTTGCAACAAGCCGCCGCGACGTTGCCGGGCAGCAACTATGAACTGTCGCAGCCAATCCAGTTGCGCTTCAACGAACTGATCTCCGGTGTGCGCAGCGATGTCGCGGTGAAGGTGTTCGGCGATGACATGGACGTGCTCAACGCCACGGCAGCGAAGATCGCGGCGGCGATGCAAAAGGTCAACGGCGCCTCTGAAGTGAAAGTCGAGCAGACCACCGGTTTGCCGGTGCTGACCATCAACATCGACCGCGACAAGGCGGCGCGTTATGGCCTCAACGTTGGCGATGTGCAGGACACCATCGCTGTGGCAGTGGGCGGGCGTCAGGCCGGCACCTTGTACGAAGGCGATCGGCGCTTCGACATGGTGGTGCGTTTGTCCGATGCCATGCGCAAGGACATCGACGGCTTGTCGGCGTTGCTGATTCCGGTGCCGGCGCTGAGCGGTGCGGCGAATCAGATCGGGTTTATCGCGCTGAAGGACGTCGCCAGCCTCGATCTGGTGCTCGGGCCGAACCAGGTCAGCCGCGAAAACGGCAAGCGTCTGGTGATCGTCAGCGCCAACGTGCGCGGGCGGGATATCGGCTCGTTCGTCAGCGAGGCCGGTGCGCTGATCGAGCGCGAGGTGCAGGTGCCGGCCGGTTACTGGACCAGTTGGGGCGGGCAGTTCGAACAACTGCAATCGGCGGCCAAGCGCTTGCAGATCGTGGTGCCGGTGGCGTTGCTGCTGGTGTTCGGCTTGCTGTTCATGATGTTCAACAATCTGAAGGACGGCTTGCTGGTGTTTACCGGGATTCCGTTTGCCTTGACCGGCGGGGTGATGGCGCTGTGGCTGAGGGATATTCCGTTGTCGATTTCCGCTGGCGTGGGGTTTATCGCGTTGTCCGGGGTGGCGGTGCTCAACGGTTTGGTGATGATCGCGTTTATTCGCAATTTGCGCGAGGAAGGGCGTTCTCTATCCGATGCGATCCACGAAGGTGCGCTGACGCGTTTGCGGCCAGTGTTGATGACCGCGCTGGTGGCGTCGCTGGGGTTTATTCCGATGGCGCTGGCAACCGGCACCGGTGCCGAAGTGCAGCGGCCACTGGCGACGGTGGTGATCGGCGGGATTCTGTCCTCGACGATCCTCACGTTGCTGATCTTGCCCGCGCTGTACCAGATCGCCCATCGCCGGGATGAGGACACCGTACCGTCTGAATAGGTGATCCCTTGTGGGAGCGGGCTTGCTCGCGAAGAGGCCGTGTCAGTCGACATCAATGTTGGATGACACACCGCTTTCGCGAGCAAGCCCGCTCCCACATGGGTTCCGTGCACTGATCCGGCAGATAACGGATATGTAATTCCCCCGCCACCGTCACGAAAGGTGCGCCTTGTTACTTTGATCCCGTCAGTTACTTAAACGAGGAATCAACCATGAAATTCGCCCAACTCAGCACCTTCGCAACCGCCCTGATGCTGTCGTCACTGGCCATGGCCGAAGGCGGTGGTGACCGCACCTTCGACCGCATGATGACCGCCAATGATCGCGCCGTTGAGCTGTTCGTGGCCAAGGAACAGGCCCGCGACCCGGTCGTCGTCAACGAGAAGAAAGACGCCAGCACCAAAGACCTGTAAGCCCGGCGCACTGGAACAAGCCCGTTGTCGTGTGCCGATGCCGGGCTTTTTTACGGAGGAGTAAACATGCAGTTGATCAAATGGATGACCTTCGCCAGCGTCATGGCGATGTCGGTAAATGCACTGGCTGAAGGCGGCGGCGATCGCACTTTCGAACGTGCTTTCAGCGCCAACGCCAAAGCCATGGAGCAATACGCCGCCGAGCGCGGCAAAGCGGCGCCGGTGGTCAAGGAATACGAATACGGGATGAAGCTCGACGTGGTGAAAATCGTCAGCGTGGTGAAGCCGCAACCTGCCTGCTCGGTGGTTCCTACTGCCATGACCTACGAAGACTCGCAAGGGCAGCTCAATACGCTCAAGTACAGCGTGGCAGGCGTGTGCCGCAATAGCGGTGGCTGATGAGCCAGACGTTTTGTATTTCAAACCCGGGTCGCAATGCGCTGCTGAGGATTGCGCAGGTGGTCATGCTTGGCGAATTGGCGGTGAGCAAGGCACTGGATAACGTCGAAGCCAGCGCATAACCCTGTGGGAGCGGGCTTGCTCGCGAAAGCGGTGTGTCATTCAGCACTGATGTTGACTGACATGGCCCCTTCGCGAGCAAGCCCGCTCCCACAGTTTTCTGCGGCGTGATTTCGGAAAGGCATAAAAAAGGCGCCCCGAAGGGCGCCAAAAAATTCACCTCTGACCAAAGGAGCAAGGAGCTTCTAAAGGTGAATGGTATTGCTCGGGGAAACTCAGAGAATCGCCAACGGATACTCGACGATCACCCGCACTTCATCCAGATCCGACTCGAACGCCGTGGCACGGGTGGTGGCCTGGCGCAAACGCAGTGACAGGTCTTTCATCGAACCGCTCTGCACCACGTATTTGACTTCGATGTCGCGCTCCCAGCGCTTCTGGTCGGTCAGCGGATTGCCTTCGGCATCGCGGCGCATGTACACGGCGTTGGCGTTGGAATAGTCGGCGTCGGTGCCGCGCGCGTAACGGGTCATGAACGACAGACCCGGCACGCCATAAGCGCTCATGTCGAGGTCATAACGCACCATCCACGAACGTTCTTTCGGCGAGTTGAAGTCGCTGTACTGGATCGAGTTGTCGAGGAAGATCGAGTCCGACTGGCGCAGGTAATCGAAGTCGTCGTTGCCGTTGTTGCGCTGGTGGGAGAGGGCGACGGAATGCGCGCCGAGTTTTACGCCTACGCGGCCGCTCCAGATGTTGTTGTCGAATTCGCCGAGCAGTTGTTTGCCTTCATCGACTGCCTTGTAATAGTTCAGACCACCGAACAACGACAACTCGTCCGACAGTGGATAGGTCCATGCGGTGCCGGCGTAATACTGGTTCCAGGTGTCCTTGAGGCGACTGGAATACAGGCTGAAACTGAGGTTCTTGTTCAGCACATAGTCGCCGCCGCCGTAAGCGATCCACGGCGAGTTGACCGGGCCGGCGTAGAACGTGGCGAAATTTTCGCGCATGTCGCTGGACACCGGTTGGCTCATCGCATGCAAACGACCGCCCTGAATCGACAGACCGTCGATGCTGGTGTTGCTCGCCGTCACCCCGCGAAAGCTTTCCGGCAGCAGGCGCGAATCACCTGCGGCCACCACCGGGTTGGCCGGGAACACATCACCGACCTTGACCACGGTATCGAAGGCCCGCACTTTGGCGGCGCCACCGACCTTGGTGTATTCATCCCGCGCCTGGCCGTCACGGTTGACCGGCAGCACATCGAACGAACTGCGCCCGCCGTTGCGGCCGTCACCGGTGTCGAGTTTCAAGCCGAGCATGGCAAATGCATCGACACCGACCCCAACGGTGCCTTGGGTGAAACCGGATTCGAACTTGCTGATCACCGCATGCGCCCAGGCTTCGGAATAACCGTTGCCGGTAGGGCTGGACTGGCCGTTGCGATGATCACGATTGAAGTAGAAGTTGCGGTTGAGCACCGTCAGGCGGCTGCCTTCGACAAAGCCTTCGGGCTTGTCTTCTGCAAACACCATGGACGGCCCGGAGCCGACCACCACCGCTAAAGCGGCCATCGACATTTTTGTATTGTTAACCATCAAACACTCCTTGGGTTCGGCAGAACGGGAACGTGCGTCGGCGTGGTTTTATTGTTCGGCGGGGCAGGGCCCGCCGGCATTGGTCGCCGGGTCACATCGTTGCAAGCTGCGGATAACGCCAAGGTGATGGGGGAATTACAATTTCGTCATGTGGCTGGAATCAAAACCCCGTGTCAGGTCAGGGCTGCGAGTTGTTCGATTGTCTGTGGAAAACGCTCGACCAGACGGATCAGGGTTGTGGCCTGAGCATTGGGCGTAGCTCGTCCTTGCTCCCAGTTTTCGAGCGTGCGCGTGTTGGTGCGTAGATACATCGCGAATACTGACCGGGAAAGATTAAGTTGCTGACGGATGGCTATCACTTCCTCAGCAGTGATCGGCATCAGTTTTGGCAGCTGAACCTTATGGGTACGCAAGGTGATTTTGCCTTGGCGTTCATCGGCCAGTGCTTCCAGTCCATCCATCAGTTCGGAAAAAATGTCACGTTTCATAGTGGCTTCTCGCGTTGAGTTCTCTATCCAGTGTTTTTCTGAAAAGCTTTTTCTGGGCAGGCGTCAAATCGTCCTGCTCGTTTTTGTTGAAGACGGTAAAGAGCCAGAACTGATCGAAGCCTGACCACCAGTAATAAATCACTCGTAATCCGCTGCGCTTGCCTTTCCCTCTTCGTTGGTCGCTGAAGCGAATTTTACGAAGCCCGCCTGTGTCCTCGATGAGATCGCCCGCTTCCGGATTTTTCAGCAATTCCAATTGAAAGCTGCGAAACAGATCGTCATCCAGATAGTCGTCTCGGTGCTTCTGAAACACAGGCAATTCGATAAATAGAGCATCCATGTTCTGTACGTTACCTACGTATAGTCTTGTCTCGATAATCGAATCGGTCAAGGCCTCCAGGCCGTCCTTTTCGTCCCTTTTTGAACGGTAGACTCCGGTCGTAAAAACACCTGTAGGACGAATCGACGAGTGTGGTGAGAACGTTCGATTGAGTAGAGAGGAGGCTTAGCAATTGACGTGTCGGAACAATCCGCAGCACTATCGCCCCATGACTGTCCAACTTCGAATGAACATGATGTGCTCCTCCATGACCGCTTCCGGCGGGCCATGAGGTCATACGTGTTTGTCATTTGACGTGTTACCCAAAGCCCCGCCAGCCATGGACGGGGCTTTTTCATGCCCCGTCCGCACATGGCTCAAGGAGAGAGAAATGTTCGACATCAGAAGAGCCACCGCGAATGACGCCCAAACCGCATTCGACATACGACGCTTGGCGATCAGGCATCAATGCATCGGTGCCTACACCGAGCAGCAAATGCACGACTGGACCAAGGGCTCGGCTGAAGACGGTTACGACACGCTGATGCAAAAGCATTTCTATCTGGGCTGCATTGAGGGTGAACCCGTGGCAACCGGCATGCTCGATCTGGAGCATCGGGAGATCGGCGCGATCTTCATTCGCCCGGATTTCATGCAGCGTGGGCTGGGCAAGCGTGTTCTGTTGTTTCTGGAGGATTTGGCGCGGGATCTCGGGCTGACCGAGGTGTGTCTGGACGCAACGTTGAACGCTGCCGATTTTTACCGGCGCTGCGGTTACGTCGGGGAGGGGAGTGCGATCTACCAATCACCTTCGGGTCTGCAACTGGCGTGTGTACCGATGGTGAAGAAACTGTGATGCCATTGTGGCGAGGGAGCTTGCTCCCGCTGGACTGCGTAGCAGGCCCCGCTTCTCAGCTGAACAGCGGGGCCGCTTCGCGTCCTGGCGGGAGCAAGCTCCCTCGCCACAGGTTATTTGTTGCTACATAGAATCCTTAAAACAAAAACGGCACCCGAAGGTGCCGTTTCCGTTTCCAGCCAGCCGAATATCAGCCCGCCAGACCCGCCTGCTGAACCAGAGTCAGCAATGGCTGCGGGTACACACCGAGGAAGAACGCGACCACGGCGATGGCCAGCAGCATTACGCCGCCTGCCTTCTGTTCCCAGTGCAGCTGGGCGTCGTGGCGGCGCAGGTTCGGTTCGATCAGGTACAGGGTGACCATCACACGCAGGTAGTAGAACACGCCGATGGCGCTGCCCAGTACCAGCGAACCGACCAGCCACCATTGATGCGACTCGACACCGGTGGCGATGATGTAGAACTTGCCGATGAAGCCGGCAGTCAGCGGGATACCGGCCAGCGACAGCATCATCACGGTCAGTACCGCGGTCAGGTACGGACGGCGCCAGAACAGGCCGCGGTACTCGTACAGCGCGTCGGCGTCACGGCCATTGTACGGCGAGGACATCAGGGTGATCACGCCGAAGGCGCCAAGGCTGGTGATCACGTAGGTGACCAGATACACGCCGATGGCTTCCACCGCCAGACCCTTGCTCGCCACCAGGGCAATCAGCAGGTAGCCGAAGTGCGCAATGGACGAGTAACCGAGCAGACGCTTGAGGTTGCTCTGGGTCAGAGCCAGCAGGTTACCGAACAGGATCGAGGCGACGGCGATCACGCTCAGTACGTCGCTCAGCACGCCACTGCTCGCGGCAGGGGAGATCTGGAACAGACGCACCATCACCGCAAACACGGCAACCTTCGACGCCGTGGCGAGGAACGCGGCGACCGGCGCCGGAGCACCTTCGTACACGTCCGGCGTCCACAGGTGGAACGGTACCAGCGACAGCTTGAACGCCAGACCGATCAGCATCATGCCCAGACCCAACTGAGCCAGCGAGCTCGGCAGGTTGGTGGTGGCCAGGGCCTGACCGATACCGTTGAAGCTCAGGGTGCCGGCGTCAGCATAGAGCAGGGCCATACCGAACAACAGGAACGCGGAACCGGCCGCCGACAGCACCATGTACTTGATGCCGGCTTCCAGCGAACGCTTGTTGAAGAAGGCGTAAGCCACCAGACCGTAGACCGGCACCGACAGCAGTTCCAGACCGATGAACAAACCGGCCAGGTGCTGCGCGCTGACCAGAACCAGACCACCGGCGGCGGCCATCAGGATCAGCAGGTACAGTTCTTCACGGTTGCCCGGGTAACCCGAACCGCCATCGCCGAGGTAGGCGTGGGCGAGGGTTACACAAGCGAGGGTGGCGACCAGGATCAGCGCCATGTACAGGCAGGCGAAGGTGTCGATCTGCAGCAACGGGGTCACGGCCAGAGGCGCGACTTTCAGGGCTGGCAGGATCGACAGCAGGGCCAGGTTCAGACCGGCGACCGAGATCAGGAAGGTCTGCGAGTGGTTGCGGCGCCAGGCGATTGCCAGCATCACCACGATAATGGTGAGGCTGGTGATCAACAGTGGCGCTAGCGCAATAAAGTGTTGAATCGTGAATTCCATAGCGCTCTTACCGGGCCGAAGCGAGTTGAGTGAAGGCGGTGCCGAGCCACTGCTGCACGCCGTGCATCGTGGCGGCGGAAGTGTCGAGGAACGGTTGCGGGTAGACGCCGAGGTAAATCAGCAGCGCCGCAAGGCCCAGCACCATGGTCAGTTCGCGACCGTCCATGCCGTGCAGGATCGAATCCGATTTCGACGGACCGAAGTAGGCACGGTGGATCATGATCAGCGAATAGACCGAACCGAACACCAGACCGGAGGTGGCAATCGCGGTGATCCATGGCGCACTGGCGAACGTACCGATCAGGATCAGGAACTCGCCGACGAAGTTACCGGTACCCGGCAGACCCAGCGAGGCGGCGGCGAAGAACAGGCTGATCGCCGGCAGGTACGCGATACGCGACCACAGACCGCCCATCTCACGCATGTCACGAGTGTGCAGACGCTCGTACAGCTGACCGCTGAGGATAAACAGTGCCGCGGCCGACAGACCGTGCGCCAGCATCTGGATCACGGCACCCTGCAGCGCCAGTTGGCTGCCGGAGTAGATGCCGATCAGTACGAAGCCCATGTGGGAAACGGACGAGAAGGCGATCAGACGCTTGATGTCGGTTTGCGCGAACGCCAGGAACGCACCGTAGAAGATCCCGATCAGACCGAGGGTCATGGCGATCGGCGCGAACTCGGCCGAGGCGTTCGGGAACAGCGGCAGGGCGAAACGCAGCAGACCGTAGGCGGCGGTTTTCAGCAGGATACCCGCGAGGTCGACGGAACCGGCAGTCGGCGCCTGGGCGTGGGCATCAGGCAGCCAGGAGTGAAACGGTACGACTGGCAGCTTGACCGCGAAGGCGATGAAGAAGCCGAGCATCAGGATGTACTCGGTGGTCATCGACATCTTGGTCTTCAACAGGTCGGCGTAGTTGAAGGTAATCACGCCGGTGTTGTTGAAGTTGACCAGCACCAGACCGAGGATCGCCACCAGCATGATCAGGCCGGAAGCCTGAGTGAAGATGAAGAACTTGGTCGCCGCGTAGATCCGGGTTTTCTTGCCGTCCGAAGAACTGTGACCCCAGAGCGCGATGAGGAAGTACATCGGCACCAGCATCATTTCCCAGAAGAAGAAGAACATGAACAGGTCGAGGGCGAGGAACACGCCGACAACGCCGCCCAGGATCCACATCAGGTTCAGGTGGAAGAAGCCAACGTGACGTTGAATCTCTTTCCACGAGCAGAGTACCGAGAGGATACCCAGCAGACCGGTCAGCAGGATCATCAACAGCGACAGGCCGTCGAGGGCCAGATGCACGTTGATGCCGAAGCGCTGGATCCAGACGTGCTTGAACTCAAGCGCCCAGGTCGGATCGGCGCCAGGCGCCGGAGCAAATGAATAGTCACCGTGGGCCCACAGCCAGAGGCCGAGGGCGAGTTCCAGGGTCATGGTCAACAGCGCAATCCAGCGGGGGAGGGTAGCGCCGAAGCGCTCACCCATCCAGCACAGCAGGCCGCCGATGAAGGGGATCAGGATTAGCCAAGGCAGAATCATGACGGGCTCGTTTCCTTTCGCAAATTCGCAAGGTTCATATCAGACCGCTACCAGCACGATGGCGCCGATTACCAGCACGGCACCAGCAGCCATCGAGGCGGCATACCAACGCAGTTGACCGGTCTCGGTGCGGCTCAGGGCGGTGTGACCGCCTTTGGCCATACGCGGGATCAGACCGATGGTCTGGTCGAGCGGGTCTCTGCGCAGTACATGGCTGATCGCAAGGTACGGCTTGACGAACAGTTTGTCGTAGATCCAGTCGAAGCCCCAGGCAGCGAACCACCAGGCCGAAAGGAAACGGCCGATGCCGCTGTTGGCGATCGCGGTCACGAAGCGACGCTTGCCGAGGAACAGCAGGGCCGCCAGCAGGATACCGGCCAGGGCGATGGCGCCCGAGGCGATTTCCAGACTGTGCTTGGCTTCGCCACCGGCATGGCCAACGCTTTCCGGCAGTACGCCGTGCAGCGGTGGGACGATCATGGCGCCGACGAAAGTCGACAGCACGATCAGCACCGACAGTGGCAGCCAGTGCGAGATGCCGTGACCGGCGTGGGCTTCAGTCTTGGCTTCACCGTGGAACGTGATGAAGATCAGGCGGAAGGTGTACAGCGAAGTCATGAACGCGCCGACCAGACCTGCGTAAAGCAGACCGTGGTTGCCGCTGGCGAACGCTTCCCAAAGGATTTCGTCCTTGGAGTAGAAGCCTGCGGTGACCAGTGGCAGGGCGGCCAGTGCAGCACCACCGACGATGAAGCTGGCGTAGGCCAGTGGCAGTTTTTTCCACAGACCGCCCATCTTGAAGATGTTCTGCTCGTGGTGGCAGGCAACGATCACCGCACCGGAAGCAAGGAACAGCAGGGCCTTGAAGAAGGCGTGGGTCATCAGGTGGAAAATCGCGCCATCCCAGGCACCCACGCCCAGCGCCAGGAACATGTAGCCGATCTGGCTCATGGTCGAGTAGGCGAGGATACGTTTGATGTCGGTTTGTACCAGTGCGGCGAAACCTGCGAGAACCAGCGTCACACCGCCAACGATGCCGACCAGGTGGAGGATTTCCGGCGCCAGGGTGAACAGACCGTGGGTACGGGCGATCAGGTAGACACCGGCAGTTACCATGGTTGCAGCGTGGATCAGTGCCGACACCGGGGTCGGGCCCGCCATCGCGTCCGCGAGCCAGGTTTGCAGTGGCAGTTGCGCCGATTTACCGACCGCACCACCCAGCAGCATCAGGGTCGCCAGGGTGATCCAGAAGTCGCCGACCTGGAATTTCTGCGGTGCCAGCACCAGCAGTTCCTGGATGTTCAGCGTGCCCACTTGCTGGAACAGGATGAACAGGCCGATGGCCATGAACACGTCGCCGATCCGGGTCACGATGAAGGCCTTGAGTGCGGCGTTACCGTTGTTGCGGTTGCTGTAGTAGAAACCGATCAACAGGTACGAGCACAGGCCCACGCCTTCCCAGCCGAAGTACAGGAATAACAGGTTATCGCCGAGTACCAGGAACAGCATGCTGGCGATAAACAGGTTGGTGTACGAGAAGAAGCGCGAGTAACCCGCTTCGCCGCGCATGTACCAGGACGCGAACAGGTGGATCAAGAAGCCTACGCCCACCACCACGCCGAGCATGGTGATCGACAGGCCATCGATGTAGAGGGCGAAGTCAGGCTTGAAGCCTTCGACCGCCATCCACTTCCACAGCACCAGGGTGTAGTGACCGCCTTCGGGCGGCGCGACGTTGAATTGCCAGATGACGTAGGCGGCGACAATCGCCGACAAGCCAATGGAACCCACGCCGATCAGCGCCGAGAGGTTTTCCGACCAGCGTCCACGGGAGAACGACAGCAGCAGGAAACCGATCAGAGGGAATACAAAAGTCAGAAAGATTAGGTTCATCCGCGCATCTCACTGGCAGCGTCGATATCGAGCGTGTGGAAGCGGCGATACAGTTGCAGCAGGATCGCCAGACCAATACTGGCCTCGGCGGCTGCCAGACTGATCACCAGGATGAACATGATCTGTCCATCCGGTTGGCCCCAACGGGCGCCTGCAACGATGAAGGCCAAGGCAGAGGCGTTCATCATTACTTCCAGACTCATCAACACGAACAAAATGTTGCGGCGGACCATCAGGCCGACCAGACCAAGGCAGAACAGGATGCCGGCAACGGCCAGACCATGTTCGAGAGGGATAGCAGGCATGTCTTACTCCTTCGCCTCGTTACGGCCCAAATGGAACGCCGTGACGGCTGCGGCGAGCAGCAGCATCGAGGCGAGTTCGACCACCAGCAGATACGGGCCGAACAGGCTGATGCCCACGGCTTTCGCGTCTACGGTGGTGTGGCCGATGGCCTGACCGCTCTGGTGAGCGAACAGCACATACAGCAGTTCGGCCAGCAGCAGGGCGGCGAGAATCACCGGGCCTGCCCAGATACCGGGCTTGAGCCAGGTGCGTTCCTGCTGAACCGAGGCCGGGCCCAGGTTCAGCATCATCACCACGAACACGAACAGCACCATGATGGCGCCGGCGTAGGCGATCACTTCCAGCACGCCGGCGAACGGTGCGCCGAGTGCGAAGAAGGTCATGGCCACGGCGATCAACGAGATGATCAGGTAGAGCAGGGCGTGCACAGGGTTGGTGTTGGTGACCACACGAAGCGTGGACACAACCGCGATACCCGATGCGAAATAGAAAGCGAATTCCATCGTTCTTCCTTAAGGCAGCAAGCTCTTCACGTTGATCGGTTCGGCTTCGTTCTGCGCAGAGCCTTTCGGCTTGCCAGCGATTGCCATACCTGCAACACGATAGAAGTTGTAATCAGGGTTTTTGCCGGGGCCGGAGATCAAAAGATCTTCTTTCTCGTACACCAGGTCCTGACGTTTGAACTCGGCCATCTCGAAATCCGGAGTTAGCTGGATTGCGGTGGTCGGACAGGCTTCCTCGCAGAGACCGCAGAAAATGCAGCGCGAGAAGTTGATACGGAAGAAGTCCGGGTACCAGCGACCGTCTTCGGTTTCAGCTTTCTGCAGCGAGATGCAACCTACCGGGCAAGCCACGGCGCACAGGTTGCAGGCTACGCAACGCTCTTCGCCATCGGGGTCACGGGTCAGGACGATGCGACCACGGTAGCGTGGTGGCAGGTAGACCGGCTCTTCCGGGTATTGCAGGGTGTCGCGCTTGCGGAAGCCATGGCCGAAGACCATGACCAGGCTGCGCAACTGGGTACCGGTACCCTTAACGATGTCGCCAATATATTTGAACATGGGTCAAATCCTCACTGAACCGCAACCGCAGGTGTGTTCCACAACACAACCGCAGCGGTTATCAGCAAATTGATCAGGGTCAGTGGCAGGCAGAATTTCCAGCTGAAATCCATCACCTGGTCATAACGCGGACGCGGGATGGAAGCGCGCAGCAGGATGAACAGCATGATGAAGAACGCGGTCTTCAGTGCGAACCAGACGAAGGACAGTTGCGGCAGGATGCCGAACGGACCGTGCCAGCCACCGAAGAACAGGGTGACCAGCAGCGCCGAGATCAGGATGATGCCGATGTATTCACCGACGAAGAACATGCCCCATTTCATACCGGCGTATTCAATATGGTAACCGTCTGCCAGTTCCTGTTCCGCTTCCGGCTGGTCGAACGGGTGACGGTGAGTCACGGCGACGCCAGCGATGAAGAAGGTACAGAAGCCGAAGAACTGCGGAATGATGAACCACAGGTTCTGCGCCTGGTACTCGACGATGTCGCGCATGTTGAACGAGCCGACCTGCACCACGATGCCCATCAGGGCCAGGCCCATGAACACTTCGTAGGACACGGTCTGCGCCGAGGCACGCAAGCTGCCGAGCAGGGCGAACTTGTTGTTACTCGACCAGCCGGCGAACAGCACCGCGTAGACCGACAGACCAGCCATGGCGAAGAAGAACAGCAGGCCGATGTTCAGATCCGCGACGCCCCAGGTCGGGGTGATCGGGATGATCGCAAACGCGATCAGCAGGGCGGACATGGCGACCACCGGTGCCAGGGTGAAGATCACCTTGTCGGCAAACGGCGGGGTCCAGTCTTCCTTGAAGAACATCTTCAGCATGTCGGCGGCGATCTGGAACATGCCGAACGGGCCAACGCGGTTCGGACCGTAACGGTCCTGCCACCAGCCCAGCAGGCGACGTTCGACAAAGCTGAGCAACGCGCCCGCGACCACAACGGCCAGCAGAATCACGATGGCTTTGATGACCGTCAGGATCACATCGATCACTTCAGGGGTGAACCAGGTCATTGCGCTGCCTCCTGCAGACCGTCGACGGACAGGCCGGCGAATGCCGGTGGAATGCCGGCGATGCCCGCAGGCAAGGCCACCAGACCAGCGCCCAGTTCTTCATTGATGCGCAGCGGCAGACGCAGGGTCTGGCCGGCCACATTCAGGCTCAGCAGAGCACCGTCGTTGACGCCCAGGCGATCCGCTTCGGATTTGGCCAGCGCCACGTACGGAGCCGGGATGCGTTCCTGTACCGGTGCGGCTTTCGACGAGTTTTCGTCGCTGCCGAACAGGTGGTAGAACGGCACGGCCTGCCAGGTGCCCGGCGCCGGGTTGAATGCGCGCGGAGCAGCAGCGAACCAGTTCAGCGAATCACCGGAGCTTTCGATCAGGCGGGTGCCCGGGTCGCCAGCACGCAGGTGACCACCGACTTCGTCCTGGAACTTGTTCCAGGCTTGCGGCGAGTTCCAGCCCGGCGACCAGGCGAACGGCACTTGCTGACGCGGTTCGGCCGAGCCCGAGTAACCTTCCATGGAGAAGGCGAACGCGGTGTCTTTGTCTTGCGGGGTGCGCGGTTCGTGAACGCTGATGTCGGCGCGCATCGCGGTGCGACCGGAATAACGCAGCGGTTCACGTGCCAGTTTCAGACCCTTGATGCGGAACGCGGCGGATGGAGCGGCATCGACGATGCGCGCCAGTTGCTCGGTGCTCGACGCCACGGCAGCGGTGACGTGGTCGAGTTGCGTCCAGTCGATCGGCTGGTTCAGCAGGGTCGAGCGCAGGGCGTGCAGCCAGCGCCAGCCTTCATGAACCAGGATGCTCGCATCCATGTATTGCGGATCGAAAACCTGGAAGAAGCGCTGGGCGCGGCCTTCCTGGCTGACCAGCGTACCGTCGCCTTCAGCGAAGCTCGCCGCTGGCAGCACCAGTTGCGCGCGGTCGGTGGTGGCGGTTTTCTGGTGGTCGGCAACGATCACTACTTTCGCAGCGCTCAGTGCGGCATCGACCTTGGCTTTCGAGGTGCGGGTGTACAGATCGTTTTCCAGCACGACGATGGCGTCGGCCTTGCCGTCGATCACGGCTTGCAGCGCCGCGTCGACCGATTCGCCACCGAGCATGGCCAGGCCAAGGCTGTTGGCTTCCGGCACGATCAGGCTGATCGAACCGTTCTTCTCGCGCAGCTTCAGGGCCTTGGCGATGTTCGCAGCGGCTTCGATCAAGGCTTTGGAACCCAGCGAAGTACCGGCGATGATCAGCGGACGTTTGGCCGCGAGCAGGGCGTCAGCGATACGCTGAGCCAGTTCCAGTGCTTCGGCGTCCAGACCTTCAACGGCCGGTGCGCTGGCATCCAGCGCGTGAGCCACGGCGAAACCGATGCGCGCCAGATCATCCGGAGCGGCGTGAACGCATTCTTCGGCGATGTCGTCGAGCTTGGTTTCCGCCAGGCTGGCGATGAACAGCGGGTTCAGTTCGTGCTGACCGATGTTCTTCACCGCGGCGTCGAGCCACGGCTGAACACGCATGGCTTCGGCCATGTCTTCAGCTTTGCCCTTGACCGACTGACGCAGGGACAAAGCCATACGCGCAGCAGTCTGGGTCAGGTCTTCACCGAGGACGAACACGGCGTCGTGGTCTTCGATGTCGCGCATGTTCGGCACGGGCAGCGGGCTGTCTTTGAGCACTTGCAGAACCAGACGGATGCGCTCCAGTTCGGAGGCCTCGATACCGGAGTAGAAGTGCTCGGCGCCGACCAGTTCACGCAACGCGTAGTTGCTTTCGAGGCTGGCACGCGGCGAACCGATACCGACGATGTTGCGACCGCGCAGCAGATCGGCCGCCTTGTCCAGCGCCTGATCCAGGCCCAGCTTGGTGCCGTCGGCCAGCATTGGCTGACGTGGACGGTCGGTGCGGTTGACGTAGCCATAACCGAAACGGCCACGGTCGCACAGGAAGTACTGGTTCACCGAACCGTTGAAACGGTTTTCGATGCGACGCAGTTCGCCGTAACGCTCGCCCGGGGAGATGTTGCAACCGCTGGAGCAGCCATGGCAGATGCTCGGCGAGAACTGCATGTCCCACTTGCGGTTGTAGCGCTCGGAGTGAGTCTTGTCGGTGAACACACCGGTCGGGCAGACCTCGGTGAGGTTGCCGGAGAACTCGCTTTCGAGGGTGCCGTCTTCAACGCGACCGAAGTACACGTTGTCGTGGGCGCCGAACACACCGAGGTCGGTGCCGCCGGCGTAGTCCTTGTAGAAACGCACGCAGCGATAGCAGGCGATGCAGCGGTTCATTTCGTGGGAAATGAACGGGCCCAGTTGCTGGTTCTGGTGGGTGCGTTTGGTGAAGCGATAACGGCGCTCGTTGTGGCCGGTCATCACCGTCATGTCTTGCAGGTGGCAGTGACCGCCTTCTTCGCACACGGGGCAGTCGTGCGGGTGGTTGGTCATCAGCCATTCGACAACACTGGCGCGGAACGCCTTGGATTCTTCATCGTCGATGGAGATCCAGGTGTTGTCGGTGGCAGGGGTCATGCAGGACATGACGATGCGACCACGGGTGTCGTTCTCGTCGGTGTACTGCTTGACCGCGCACTGGCGGCAGGCCCCGACGCTACCAAGCGCGGGGTGCCAGCAGAAATAAGGGATGTCGAGGCCCAGCGACAGACATGCCTGTAACAGGTTGTCTGCCCCGTCGACTTCGAGCGCTTTGCCGTCTACGTGGATAGTGGCCATGGTTCAAAGGTCTTCGTTGGCCCGGTGTCAGCGGGCGTGGCTAATGGAATCTTGTTATCCGTCCGAATCCAGTCAGCCCCGAAAGGCGTCATCGGACGAAAGGCGAAGGGCACGGACCCTTCGCCTTTTTAAGCGTTTACGCGCCGACTACGATCGGCCTTGCCAGAGGCGGGACGGCGGCGCTTGCGGGCGCGATACCGGCTTCGAACTCTGGACGGAAGTATTTGATGGCACTGCCCAACGGCTCCACGGCACCCGGTGCGTGAGCACAGAAGGTCTTGCCTGGGCCGAGGAAGCCGACCAGACCCAGCAGGGTCTCGATGTCGCCTGGCTGACCGCGGCCTTCTTCGATGGCCATCAAGAGCTTGACGCTCCATGGCAGGCCATCACGGCACGGGGTGCAGAAACCGCAGGATTCGCGAGCGAAGAACTGCTCCATGTTGCGCAGCAGGGAAACCATGTTGACGCTGTCGTCCACCGCCATCGCCAGGCCGGTACCCATCCGGGTGCCCACTTTGGCGATGCCGCCGGCGTACATCTGTGCGTCGAGGTGTTCCGGCAACAGGAAACCGGTACCGGCGCCACCTGGCTGCCAGGCCTTGAGCTTGTAACCGTCGCGCATGCCGCCGGCGTAGTCTTCGAACAGCTCACGGCCGGTGACGCCGAATGGCAGTTCCCACAGGCCAGGGTTCTTGACCTTGCCGGAGAAGCCCATGAGCTTGGTGCCCATGTCTTCGCTGCCTTCGCGGGCCAACGATTTGTACCAGTCAACGCCGTCGGCAATGATCGCCGGCACGTTGCACAGGGTTTCCACGTTGTTCACGCAGGTCGGCTTGCCCCACACGCCGACGGCGGCAGGGAAGGGCGGCTTGGAGCGCGGGTTGGCGCGGCGGCCTTCGAGGGAGTTGATCAGTGCGGTTTCTTCACCGCAGATGTAACGCCCGGCGCCGGTGTGGACGAACAGTTCGAAATCGAAACCGCTGCCCAGAATGTTTTTACCCAGCAGGCCTGCAGCCTTGGCTTCTTCCACGGCACGGTTGAGGTGCTTGGCGGCGGTGGTGTACTCGCCACGCAGGAAGATGTAGCCACGGTAGGTTTTCAGTGCGCGGGCACTGATCAACATGCCTTCGATCAGCAGATGGGGCAGTTGCTCCATCAGCATGCGGTCTTTCCAGGTGTTCGGCTCCATCTCGTCCGCGTTGCACAGCAGGTAGCGGATGTTGATGGATTCGTCCTTGGGCATCAGGCCCCACTTCACGCCAGTGGGGAAGCCTGCACCGCCGCGACCTTTCAGACCGGCGTCTTTCACGGTCTGGACGATGTCGTCCTGAGCCATGTCGGCGAAGGCCTTGCGCGCAGCGGCGTAACCGTTCTTGGCCTGGTATTCGTCGAGCCACACGGCTTCGCCGTCGTCACGCAGACGCCAGGTCAGCGGGTGAGTCTCGGCCGAACGCTTGATGCGGTTGGCAGGACCGAAAGATGTCAGGGTCATACGTAGCCCTCGAGCAGTTTGGCCACGCCGGCAGGCTGCACGTCGCCAAAGGTGTCGTCGTCGATCATCAGTGCCGGTGCCTTGTCGCAGTTGCCGAGGCAGCAGACAGGCAGCAGGGTGAAACGACCGTCGGCGGTGGTCTGACCCAGGCCGATGCCCAGATTGTTCTGGATTTCGCTGACCACCGACTCGTGGCCGCCGATGTAGCAGACCATGCTGTCGCAGACGCGAATGATGTGACGGCCGACCGGCTGACGGAAGATCTGGCTGTAGAACGTCGCCACGCCTTCAACGTCGCTGGCCGGGATGCCGAGGATCTCGCCGATCGCGTACAGGGCGCCATCCGGCACCCAGCCGCGTTCTTTCTGAACGATCTTCAGGGCTTCGATCGACGCCGCGCGCGGGTCTTCGTAGTGATGCAGCTCGTGCTCGATGGCCGAGCGCTCTGTTTCACTCAAGGTGAAACGGTCTGTCTGGATAAGCGTGCTGTTCATGCTTAGCGGTCCACGTCGGCCATAACGAAGTCGATACTACCCAGGTACGCAATCAAGTCCGCGACCATGCTGCCTTTGATCACCGAAGGGATCTGTTGCAGGTGCGGGAAGCTCGGAGTACGGATCCGGGTACGGTAGCTCATGGTGCCGCCGTCGCTCGTCAGGTAATAACTGTTGATGCCCTTGGTCGCTTCGATCATCTGGAAGGATTCGTTGGCCGGCATGACCGGACCCCACGAAACTTGCAGGAAGTGCGTGATCAGGGTTTCGATGTGCTGCAGCGTGCGCTCTTTCGGCGGCGGCGTGGTCAGCGGGTGATCCGCCTTGTACGGGCCTTCCGGCATGTTGCGCATGCACTGGTCGATGATCTTGATGCTCTGGCGCATCTCTTCGACGCGGACCATGCAGCGATCGTAGGCATCGCCATTGGCGGCCAGCGGTACTTCGAACTCGAAGTTCTCGTAGCCGGAGTATGGGCGCGCTTTACGCAGGTCGAAGTCGCAACCGGTCGAACGCAGGCCGGCACCGGTGACACCCCATTCCAGGGCCTCTTTGGTGTTGTACTGGGCGACGCCGATGGTCCGGCCCTTGAGGATGCTGTTCTGCAGGGCCGCCTTGGTGTACTCGTCGAGGCGCTTTGGCAGCCACTCAACGAAGTCTTTCACCAGTTTGTCCCAGCCGCGCGGCAGGTCGTGGGCGACGCCACCGATGCGGTACCAGGCCGGGTGCAGACGGAAACCGGTAATGGCTTCGATCACCGTGTACGCCTTCTGGCGGTCGGTGAAGGTGAAGAACACCGGGGTCATGGCGCCGACGTCCTGGATGTAGGTGCCCAGGAACAGCAGGTGGCTGGTGATCCGGAAGAACTCGGCCATCATGATGCGGATGACGTCGACCTTCTCCGGCACCTTGATGCCGGCCAGCTTCTCGACCGAGAGCACGTACGGCAGGTTGTTCATCACGCCGCCGAGGTAGTCGATACGGTCGGTGTACGGGATGAAACTGTGCCAGGACTGACGCTCGGCCATCTTCTCGGCACCACGGTGGTGGTAACCGATGTCTGGTACGCAGTCGACGATCTCTTCGCCATCGAGTTGCAGAATGATGCGGAACGCACCGTGAGCCGAAGGGTGGTTCGGGCCCAGGTTGAGGAACATGTAGTCCTCGTTGGCCCCGGAACGCTTCATGCCCCAGTCTTCAGGACGGAAGCGCGCAGCTTCTTCCTCAAGCTGCTGCTTGGCGAGGTTGAGGCTGAACGGATCGAATTCGGTGGCGCGCGCCGGGAAGTCCTTGCGCAGCGGGTGACCTTCCCAGGTCGGCGGCATCATGATGCGCGACAGGTGCGGGTGGCCTTTGAAGTCGATGCCGTACATGTCCCAGACTTCACGCTCGTACCAGTTGGCGTTCGGCCAGATGCTGGTGACGGTCGGCAAGCTCAGGTCGCTTTCGGACAAGGCGACTTTGATCATCACGTCACTATTACGCTCAAGCGACATGAGGTGATAGAACACGGTGAAGTCGGCGCCCGATGGCAGCCCTTGACGCTTGGTGCGCAGGCGCTCGTCCACGCCGTGCAGGTCATAGAGCATGACGTACGGCTTGGGCAGGTTACGCAGGAAGGTCAGGACTTCGACGAGTCTGGCGCGCGCCACCCACAGCACCGGCATGCCGGTGCGGGTCGACTGAGCGGTGAACGCTTCGGCGCCAAAACGGTTGTTCAATTCGACGACCACATCCTGGTCGTCTGCCTTATAAGGCGGGATGTACAGAGCGCTGCCTGTAGTCATGGTTATTTTTTCGCTTTCGGTCAACGTAAAGAATGAAGCCAGCTTCTCGTTTCTTTGAAACAGACTGGATCAGACTTCGTCAGGGCTGCGCAGATTGGTGACTGCGATTCGCTGTTCGCGGCGCTGTTCCTTTTGCGAAGGCATGTCGGCGCGATAAACGCCTTGGTCGCCAACGACCCAGGAAAGCGGACGACGCTCCTGTCCAATCGATTCCTGCAACAGCATCAAGCCTTGCAGGAATGCTTCTGGACGAGGCGGGCAGCCAGGTACGTAGACGTCCACGGGCAGGAACTTGTCCACCCCTTGAACCACGGAGTAGATGTCGTACATGCCACCGGAGTTGGCGCACGAACCCATGGAGATAACCCACTTAGGCTCGAGCATCTGCTCGTAGAGACGCTGAATGATCGGCGCCATCTTGATGAAGCAGGTACCGGCGATAACCATGAAGTCGGCCTGACGCGGTGATGCCCGGATAACTTCGGCGCCAAAGCGCGCGATGTCGTGGGGCGCCGTGAAGGCGGTGGTCATTTCCACGTAGCAGCACGAAAGGCCGAAGTTGTACGGCCACAGGGAGTTTTTACGCCCCCAGTTGACCGCGCCACTCAGCACGTCTTCGAGCTTGCCCATGAAAATGTTTTTGTGGACTTGATCCTCTAACGGATCGGAAACGGTTTCCCGTTCGCCGATCGGATATTGCTCGTTAGGAGCATCGGGGTCGATTCTGGTGAGATTGTATTGCATTGCCAAAGCCTCATTGTTTCAGCTTCGCCTGCCGCTTGCGACGAGCTTCCGGAGCCCAGTCAAGGGCGCCCACTCGGAACAGGTAGACAAGACCTGCCAACAGAATTGCTATGAAAACGAGAGCTTCGACGAATCCGGTCCAGCCGCTTTCGCGGACGGACACAGACCATGCAAAGAGAAAGAGGGCTTCGATATCGAAGATCACGAACAGCATCGCGACCAGATAGAATTTGGCTGAGAGCCGCAAGCGGGCGCCACCTGTAGGTAGCATGCCGGACTCGAACGGTTCGTTTTTGCTGCGGCCCCAGGCTTTTGACCCGAGGAGGCTGGAGACGCCAAGCATGAAGGCACACAGGCCGACGACACCCAGAAGGAAAATGGCAAAGCCCCAGTTGTGGGCCATGAGTCCTGTCGCTTCGGGCATGCTGGTAATCCTTAACAGAGAGCAAAGGTCTCTGAGCTTGATAAAGAAATAGGCAGTGACGATATGTCGCAGCAATCAATCGCGCTGATTTTATGGCTAAACACCCGGCAAGTAAAATTCCTATAGCGAAATTATTTATTGGAATAAGGACATAGCGTACCTCCAATGCCCTGCAGCCCATGCGTTGCGGGCATTAGCCGGGTTTATGCAAATAATGTTTTGTAGGGAATGTAACGAACATAGTTGCAGCTAAATGATAATTGATATCGTTTGGAGTGGTTTTGTAACTGTTTAGCGGTGCAGTAAACAGAAAGTTGTCTTATATGCCCGTTACTGCAAGTAGCGGTGGCGCCCGTTTTAGCTGATTTTTCTGACCTGAGTACTGGTCTGGATCAATGTTTTGTCGCGCGGCGGGCGCTAAACCTGTGGGAGCGGGCTTGCTCGCGAAGGCGGTGGGTCAGTCGCGCATGTGCAAGCTGACACTACGCTTTCGCGAGCAAGCCCGCTCCCACAGGGGGGGGGTGGTGTTTAGGGAATCGGCGCGCAAAAAAAAACGCCCCGAACCAGTCGGGGCGTCAGTTTTGCGGCTTTGCGGTTAGTTTTCTATACGATCCGCAAAGGCCGTTTGCTCAGCGAAGTCGAATCAGTGGAACTGTTCTTCTTCGGTCGAACCGGTCAGCGCGGTCACCGAGGACGAGCCGCCCTGAATCACGGTGGTCATGTCGTCGAAGTAGCCGGTGCCCACTTCCTGCTGGTGAGCCACGAAGGTGTAACCCTTGGCGGCGTCAGCGAATTCCTGCTCCTGCAGCTTCACGTAGGCAGTCATGTCGTTGCGGGCGTAGTCGTGCGCCAGGTTGAACATGCTGTGCCACATGTTGTGAATGCCGGCCAGGGTGATGAACTGGTGCTTGTAACCCATGGCGGACAGTTCGCGCTGGAACTTGGCGATGGTAGCGTCGTCCAGGTTTTTCTTCCAGTTGAAGGAAGGCGAGCAGTTGTACGACAGCAGTTGGTCCGGGTATTCCTTCTTGATCGCTTCAGCGAAGCGACGGGCTTCTTCCAGATCCGGTTTGGCGGTTTCGCACCAGATCAGGTCGGCGTACGGTGCGTAGGCCAGGCCACGGGCGATGGCTTGATCCAGGCCGGCACGAACCTTGTAGAAACCTTCCTGAGTACGCTCGCCAGTCACGAACGGCTGGTCGTACGGATCGCAGTCCGAAGTCAGCAGGTCAGCCGCGTTGGCGTCGGTACGCGCCAGGATGATGGTCGGCGTACCGGCAACGTCAGCCGCCAGACGTGCAGCGGTCAGCTTCTGTACCGCTTCCTGAGTCGGAACCAGTACCTTGCCGCCCATGTGACCGCATTTCTTCACGGAAGCCAGTTGGTCTTCGAAGTGAACGCCGGCGGCGCCTGCTTCGATCATGCTCTTCATCAGTTCGTAGGCGTTCAGTACGCCGCCGAAACCGGCTTCAGCGTCAGCCACGATTGGCGCGAAGTAGTCGATGTAGCCTTCGTCGCCCGGGTTCTTGCCGGCTTTCCACTGGATCTGGTCAGCACGACGGAACGAGTTGTTGATGCGCTTGACCACGGTTGGCACCGAGTCCACCGGGTACAGCGACTGGTCCGGGTACATGGATTCTGCGGAGTTGTTGTCCGCAGCCACTTGCCAGCCCGACAGGTAGATCGCCTGGATACCGGCCTTGACCTGCTGAACAGCCTGGCCACCGGTCAGGGCGCCCATGCAGTTGACGAAATCTTTCTCTGGGCGGAAGGACGGCTTGGCACCCTGGGTCACCAGGTTCCACAGCTTCTCGGCGCCCATTTTCGCAAAGGTGTGCTCAGGCTGAACCGAGCCACGCAGACGGACGACGTCAGCAGCGGAGTAAGTGCGAGTCACGCCTTTCCAGCGCGGGTTTTCAGCCCAGTCTTTTTCAAGGGCTGCAATTTGCTGTTCGCGTGTCAGTGCCATGGAGATAAACCTCGTCGCGTCTTTATGAAAAGTTGTTCTGCGGTGGAAAATTCCTGCGCTCGCTGACCAGAAGCTTAGGTGGTCAAGTCGGGTTCGGCGGGGTAGGCGACGGGATGAACGATGGGCTCGAGGGGAAGTGAGCAGGTAGTGGCGGACTGCGGGCGCATTCGGGCGTCGTGGGCCTTTATACGGACTACAGCGTGAAGCCGGGTTACCTAATTACGCTTCCGTCCCTCGGGACAACTTCGTTCCAGTCGGCAACCTCGTCAAACACACCTTGTGGGCGGTACAGACACGAAGCGGTTCGCGGGGTAGGTGCGAACGTCGCTTCGAAGGCCCTTGCCAGGGCCTCTGATTAGCGGGAGCGAGGCCATCATGCCTTCGCTTTTTTGGCTCGTCAAACGTTTTGTAGTGCTTTTTTTCAAGCACTACATCTTTCGTCTAATACGACTAATCAGTCAGTTTTCGGTGCTTTAGTCCAGGGCGTCGACTTTGACCCGTAAGGTCATGTCATCCCGGCCTTGAGTCGAGTAGCTGCGGGTCAGGCCCTGTTTGTCGGCCTGAGTCTGGCGATTTACGCCGGCGAGGGTGATCCATTCGCCCAGGCGTCCGCTGACTGTTGTGTCGGTACTTTGCACGTTCACTACATCGGGACGTTCCTGGCTCATGCGGTCACGGTTGGTACTGATTGCCAGGTGAACGATGTCGCCGGTGACGCTGGCGGTGACGTAGAAGCCTTGAGTGACGTTGCGGTATTGGGTCTGGCTACTGTAGTCGCCGTAGGAGTTGGTCTGACTGCTGGTGATCGGCACGCTCTGGCCAACCTGGATCAGCGCCGGCATGCCGTCGGTGGCCTGTACTTGCTGCACGCCGCCGTCACGGCTGGAGGTGCTGCGGCTGATAATGCGGGTCTGATTCGGCTGCGCGCCGTTGACCGAGTAGCCTTCATCGCCGCGACCGTTGTTTTCATTGGTATCAACCGTGATCAACAGGCGTTTGGGCGCAGTATCGAGCTGGGTAATCAGCGCTTTGAGTTCCTGAATCTTGTCCGGCTCGGCCTTGATGATCAGTTGGTTGCCATAGGCGCTGACCTGACCGTCCTTGCCGATAAAGTCTTGCGCCATCGGCAGCATGTCGGCGCTGGTGCGGTAGTTGAGGGGCACGATTTCTGTGGCTGCCATCACCGAAAAACTGCAACCGAGCAGCAGGGTGGTGAGCAGGGTGCGTAGGGACATGTCCGTTATCTCCGCTTCGAAAGGCTTGATATTGCCAGTTTGTCGGCCCGGGATGGGGCAAGTTGAATCGTAGACAGCAAAACGCCCCGGCATCGGAAAATGGCGGGGCGTTTTGAGGGGGGCTCAAGAGCCTTTGTGGTGAGGGGATTTATCCCCGATGGGCTGCGAAGCAGACCTGAAATTTTGGGGCCGCTCCGCGACCCATCGGGGATAAATCCCCTCACCACAGGATCTCCAGAGATCACAAAATCTCCAGAAATTACAGGATCACTTCAGGTCAGGCCGAATGGCGAACCATATCGACATGCGGAATCCCGGCTTCGAGAAATTCCTCGCTGACCAGGCTGAAGCCCAGGCGCTCATAGAATGCCGTGGCCTGTACCTGCGCACTTAGCATCTGCTCTTTCAGGCCGCGGGCTTCGGCTTCGGCGATGACCGCTTGCATCAGCGCATCGCCCACCTTCATCCCGCGCCAGTCCTTCAGTACCGAAACCCGACCAATGTGCCCGTCGGGCAGCAGGCGGGCGGTGCCGATCGGAAAGTCGCCTTCGAACGCCAGAAAATGCACGGCGGTCGCGTCATCGGCGTCCCATTCCAGCTCGGGTGGCACCGATTGTTCGGCGATGAACACCGTTTCACGAATGCGCCGGATCTCGGCGTTGTCCTTTTGCCAGTCTGCGACACGTACGCGAATCTTATTCATCGGCAAATCCCAGGCTGCCTTGTTTGACCAGTTCGCACAGCAGGCCGCGACCGTCTTCGTCGTTGAGCCACTCGCCGAGGTTGTCGACATGCAGCGCATCGGCGGCGCAGATCATCTTCAGCAGCTCGCGCAGCTTGCCCGGCAGGTAACGGCTCTGGCCGCTGGCGAACAGCAGCAGGTCGTCATCGACTTCCGACCAGGCCAGGCGCGCACTCGGGTTGCGGATCAGCACGGCGCCGTCCTGCAGCGCGTTGAGAAAGTCATCTTCTTCAACGTCTTCCGGGCCAACCACCAGTTCCGGGTAGCGCGGCTCGGTCATGTACTGGCCGAACCAGGTCAGCAGCAGGCGCTCGTCGCTCATGTGCTCGGCGAGCAGGCTTTTCAGGCGGCCGAGTGCGTCGTGCTGGATTTGATGCGGATCATCGCTGACCGGTTTCGCATCGGCGTCGGTGTAGCGTTCTTCGTCAGTCAGGAACTGGCTGAGGAAGTCGGTGAAGTGGGTCAGTACCTCCGAGGCGCTCGGGGCGCGGAAGCCAACCGAGTAGGTCATGCAGTTGTCCACGGCGACACCGCAGTGGGCCAGGCGCGGCGGCAGGTAGAGCATGTCGCCCGGTTCCAGCACCCACTCTTCGGTCTCGTGGAATTCGGCGAGGATGCGCAGATCCGCGTGTTGTAGCAGCGGGCTTTCGGAGTCGCACATCTGGCCGATCTTCCAGTTGCGCTGGCCATGACCTTGCAGCAGGAACACGTCGTAGTTGTCGAAGTGCGGGCCAACGCTGCCACCCGGGGCGGCGAAGCTGATCATCACGTCATCGACGCGCCAGCTCGGCAGGAAGCGGAAGTTTTCCAGCAGCTCGCTGACTTCCGGGACGAATTGATCAACGGCCTGAACGAGCAGGGTCCACTCTTTTTCCGGCAGCTTGCTGAATTCGTCTTCGGCGAACGGGCCGCGACGCAGCTCCCACGGGCGCTCGCCGTGCTCGATCACCAGGCGCGACTCGACCTCTTCTTCCAGGGCCAGGCCGGCCAGCTCGTCGGCGTCGATCGGGCTTTCGAAGTCAGGGATGGCCTGACGGATCAGCAGCGGCTTTTTCTGCCAGTAATCGCGCATGAATTCGCGCGCCGTGAGACCGCCCAGAAGTTGAAGAGGAGTATCAGGATTCATGTGTAACCTATTGAAAAAAAGCATTTTTCAGACGGGAATAAAAACGCCCGGCGCGGCCGGGCGTCTCAAACGGGTCAAGCGGTGAATCAGATGCGTTTGGCTTGCGCCACAGCGTTGCCGATGTAGTTGGCCGGGGTCAGCTGTTTCAGCTCGGCTTTCGCTTCGGCTGGCATGTCCAGGCCGTCGATGAAAGTCTGCAGCGCTTCCGGGCTGATGCCCTTACCGCGGGTCAGTTCTTTGAGCTTTTCGTAAGGGTTTTCGATGTTGTAGCGGCGCATCACGGTCTGGATCGGCTCGGCCAATACTTCCCAGCAAGCGTCCAGATCGGCAGCGATCTTGTCAGCGTTCAGCTCAAGCTTGCTGATGCCTTTGAGGCTGGCTTCGTAGGCGATCACGCTGTGAGCAAAGCCCACACCGAGGTTGCGCAGTACGGTGGAGTCGGTCAGGTCGCGCTGCCAGCGGGAGATCGGCAGTTTGCTCGCCAGGTGCTGGAACAGTGCATTGGCGATGCCCAGGTTGCCTTCGGAGTTTTCGAAGTCGATCGGGTTGACCTTGTGCGGCATGGTCGACGAACCGATTTCGCCAGCGATGGTGCGCTGCTTGAAATAACCCAGGGAAATGTAGCCCCAGATGTCACGGTCGAAGTCGATCAGGATGGTGTTGAAGCGCGCGATCGCGTCGAACAGCTCGGCGATGTAGTCATGCGGTTCGATCTGCGTGGTGTACGGGTTGAAGCCCAGGCCCAGTTCGTCTTCGATGAAGGCGCGGGCGTTGGCTTCCCAGTCGATCTGCGGGTAGGCCGACAGGTGCGCGTTGTAGTTGCCTACGGCGCCATTGATCTTGCCCAGCAGCGGCACGGCAGCGACTTGAGCGATCTGACGCTCGAGACGGTAAACCACGTTCGCCAGCTCTTTACCCAGAGTAGTCGGGGAGGCCGGTTGGCCGTGGGTGCGCGACAGCATCGGCACGTCGGCGAAACGGATCGCCAGTTCGCGGATGGCGTTGGCAGTCTGGCGCATCAGCGGCAGCATCACGTCGTCACGGCCTTCGCGCAGCATCAGGGCGTGGGACAGGTTGTTGATGTCTTCACTGGTGCAGGCAAAGTGGATGAACTCGCTGACCTTGGCCAGCTCCGGCAGCTTGGCCGCCTGCTCCTTGAGCAGGTATTCGATCGCCTTGACGTCGTGGTTGGTGGTGCGCTCGATCTCTTTGACGCGCTCAGCGTGCTCCAGCGAGAAGTTTTCAGCCAGTTCATTGAGAACGGCGTTGGCCTCGGCGGAGAAGGCTGGCACTTCCGGGATACCGGCGTGGGCGGCCAGGCGCTGGAGCCAGCGCACTTCAACCAGGACGCGGGCACGGATCAGGCCGTACTCGCTGAAAATCGGGCGCAGGGCCTGGGTTTTGCCGGCGTAGCGGCCGTCAACAGGGGAAACCGCAGTGAGCGAAGAGAGCTGCATGGGGTGTTCTCGGACAGTCGGGCAACGAAATGGGGCGCGTATCATACATGAAAAAATCCGCCGGTCCGTTGCCAACTGACCGGCGTATTACGCGCTACAGACTACAAAACTTTTATTGCGCGACGATTTACTCGCTGCGCATCAACGGATACAGCTCTTTGAGCAGCTTGCGCCGGCTGATCACCAACTGCCAGCGGTGGCCGCCGAGCTGTCGCCACAGGCGTGCCGAACGGATGCCGGCCAGCAGCAGGGCGCGGATCTTCGAGGCATTGCTCGGTTGTTGCAGGTTGCGCATGTCGCCATGCACCTGAATCCGCTGGCGCAGGGTGCTCAAGGTGTCCTGATACAGCGCACCGCAAGCGGCGATCACGTTTTCGTGGGCCGGGCCGAAATGTTCGACCTGTGACTGGATCTGCGGCAAGCGCTTGCCAATGGTGTCGAGCATGTCGTCACGTTTGGCCAGTTGGCGTTCGAGGCCGAGCATCGACAGGGCGTAGCGCAGCGGTTCGCGCTGCAGGGTGCTCGGGTCGCGCTCGAGGGCGCCGATCAATGCCCGATAACCCTCGCGCAGATTGAGGTCGTCGCCGCCGTACACGTCCAGTGTGTCCTTCGGGTCGCGTACCAGCAGGCTGCCGAGCATGCAGCTCAGGCCGGCCTCGCTGGTCTGGCCGGTCTTGGCGATGCGGTCGACCAGCACCGCGGCGAGAAACACCCCGCCCAGCGCCGTCAGTTGCTCCTGAGTCGGGCTCATGCCTGGCCGCTCCACGGCTCGGCCACTTCGATCACGCCGCCACCGAGGCAGATTTCACCGTCATAGAACACCACGGACTGACCCGGGGTTACCGCGCGTTGCGGTTCGTCGAACACGGCGCGGTAGCCGTTTTCGGTTTTTTCCAGGGTGCAAGCCTGATCGCTCTGGCGATAACGCACTTTGGCGGTCAGGCGCAGTGGCTGGCTCAGGTCGATCGGATTGACCCAGTAGATTTCCGAAGCGAGCAGGGCGCTGGAGAACAGCCACGGATGGTTGTTGCCCTGACCGACGATCAGCTCGTTGGTGTCCAGATCCTTGCGCAACACGTACCACGGCTCGTCGCCGGCATCTTTCAGGCCGCCGATACCCAGGCCCTGACGCTGACCGATGGTGTGGTACATCAAGCCGTGGTGACGGCCGATGACTTCGCCTTCGGTGGTCTTGATCTCGCCCGGTTGCGCTGGCAGGTATTGCTTGAGGAAGTCGCTGAAACGTCGCTCGCCGATGAAGCAGATCCCGGTGGAATCCTTCTTCTTGGCGGTCGCCAGCTCGTATTTCTCGGCAATGGCGCGAACTTCGGGCTTTTCCAGTTCACCGACCGGGAACAGGGTCTTGGCGATCTGTTCGCCGCCGACAGCGTGCAGGAAGTAGCTCTGGTCCTTGTTCGGATCGAGGCCCTTGAGCAGTTCAGTGCGGCCATCGATGTCACGACGGCGCACATAGTGACCGGTGGCGATCAGGTCGGCGCCAAGCATCATGGCGTAGTCGAGGAACGCCTTGAACTTGATCTCGCGGTTGCACAGGATGTCCGGGTTCGGCGTGCGGCCGGCCTTGTATTCGGCGAGGAAGTGCTCGAACACGTTGTCCCAGTACTCGGCGGCGAAGTTGGCGGTGTGCAGCTTGATGCCGATCTTGTCGCACACGGCCTGGGCATCCGCCAGGTCGTCCATGGCGGTGCAGTATTCCGTTCCGTCGTCTTCTTCCCAGTTCTTCATGAACAGGCCTTCCACCTCGTAACCCTGCTCGATCAGCAGGAGAGCGGAAACGGAAGAGTCCACGCCGCCGGACATGCCGACAATGACGCGCTTCTTGGATGTGTCAGAAGGGGCTGGATCACGCATAGGGATTCAATGAGTGTCTTGAAAAAGGACGCGATTCTAGCAGGCTCACGGCCTCAAGGCTAAAGAGAAGGGCGGATCAGTTCGAGACTGAAGTGATGACCGGCCAGATAGTCGTCGATGCAGCGGATGATCAGCTCGCTGCGCCAGTTGTCGCGTTGAGCGATTAATTCGCTACGGGTCAACCACTTGGCGCCGACGATGCCGTCGTCGAGTTGATAGTCCGGGTGGTGTTTCACCGCTTTGGCGCTGAAGCACACGCGTTGATACGTCACGCCGTTGCTCGGCGCGGTATACAGATAAATGCCGATCACGCCGGTGGGTTCGACGTCCCAGCCGGTTTCCTCAAGGGTTTCGCGGATGGCGGCGTCGATCAGGGTCTCGTTCGGGTCCAGATGACCGGCCGGCTGGTTGAGCACATTACGCCCGGCCTTGTGCTCTTCGACCATCAGGAAGCGGCCGTTGTCTTCGACGATGGTGGCAACGGTGATGTGGGGGAGCCATTCCATAGGGTTTCCTCGATGGTAGCGCGGTCAACTGTGGGAGCGAGCCTGCTCGCGAAAGCGTTGGGTCAGTCAACGAAGGTGGTGAATGATAAACCGCATTCGCGAGCAGGCTCGCTCCCACAGGGATTTTTGTGAATTCTGAAAACACAAACCCCGGCACACGGCCGGGGTTTGTGATGTTCCCTTTACAACCTTAAACCAGCGCAGCAATCGCCGCGTTGAAGGTTGCGCTTGGGCGCATGGCCTTGCTGATCAGTTCGGCGTCGGCGTGGTAGTAACCGCCGATGTCCACTGGCTTGCCCTGCACGGCGTTGAGCTCGGCAACGATGGTCGCCTCGTTCTCGGTCAGGGTTTTGGCCAGGGCCGCGAACTGCGCTTGCAGTGCAGCGTCTTCGGTCTGGGCGGCCAGGGCCTGAGCCCAGTACAGCGCCAGGTAGAAGTGGCTGCCGCGGTTGTCGATGTTGCCGACCTTGCGCGATGGCGACTTGTTGTTGTCGAGGAACTGGCCGGTGGCCTGATCCAGGGTTTTCGACAGAACCAGCGCTTTCGGGTTGTTGTAGTTCACACCCAAATGCTCGAGGGAGGCTGCCAGAGCCAGGAATTCGCCCAGCGAATCCCAGCGCAGGAAGTTCTCTTCAACCAATTGCTGCACGTGCTTCGGCGCCGAACCACCGGCGCCGGTTTCGAACAGGCCACCGCCGTTCATCAGCGGCACGATCGACAGCATCTTGGCGCTGGTGCCCAGTTCCATGATCGGGAACAGGTCGGTCAGGTAGTCGCGCAGTACGTTGCCGGTCACCGAAATGGTGTCCTTGCCTTCGCGGGTGCGCTGCAGGGTGTACTTCATGGCATCGACCGGCGCCATGATCTGGATGTCCAGACCGCTGGTGTCGTGATCCTTCAGGTAAGCCTGAACCTTCTCGATCACTACGCCGTCGTGGGCGCGCATCGGGTCCAGCCAGAAGATCGCCGGGGTGCTGCTGGCGCGAGCACGGTTGACGGCCAGTTTGACCCAGTCCTGGATCGGCGCATCTTTGGTCTGGCACATGCGGAAGATGTCGCCGGCTTCAACAGCCTGCTCCATCAGCAGCTTGCCCTTGCTGTCGGTAACGCGAACCACGCCGTCAGCCTTGATCTGGAAGGTCTTGTCGTGCGAGCCGTACTCTTCGGCTTTCTTCGCCATCAGGCCAACGTTTGGCACGCTGCCCATGGTGGTCGGATCGAACGCGCCATTGGCTTTGCAATCTTCGATCACAGCCTGGTAGATGGTTGCGTAGCAACGATCCGGGATCACAGCCTTGGTGTCGTGCAGCTGACCATCGGTGCCCCACATCTTGCCGGAGTCACGGATCATCGCTGGCATCGAGGCGTCGACGATGACGTCGCTCGGCACGTGCAGGTTGGTGATGCCCTTGTCGGAGTTGACCATCGCCAGCGATGGGCGAGCAGCGTAGACCGCTGCGATGTCAGCTTCGATCTGTGCTTGCTGCTCGGCCGGCAGGGCCTTGATGCGCGCGTACAGATCGCCAATGCCGTTGTTCAGGTTGAAGCCGATCTGGGCCAGCACGTCAGCGTGCTTGGTTAGGGCGTCTTTATAGAACTCGGCAACGATCTGGCCGAACATGATCGGGTCGGAGACCTTCATCATGGTCGCTTTCAGGTGAACCGAGAGCAGCACGCCCTGGGCCTTGGCGCTTTCGATTTCAGCGGCGATGAACGCGCGCAGGGCGTTTTTGCTCATCACGGCGCAGTCGAGGATCTCGCCAGCCTGAACGCTGGTTTTTTCTTTCAGGACGGTCGCGGTGCCGTCTTTGGCGATCAGCTCGATTTTCACAGCGTCAGCGGCGTCGATCAGGGCAGCTTTTTCGCTGCCGTAGAAATCGCCGGTGCTCATGTGAGCGACGTGGGACTTGGAGTCTTTGGCCCAGGCGCCCATTTTGTGCGGGTGCTTGCGAGCGTAGTTTTTTACCGACAGCGGAGCGCGGCGGTCGGAGTTGCCTTCACGCAGAACCGGGTTCACGGCGCTGCCCTTGACCTTGTCGTAACGCGCCTTGGCTTCTTTTTCGGCGTCGTTGGTCACGGTTTCCGGGTAGTCCGGCAGGTTGTAACCCTGGGCTTGCAGCTCTTTGATCGCCGCTTGCAGCTGAGGCACCGAAGCACTGATGTTCGGCAGCTTGATGATGTTGGCTTCAGGCGTAACGGCCAGGTCGCCCAGTTCGGCGAGGTGGTCGGCTACGGCTTTGTCGCCCAGTTGCTCGGGGAAGCTGGCCAGGATGCGTGCTGCAAGAGAGATATCGCGGGTTTCCACGGCGATATCGGCCGAGGCGGTGTAAGCCTCGATGATCGGCAGCAGGGAATAGGTGGCGAGGGCTGGAGCTTCGTCGGTGAAGGTATAGATGATCTTCGAGCGGGTGGGCATATTCGGATTAACTCTCTCTTCTTTGCTAAAGCGTGCGCAGAAACTCGAGGGGCGCCGGGTAAGCGCGTTCGTTCAAAGTCATCCATGAACCGAATGTCGAGATTCTTCGCGGTGATGTTGGGTGCATCAGTAGAGCGTCAAGCAGTCGGACTGCGGTAACAACCCGACCAATCAGGCGGAAAGTCTCGTGCTAGAGAGGCCAGCCGTCGTGACCCTTTGGTCAGCGGGCGGCATTATACATAGGTAGCTGGCAATCTGCCGATGGTTCATATGCAACGATTCTCGTCCATTGGTCTAAAGGTCGCAGGGGCGGGTGGGGCGTAGAGTCGCTGCGAATGCTTGAGTTTGGCGCTTTTCCCTTTGCTTTCAGGCTTGTACGAGACCAGATGTGGCCGCGCCGTGAACAGAGGGTTTGCGTGTTGATTTAACTGGGTTACGCTCGAACCAAGCCAGATGTTCAATCCAAACAATGGAGTTCAGCATGGGTTACAAGAAGATTCAGGTTCCAGCCGTCGGCGACAAAATCACCGTCAATGCAGACCATTCTCTCAATGTTCCTGATAACCCGATCATCCCCTTCATTGAAGGTGACGGCATTGGCGTCGACGTCAGCCCGGTGATGATCAAAGTGGTTGATGCTGCCGTGGCCAAGGCCTATGGGGGCAAGCGCAAGATTTCCTGGATGGAGGTTTATGCTGGCGAAAAAGCGACCCAGGTCTACGACCAGGACACTTGGCTGCCCCAGGAAACCCTGGACGCCGTCAAGGATTACGTGGTCTCCATCAAGGGCCCGCTGACCACCCCGGTCGGTGGTGGCATCCGCTCCCTCAACGTAGCCCTGCGCCAGCAACTCGATCTGTATGTGTGCCTGCGTCCCGTGGTGTGGTTCGAAGGTGTGCCAAGCCCGGTGAAAAAGCCTGGCGACGTCGACATGGTGATTTTCCGCGAGAACTCCGAAGACATTTATGCCGGTATCGAATGGAAGGCCGGCTCCCCTGAGGCCACCAAGGTCATCAAGTTTCTGAAAGAAGAAATGGGCGTCACCAAGATCCGTTTCGACCAAGATTGCGGTATCGGCATCAAGCCTGTTTCCAAGGAAGGCACCAAACGTCTGGTGCGCAAGGCCCTGCAATACGTGGTGGACAACGACCGCAAGTCGCTGACCATCGTGCACAAGGGCAACATCATGAAATTCACCGAAGGTGCCTTCAAGGACTGGGGTTACGAGGTGGCGAAGGAAGAATTCGGCGCCGAGCTGCTCGATGGCGGCCCATGGATGAAATTCAAGAACCCGAAAACCGGCCGTGAAGTCATCGTCAAGGATGCCATCGCCGACGCCATGCTCCAGCAGATCCTGCTGCGTCCGGCCGAGTACGACGTGATCGCCACGCTGAACCTCAACGGTGACTACCTCTCCGACGCCCTGGCGGCGGAAGTGGGCGGTATCGGTATCGCGCCGGGCGCCAATCTGTCCGACACCGTGGCCATGTTCGAGGCGACCCACGGTACCGCGCCGAAGTACGCCGGCAAAGACCAGGTCAACCCGGGTTCGGTAATTCTGTCGGCCGAGATGATGTTGCGTCACCTGGGCTGGACCGAAGCGGCTGACCTGATCATCAAGGGCACCAACGGCGCCATCAAGGCCAAGACCGTGACCTATGACTTCGAACGTCTGATGGAAGGTGCCACGCTTGTGTCTTCTTCGGGCTTCGGTGAGGCGATCATCAAGCACATGTAAGAGTGGCAGTCGCAACGAAACCGCCCGGCTCGAGTGATCGAGCCGGGCGGTTTGTTTTCTGGCAGGTGTTCGGGTTGCTTCAGCTGGTCACTGATTGGTGCTGAGCGGCTGTCGAGGCACTATCTTTTGCGGTCTCGACATTCTGAATTTTTGTCGCGTGCAGGCCTTTTGGCCCTTGCACGATCTCGAATTTAACTATTTGCCCTGCTTTGAGGGTTTTGTACCCGTCCATTTCAATGGCGGAGTAGTGAGCAAAGAAATCGATGTCCTTGCCATCCTCGTCCTTCCCCTCGCGGGCATCGGTATTGATGAAGCCGAATCCCTTGGCATTGTTGAACCACTTGACCTTGCCGACAGCCATGCTCAAATCCCTCTGCAACAGACTCCATCGCTGGAGTATCATCCAGGACATCCGCAATCTAATCCGTTAAAAGGATTGACTCCGCGGATCTTTTTTACCCACTGTGGGCTCTATTGGTTGTAACACCGTTTTCCCGATAGTCAAGGTGACCGGGCAGTCGGAGTTGAAAAGGTGTACAGCCGCCCCCACCACTGTATTTGCACAACTGACGAACCTTTCTTTCCATGCATGCAATCAGCCAGATTCGACTAACATTCAATCAGGATCGCCCGCTTCTCCAAAAGGATCATCCAGAGGAGCACGACGACGATTCGGCAGGCGTTGCTGTTCAGGAAGCAAAGCCTGCGTTACAGGCGCCGCCGATGTACAAGGTGGTTTTGTTCAATGATGACTACACACCGATGGATTTCGTCGTCGAAGTGCTCGAGGTGTTTTTTAACCTGAATCGCGAGCTGGCGACCAAGGTCATGCTGGCCGTTCACACAGAAGGACGGGCAGTATGTGGAGTGTTTACCCGCGACATCGCCGAGACAAAGGCCATGCAGGTCAACCAGTACGCCAGGGAAAGCCAGCATCCGCTACTCTGTGAAATCGAGAAGGACGGTTAATCGCCGACCACTTGGGTATGAGGTGAAGCTATGTTAAACCGCGAGCTCGAAGTCACCCTCAATCTTGCCTTCAAGGAGGCTCGTTCGAAGCGTCATGAATTCATGACCGTCGAACACCTGCTGCTGGCCCTATTGGACAATGAGGCTGCCGCCACCGTATTGCGTGCCTGCGGCGCAAACCTCGACAAACTCAAGCACGACCTGCAGGAGTTCATCGACTCCACCACGCCACTGATCCCCGTCCATGACGAAGATCGCGAAACCCAGCCAACCCTGGGCTTCCAGCGTGTACTGCAACGTGCTGTCTTCCATGTGCAGAGCTCGGGCAAACGCGAAGTAACCGGCGCCAACGTGCTGGTTGCAATCTTCAGTGAGCAAGAGAGTCAGGCCGTATTCCTGCTGAAACAGCAGAGCGTTGCGCGCATTGATGTCGTCAATTACATCGCTCACGGCATTTCCAAAGTGCCAGGGCACGGCGATCACTCTGAAGGTGAACAAGATATGCAGGACGACGAGGGCGGTGAGTCTTCTTCTTCAGGCAATCCGCTGGATGCTTATGCCAGCAATCTCAACGAACTCGCGCGCCAGGGTCGGATCGATCCGCTGGTCGGCCGCGAATCGGAAGTCGAGCGTGTCGCGCAGATTCTCGCGCGTCGGCGCAAGAACAACCCGTTGCTGGTCGGCGAGGCAGGCGTGGGTAAAACCGCGATTGCCGAAGGCCTGGCCAAGCGGATTGTCGACAACCAGGTGCCGGATCTGCTGGCCAATAGCGTCGTCTATTCGCTCGACCTCGGCGCTCTGCTCGCAGGCACCAAGTATCGCGGTGATTTCGAGAAGCGCTTCAAGGCGCTGCTCAATGAACTGAAAAAACGTCCGCAGGCGATCCTGTTCATCGACGAGATCCACACCATCATCGGTGCGGGCGCTGCGTCCGGTGGCGTAATGGATGCCTCGAACCTGCTCAAGCCGCTGCTGTCGTCTGGCGACATTCGCTGCATCGGCTCGACCACGTTCCAGGAATTTCGCGGCATCTTCGAGAAGGATCGTGCGCTGGCACGACGCTTCCAGAAGGTCGATGTCGTCGAACCGTCGGTGGAAGACACCATTGGTATCCTGCGCGGCCTGAAAGGGCGTTTCGAACAGCACCACAACATCGAATACAGCGATGAGTCGTTGCGCGCCGCTGCCGAGCTGGCATCGCGCTACATCAATGACCGGCATATGCCGGACAAGGCCATCGACGTGATCGACGAGGCGGGTGCCTATCAGCGCCTGCAGCCGGTCGAGATGCGCGTCAAGCGCATCGAAGTGCCGCAGGTTGAAGACATTGTGGCGAAGATCGCGCGGATTCCACCAAAACACGTCACCAGCTCCGACAAGGAATTGCTGCGTAACCTGGAGCGCGACCTGAAGCTGACGGTGTTTGGTCAGGATGCGGCGATCGATTCGCTGTCGACCGCGATCAAACTGTCCCGTGCCGGCCTCAAGTCGCCTGACAAGCCAGTCGGTTCGTTCCTGTTCGCAGGTCCTACCGGTGTCGGTAAAACCGAGGCCGCGCGGCAACTGGCCAAGGCGTTGGGTATCGAACTGGTGCGCTTCGACATGTCCGAGTACATGGAGCGCCACACCGTATCGCGTCTGATCGGTGCGCCTCCGGGCTATGTCGGCTTTGATCAGGGCGGTCTGTTGACCGAAGCGATCACCAAGCAGCCGCACTGTGTATTGCTGCTCGATGAAATCGAGAAGGCGCATCCGGAAGTCTTCAACCTGCTGCTGCAGGTGATGGACCACGGCACGCTCACCGACAACAACGGGCGCAAGGCGGATTTCCGCAACGTGATCGTGATCATGACCACCAACGCCGGCGCCGAAACCGCGGCGCGTGCTTCGATCGGTTTCACCCATCAGGACCACTCGTCTGATGCGATGGAAGTGATCAAGAAGAGCTTCACGCCGGAGTTCCGTAACCGTCTGGACACCATTATCCAGTTTGGTCGCCTCAGCCATGAGGTCATCAAAAGTGTGGTGGACAAGTTCCTTACCGAACTGCAGGCGCAGCTGGAAGACAAGCGTGTGTTGCTGGAGGTTACCGATGCGGCGCGCAGTTGGCTGGCGGCCGGTGGTTACGATTCGGCGATGGGCGCACGTCCGATGGCGCGTCTGATCCAGGACAAGATCAAGCGTCCGCTGGCGGAGGAGATTCTGTTTGGCGAGCTGGCCGAGCATGGCGGTGTGGTGCACATCGACATCAAGGATGGTGAGTTGACGTTTGACTTTGAGACTACGGCGGAGATGGCCTGACTGCTTGGTTGTTGGTTTAGAGGGCGCCTTCGGGCGCCTTTTTGTTGGCGGATGTTTTTGGGTGTATATCCGTTGCTGCGGTAACGGCCACTTAGGGTTCCGCCCTTACGGCGGGTCACTTTTGGCAAACGCCCCAAAAGTAACCAAAAGGTCTGTGCCCTGACGTTCGGCCCTCGCTTAGGCTCGGGTTCCTTCGCTGCGGAATTCATCCGGGGGCAGCGCCTACGGTTTGCTTCGCTGCACCTCCTCTCGCTGTGTTTGGCTGCGCCAAACGGTCGCTGCGCTCCCACCCCCGGATAAATCCCTCCACTCAGCCTGCCGACGGGCCCTCAGATCAAAAGCGGTACTCGAGCTAACGCTCATTGTGTTGAGTGGGGCGGCTTCGCCGCAGGGTTGCACGCTCTCTGAATTGTAGGAGCCAGCCTGCTGGCGATGGCGGCCTGACAGCCGACCAATCTCTTGCTGATGCCCCCAATCCACTGTGGGAGCGGGCTTGCTCGCGAAGGCGGCCTGCCAGCCGACCAATTTCTAACTGAATGCATCCAGTGCCATGCAGGAACTGCCGAAGGCTGTGATTTTTTGATCTGCTTTGGCTTTGGCTTTTGATGTAGCTTTTGATCTTCAGCCCCTTCGGCAGGCCGAGCGAAGGTGTCCATCAGGGGGTAGGCGCGCAGCGCCATGCGGCGAAGCCGCATCCATCGAGAGGAGGTGCAGCGAAGCAAACCGGAGGCGATGCCCCCTGATGGGCACCGTAGCGAGGGAACACTGAGCCTCAGCGAAGTGCCGTACGCCGGGGGAAGCCTTTTTGGTTACTTTTTCGGCGTTTGGAAAAAGTGACCCGCCGTAAGGGCGGAACCGTAATCAGCAACCCCCGCAGCAACGGATATGCTCACAAACCCAAACCCAAACCCAAATCGCAGACAAACAAAAACGCCCGGCAAAGCCGGGCGTCTTGTATTGACTTGATTAGCGAGCGCGGTAAGTAATGCGCCCTTTGCTCAAGTCATAGGGCGTCAGCTCGACGCGCACTTTGTCACCGGTAAGAATACGAATGTAGTTCTTGCGCATCTTGCCGGAAATATGCGCGGTTACGACGTGCCCATTTTCCAACTCCACACGAAACATGGTGTTGGGCAGGGTGTCGACGACAGTGCCTTCCATTTCGAAGCTGTCTTCTTTCGACATGCAGTAAAGCCCTCGGTGTCCAATGAATGGCCCGGTGCAACTGCGCCAGGCAAAAGCGGCGTGCATTGTGCCCGAAAAAGGGGGTTCAAGCCAAGGGGTTTACGGCTTGCGATTAGTTCAGGATCACCCAGCGCTGATTAATCAGCAATTCGATGGGGCGATACTGGGTCTTGTAGTTCATCTTTTTGCAGTTCTTGATCCAGTAACCGAGATACACCGCCTCTAGCCCCAGGCGCTGGCTTTCGGTGATTTGCCACAGGATTGCGAAACGACCCAGGCTGCGGCGCTCTTCGTCAGGTTCGTAGAAGGTATAGACCGCTGACAAGCCATTGGGCAGCAGATCGGTCACCGCGACGGCGAGTAACCGTCCGTCGAGACGAAATTCATAAAAGCGCGAGAAGGGCAGATCGCGCACCAGAAAGGTCGAGAACTGGTCACGACTTGGCGGGTACATGTCGCCGTCGGCATGGCGCTGCTCGATGTAGCGCTGGTACAGATCGAAATATTCTTCGCTGAAGTGCGGTTTTACCGGGCGTACCTGCAGATCGGCATTGCGTTTGAAAATGCGTTTCTGCTGGCGGTTGGGCAGGAACTGCGCCACCGGGATGCGTGCAGGCACGCACGCATTGCAATTCTGGCAATGGGGCCGATACAGATGATCGCCGCTGCGACGAAAACCCATTTCCGACAGGTCTGCGTAGACATGCACATCCATGGGCTGACTCGGGTCGAGAAACAGCGTCGTCGCCTGCTCCTCGGGCAGATAACTGCAGGAATGAGGCTGAGTGGCATAGAACTTCAAGCGCGCCAACTCGGTCATGATCAACCCTCGGGATAAGCTGGTGAATTAAGTGTAAGCCACGCGCGCAAAAGTCGCTCAGCAAACCCAAGTGGCACGACTGGGTTGATCCAGATGGCGAGCCAGATAGTCGGCGAATTCCTGGCGGGGGATCGCGCGGGCGCCGAGGCTGTGCAGATGATCGGTCGGCATCTGGCAGTCAATCAGAACGAATCCCGCTTCCTTCAGATGCTGCACCAGCGTGGCAAAGCCGAATTTGGAGGCGTTGTCGGCGCGGCTGAACATCGATTCGCCGAAAAACAGCTGACCCATCGCCAGGCCATACAGGCCGCCGACCAGTTGGCCATGATCCCAGACCTCTACCGAGTGGGCGAAGCCGCGGCGGTGCAGTTCGAGGTAGGCGTCCTGCATGGCTTCGGTGATCCAGGTGCCGTCGGCGTAATCCCTGGGGGCGGCGCAGGCACGGATCACGGCGTCGAAATCCTGATCGAAAGTCACCTGGTAGCGTTGCTTGCGCAGCAATTTGCCGAGGCTGCGCGAGACATGCAGTTCGTCGGGAAACAGCACGGTGCGTGGGTCCGGCGACCACCAGAGGATCGGCTGGCCTTCGGAGAACCACGGAAAACAGCCGTGCCGGTAAGCCTGCACCAGCCGATCGGCGGACAGATCGCCACCGGCAGCCAGCAATCCATTGGGATCGCGCATGGCCTTTTCCAGGGGCGGGAAGGTCAGGGAATTGCGTTGTAACCAAGTCAGCATGGCGTCCAGGCTTGCAGAAGGGGAGGGCAGTGCGGGCATCAGGCCCGCGATAAAGTGTGCCGTTAAATGACAGGAATGTCGTCCAGATACTTCTCCGCGTCCAGTGCCGCCATGCAGCCGGCGCCGGCCGAGGTCACGGCCTGGCGGTAGACGTGGTCGGCCACATCGCCGGCAGCGAAGACGCCGGGGATCTCCGTGGAGGTGGCGTCGCCGTCGCTGCCGCCCTTGACCAGCAGGTAGCCGTCGCGCATTGGTAATTGGCCCTGAAACAGGTCGGTGTTGGGTTTGTGGCCGATGGCGATGAACACGCCGGCCAGTGTCAGTTCGTGGGTCTGCCCGGTATGGCTGTCACGCAGGCGCGCGCCGGTCACACCGCTGGCATCGCCCAGCACTTCGTCCAGATTCTGGTTCCAGTGCAGGCGAACGTTGCCATTGGCGGCTTTTTCGAACAGTTTGTCCTGGAGGATTTTCTCCGAGCGCAATTTGTCGCGGCGGTGGATCAAGTGCACCTCTTTGGCGATGTTCGACAGATACAGCGCCTCCTCGACAGCGGTGTTGCCACCGCCCACCACGGCGACCACCTGATTGCGATAGAAGAAGCCGTCACAGGTCGCGCAAGCCGAAACCCCTTTGCCGGCGAAGGCTTCTTCCGAAGGCAGGCCCAGATACTGCGCCGAAGCGCCGGTGGCGATGATCAGGGCGTCGCAGGTGTAAGTGCCACTGTCGCCGATGAGCTCGAACGGGCGCTGCTGCAACTTGGCGGTGTGGATGTGGTCGTAAACGATCTCTGTGGCAAAGCGCTCGGCGTGTTTTTGCATGCGCTCCATCAGCGCCGGACCGGTCAGTCCTTCGACGTCGCCAGGCCAGTTGTCGACTTCGACGGTGGTGGTGAGCTGACCACCGGCCTGCAGCCCGGTAATTACCACCGGTTTGAGGTTGGCGCGGGCGGCGTACACGGCGGCGCTGTAACCGGCGGGGCCGGAACCGAGAATGATCAGGCGTGAATGCTTCGCTGCGTTCATCAAATACACCTCATAAGCCTTTGTCACAAAAGGCAATGCATGCTCAAATTGAACCGCAGGATTTGTGCGCTTGGCTATGCTCAGCTATGGGGTTTGAAGCATGGCATCAGCCGCACAAACCCGTACAATGCCGGGCTGTTACAGAATATTTGTAGAGCGCTGTGTTTATGGCTGTGTTTATAAAAGCTGCGGCACAGTGTTAAAAGTAGTCTCAGATGCGCCGGTTCACTTTTTTACCTGCCTGGATTGGGCAGTTTTTTATCGACATTCAATAGATGGACGCGCCCCAGGCGCAGGAAAAGAAGCGTTTTGAAGAAATCCACCGCAGCACCAAAAACAGTCGTTCCGCTCTGGCGCCAGCAATTGCACTACCGGCTCAAGGAAGGTGCATTGATCGCCATCGGTGCCTTGTGCCTGTTCCTGATGATGGCCTTGCTGACCTACGGCAAGGATGATCCGGGCTGGAGCCACAACAGCAAGATTGACGACGTGCAGAATTTCGGCGGCCCCGCCGGTTCTTACAGCGCCGACATCCTGTTCATGGTGCTGGGTTACTTCGCGTACATCTTCCCGCTGCTGCTGGCGGTCAAGGCGTATCAGATCTTCCGTCAACGTCACGAGCCGTGGCAGTGGAGCGGCTGGCTGTTCTCCTGGCGCCTGATCGGTCTGGTGTTTCTGGTGCTGTCCGGCGCCGCGCTGGCGCATATCCATTTTCATGCGGCCACCGGCCTGCCGGCGGGCGCGGGCGGGGCGCTGGGCGAAAGTCTCGGTGATCTGGCGCGCAATGCCCTGAATATTCAGGGCAGCACGCTGTTGTTCATTGCGCTGTTCCTGTTTGGCCTCACGGTGTTCACCGACCTGTCGTGGTTCAAGGTGATGGACGTCACCGGCAAGATCACTCTCGACCTGTTCGAACTGTTTCAGGGCGCGGTCAACCGCTGGTGGTCGGCCCGAACCGAGCGTAAGCAACTGGTTGCGCAACTGCGTGAAGTCGATGATCGCGTTCACGATGTGGTCGCCCCGACTGTCACCGACAAGCGTGAACAGGCCAAGGTCAAGGAACGTCTGATCGAGCGCGAGCAGGCCCTGAGCAAGCACATGTCCGATCGCGAGAAGCAGGTACCGCCGGTCATCGCCCCGGCCCCGGCCAAGGCGCCGGAGCCAAGCAAGCGTGTGCAGAAAGAGAAACAGGTGCCGTTGTTCGTCGACAGCGCCGTGGAAGGCACCTTGCCGCCGATCTCGATCCTCGATCCTGCGGAAAAGAAACAACTCAATTATTCGCCGGAATCCCTGGCAGCGGTCGGCCACTTGCTGGAGATCAAGCTCAAGGAATTCGGTGTCGAAGTCACCGTGGACTCGATCCACCCGGGCCCGGTGATTACCCGTTACGAAATCCAGCCAGCAGCCGGCGTCAAAGTCAGCCGCATCGCCAACCTGGCGAAAGACCTTGCACGTTCGCTGGCCGTGACCAGTGTGCGGGTGGTCGAGGTGATTCCGGGCAAGACCACGGTCGGTATCGAGATCCCCAACGAAGACCGGCAGATCGTGCGTTTCTCCGAAGTGCTGTCGACTCCCGAGTACGACAACTTCAAATCGCCGGTCACCCTGGCCCTGGGCCACGACATCGGCGGCAAACCGGTCATCACCGACCTGGCGAAGATGCCGCACCTGCTGGTCGCCGGTACCACTGGTTCCGGTAAGTCGGTGGGCGTGAACGCGATGATCCTGTCGATCCTGTTCAAATCCGGCCCGGACGACGCCAAACTGATCATGATCGACCCGAAAATGCTTGAACTGTCGATCTACGAAGGCATTCCGCACCTGCTGTGCCCGGTCGTGACCGACATGAAGGACGCCGCCAACGCCCTGCGCTGGAGCGTTGCCGAGATGGAACGTCGCTACAAGCTGATGGCGAAGATGGGTGTACGTAACCTGTCCGGCTTCAACGCCAAGGTCAAGGAAGCCCAGGACGCTGGCGAGCCGTTGAGCGATCCGCTGTACAAGCGCGAAAGCATTCACGACGAAGCGCCGCTACTGCAGAAACTGCCGACCATCGTCGTGGTGGTCGACGAATTCGCCGACATGATGATGATCGTCGGCAAGAAGGTTGAAGAACTGATTGCGCGTATCGCACAGAAAGCGCGTGCCGCCGGTATTCACCTGATCCTCGCGACCCAGCGACCTTCGGTGGACGTGATCACCGGTCTGATCAAGGCCAACATTCCGACGCGTATGGCGTTCCAGGTGTCGAGCAAGATCGACTCGCGGACCATCATCGACCAGGGTGGCGCCGAACAACTACTCGGTCACGGTGACATGCTCTACATGCCACCGGGCACCAGCCTGCCGATCCGGGTGCACGGCGCGTTCGTTTCCGACGATGAAGTGCACCGCGTGGTCGAAGCCTGGAAACTACGTGGCGCACCGGAATACAACGATGACATCCTCAACGGTGTTGAAGAGGCGGGCAGCGGTTTCGAAGGCAGCAGCGGTGGTGGTGACGGTGATGATCCGGAAGCCGACGCGCTGTATGACGAAGCCGTACAGTTCGTCCTGGAAAGCCGCCGGGCGTCGATTTCCGCGGTACAGCGCAAGCTGAAGATCGGTTACAACCGCGCTGCGCGCATGATCGAAGCCATGGAAATGGCCGGGGTCGTCACCTCAATGAACACCAACGGTTCGCGTGAAGTTCTGGCCCCGGGCCCGGTTCGCGACTGACTGCAAAAGCAAAAGGCGGGACAATGATGTGCCGCCGCTCTCCCAACGAGTATTCAAGAGGACTCCCATGCGTCTTATCCGCATGCTGTTGCCAGTACTGGCGCTGACCACGTTCACGGCCCACGCCGACGACAAGGACGTGGCGCGTCTGACCCAATTGCTGGAAACATCGAAAACCCTGACCGCGAACTTCTCGCAGCTGACCCTCGACGGCAGCGGCACGCAGTTGCAGGAAACTCGCGGTGATATGGTTCTGCAGCGTCCGGGCCTGTTCTACTGGCACACCGAAGCGCCAAACGAGCAGACCATGGTCTCCGACGGCAAGAAGGTCACCCTGTGGGACCCGGACCTGGAACAAGCCACCATCAAGAAGCTCGACGAGCGCCTGACCCAGACCCCGGCGCTGCTGCTGTCCGGTGACGTGTCGAAGATCAGCCAGAGCTTCGAGATCAGCGCGAAAGAGGCGGGCGGCGTGATCGACTTCACCCTCAAGCCGAAGACCAAGGACACCCTGTTTGACAGCCTGCGCCTGTCGTTCCGCAACGGCCTGGTCAATGACATGCAACTGATCGACAGCGTTGGTCAGCGCACCAACATCCTGTTCACCGGGGTCAAGGCCAACGAAGCGGTGTCGGCGTCGAAGTTCAAGTTCGACATCCCGAAGGGTGCCGATGTAATTCAGGAATAAACGCATAACCTTGTGGGAGGGGGCTTGCTCCCGAAGGCGGTGGATCAGTCGCCATCGATGTCGAATGGCACACCGCTTTCGCGAGCAAGCCCGCTCCCACAGGGGTAAATGATCGGTCTCAAGATCTGATAGAGGTTTCAACGCTACGTGATGGATCTGTTTCGCAGTGCACCGATTGCCCAGCCACTGGCCGCGCGTTTGCGTGCGACCAATCTGGATGAGTATGTCGGTCAGGAGCACGTGCTCGCTCGCGGCAAGCCTCTGCGTGAGGCGCTGGAGCAGGGTGCCCTGCATTCGATGATCTTCTGGGGGCCGCCGGGCGTGGGTAAGACCACCCTGGCGCGATTGCTCGCGGAAGTCTCGGATGCGCACTTCGAAACGGTCTCGGCGGTGCTTGCCGGGGTCAAGGAGATCCGTCAGGCCGTTGAAATCGCTAAACAGCAGGCCGGGCAGTACGGCAAGCGCACGATCCTGTTCGTCGATGAAGTGCACCGCTTCAACAAATCGCAGCAGGATGCGTTCCTGCCGTACGTCGAAGACGGCACGCTGATTTTCATCGGCGCCACTACCGAAAACCCTTCGTTTGAATTGAACAACGCGCTGTTGTCGCGGGCCCGCGTCTATGTGCTGAAAAGCCTCGACGAGACCGCGCTGCGCAAACTGGTACATCGCGCGCTCACCGAAGAGCGCGGGCTGGGCAAACGCAACCTGACCCTCAGCGATGAAGGCTTCCAGATGCTGCTGTCGGCCGCCGATGGTGATGGCCGGCGCCTGCTCAATCTGCTGGAGAACGCCTCGGATCTGGCTGAAGACAACAGCGAGATGGGCACCGAGCTGCTGCAAAGCCTGCTCGGCGATACCCGACGGCGCTTCGACAAGGGCGGCGAAGCGTTCTACGACCAGATCTCCGCGCTGCACAAATCGGTACGCGGCTCCAACCCCGATGGCGCGCTGTACTGGTTCGCGCGGATGATCGACGGCGGCTGCGATCCGCTGTACCTGGCCCGGCGCGTGGTGCGCATGGCCAGCGAAGATATCGGCAACGCCGACCCGCGTGCTCTGAGCCTGTGCCTGGCGGCGTGGGAGGTGCAGGAGCGCCTCGGCAGCCCGGAAGGCGAATTGGCGGTGGCTCAGGCCATCACCTATCTGGCCTGCGCGCCGAAAAGCAACGCGGTGTACATGGGTTTCAAGACTGCACTGCGCGCCGCTGCCGAATACGGTTCGCTGGAAGTGCCGCTGCACTTGCGCAATGCACCGACCAAGCTGATGAAGCAATTGGGCTATGGTGACGAATACCGCTACGCCCACGACGAACCGGACGCCTATGCCGCCGGCGAAGATTATTTCCCGGAAGAGCTCGAACCGATCCCGTTCTATCAACCGGTGCCCCGTGGCCTGGAATTGAAGATCGGCGAGAAGCTCAACCACCTTGCCCAACTCGACCGTTTAAGCCCAAGACAGCGGAGAAAATAGTGCTTCCATTGATCGTTGCAGTCTCCGTCGGCGGGATTGCCGGCACCCTGTTGCGCTTCGCCACCGGCAATTGGGTCAACGCCAATTGGCCGCGGCACTTCTATACCGCGACGCTGGCCGTTAATATCGTGGGCTGTCTGCTGATTGGCGTGTTGTACGGCCTGTTTTTGATACGCCCGGAGGTGCCGATCGAGGTGCGTGCCGGGTTGATGGTCGGCTTCCTCGGGGGGCTGACGACTTTTTCATCCTTTTCACTGGATACGGTGCGCCTGCTGGAAAGCGGGCAAGTGCCGCTGGCCCTGGGCTATGCGGCGATCAGCGTATTCGGCGGGCTGCTCGCGACGTGGGCCGGCCTGTCCCTGACCAAACTTTGATAACGAGAAACCGACATGCTCGATTCCAAACTGTTACGTAGCAACCTTCAGGACGTAGCGGACCGCCTGGCTTCCCGTGGCTTTGCCCTGGATACCGCGCGCATCGAAGCGCTGGAAGAACAGCGCAAGACCGTCCAGACCCGCACCGAAGCACTGCAGGCTGAGCGTAACGCGCGTTCCAAATCCATCGGTCAGGCCAAGCAGCGCGGCGAAGACATCGCGCCGCTGATGGCGGACGTCGAGCGCATGGCGGGCGAGCTGAGTGCCGGTAAAGTCGAGCTGGACGCGATCCAGACCGAGCTGGACTCGATTCTGCTGGGTATCCCCAACCTGCCGCACGAATCGGTACCGGTTGGCAAAGACGAAGACGATAACGTTGAAGTGCGCCGCTGGGGCACGCCGACGCAGTTCGATTTCGAAGTGAAAGACCACGTTGCACTGGGCGAGAAGTTCGGCTGGCTGGACTTTGAAACCGCGGCCAAGCTGTCCGGCGCCCGTTTCGCTCTGCTGCGCGGCCCGATCGCCCGTCTGCACCGTGCCCTGGCGCAGTTCATGATCAACCTGCACGTCAACGAGCACGGCTACGAAGAGGCCTACACGCCTTATCTGGTCCAGGCCCCGGCGCTGCAAGGCACCGGTCAGCTGCCGAAGTTCGAAGAAGACCTGTTCAAGATCGCTCGCGAAGGCGAAGCCGATCTGTACCTGATCCCGACCGCCGAAGTGTCCCTGACCAACATTGTGGCCGGTGAAATCGTCGACTCGAAACTGCTGCCGATCAAGTTCGTCGCGCACACCCCATGCTTCCGCAGCGAGGCCGGTGCGTCGGGCCGTGACACTCGCGGGATGATCCGTCAGCACCAGTTCGACAAGGTTGAAATGGTCCAGATCGTCGAGCCGTCGACTTCGATGGAAGCGCTGGAAGGCCTGACCGCCAACGCCGAAAAAGTCCTGCAACTGCTGGGTCTGCCTTACCGCACCCTGGCGCTGTGCACCGGCGACATGGGCTTCAGCGCCGTGAAAACCTACGATCTCGAAGTGTGGATTCCGAGCCAGGACAAGTACCGCGAAATTTCGTCGTGCTCCAACTGCGGCGACTTCCAGGCCCGCCGCATGCAAGCGCGTTTCCGCAACCCGGAAACCGGCAAGCCTGAGCTGGTACACACCCTGAATGGTTCCGGCCTGGCGGTCGGTCGTACGTTGGTGGCGGTGCTGGAAAACTACCAGCAGGCCGACGGTTCGATCCGTGTGCCGGACGTACTGAAGCCGTACATGGGTGGCCTTGAGGTCATCGGTTAAATGAAATATCTGCCGCTGTTTCACAACCTGCGCGGCAGTCGTGTGTTGGTGGTCGGTGGGGGGGAAATTGCCTTGCGCAAATCCCGCCTGCTGGCCGATGCCGGTGCGCTGCTGCGGGTGGTCGCACCTGAAATCGAAGCGCAACTGCGCGAACTGGTCAGCGCCAGCGGTGGCGAATGTCTGCTGCGTGGTTACGTGGAAGCGGATCTGGACGGTTGCGGGCTGATCATTGCCGCCACCGACGATGAAACGCTGAATGCGCAGGTCTCCAGCGATGCCCATCGGCGTTGCGTGCCGGTCAACGTGGTCGATGCGCCGCAGCTATGCAGCGTGATCTTCCCGGCAATCGTTGACCGCTCGCCGCTGATCATCGCGGTGTCCAGCGGCGGCGATGCGCCAGTGCTGGCGCGGCTGATTCGCGCCAAGATCGAAACCTGGATTCCTTCGACCTACGGCCAGTTGGCCGGTCTTGCCGCGCGTTTTCGCAATCAGGTGAAAAACCTGTTTCCGGATGTGCAGCAGCGCCGTGGTTTCTGGGAAGACGTGTTTCAGGGCCCGATTGCCGATCGGCAACTGGCCGGGCAGGGCACTGAGGCCGAACGTCTGTTGCAGGCCAAGATCGATGGTGAAGCGACCGTTACCACCGGCGAGGTGTATCTGGTGGGGGCAGGGCCGGGTGATCCGGATCTGCTGACCTTCCGTGCCTTGCGCCTGATGCAGCAAGCCGACGTGGTGCTGTACGACCGCTTGGTCGCTCCGGCGATTCTTGAGCTGTGCCGTCGCGATGCCGAGCGCGTCTATGTCGGCAAGCGTCGCTCTGATCATGCGGTGCCACAGGATCAGATCAACCAGCAACTGGTGGATCTGGCCAAGGCCGGCAAACGCGTGGTGCGCTTGAAGGGCGGTGACCCGTTCATCTTCGGTCGCGGTGGTGAAGAAATCGAAGAGCTGGCGGCCCACGGGATTCCGTTCCAGGTGGTGCCGGGGATCACGGCGGCCAGCGGTTGCGCGGCGTATGCCGGGATTCCGCTGACCCACCGCGATTACGCGCAGTCGGTGCGCTTCGTCACCGGGCACCTGAAGGACGGTTCCACCGATCTGCCGTGGGCCGACCTCGTCGCCCCGGCGCAGACGCTGGTGTTCTACATGGGCCTGGTCGGCTTGCCGGTGATCTGCGAACAGTTGATCAAGCACGGTCGTTCTGCAGATACCCCGGCGGCGTTGATCCAGCAGGGCACCACGGTAAATCAGCGGGTCTTTACTGGCACGCTGGCCGACCTGCCACGTCTGGTAGCGGAGCATGAAGTGCATGCGCCGACGCTGGTGATCGTCGGTGAAGTGGTGCAGCTGCGCGAGAAGCTGGCGTGGTTCGAGGGTGCTCAGGCGCAGGTCTGAAAATCGAGTTGCCCTCATTCGCGAGCAAGCCCGCTCCCACATTGGATCTGTGTCATGCACAAATCCAGTGTGGGAGCGGGCTTGCTCGCGAAGAGGCCCTCAAACACACCGAATCAATCAGCCTCTACGCCAAACCCCTTTCCCGTTGAGCCGCGCCCGATCATGCGCCACACTGAAGTCCTGCTTCGGCCCCTTCGGCACAATCCCCGTCGGATTGATGGTCTTGTGGCTACCGTAGTAGTGGTTTTTGATGTGCTGAAAATCCACCGTCTCGCCAATCCCCGGCCACTGATACAACTCACGCAGCCAGTTCGACAGGTTCGGATAATCGGTAATTCTCCGCAAATTACACTTGAAGTGCCCGTGGTACACCGCATCGAAGCGAATCAGCGTGGTGAACAAACGCACGTCTGCTTCAGTCAGGTATTCGCCCGTCAGATAGCGATTGGCGCCCAGCACCCGTTCCAAGTGATCCAGCTCGGCAAACACCTCATCGAACGCCTCTTCATAAGCCTGTTGCGAGGTGGCAAAGCCGGCGCGATACACACCGTTGTTCACCGCCGGATAAATCCGTTCGTTCAGTGCATCGATCTCGCCGCGTAACGGTGCCGGGTAGAAGTCCAGTTCGTTACCGGTCAGGCCATCGAACGCGCTGTTGAACATGCGGATGATTTCCGCCGACTCATTGCTGACAATGCGCTTGAGCTTTTTGTCCCACAGCACCGGCACAGTGACACGGCCGGTGTAGTCCGGCGTGTCGGCGGTGTAGCGCTGGTGCATGAAGTCGAAGTGATCGAGCTTGTCGCCAGTCGAGCCAAGGGCCTTGTCGAAGGTCCAGCCGTTTTCCAGCATCAGCCAGCTGACCACGGACACGTCGATCAGGCTTTCCAGACCTTTGAGCTTGCGCAGAATCAGCGTGCGGTGCGCCCACGGGCAGGCGAGCGACACATAAAGGTGATAGCGCCCGGCTTCGGCGGCGAAACCGCCTTCACCGCTCGGCCCGGGCTGGCCGTCAGTGGTGACCCAATTGCGCCGTTGCGCCTGTTCGCGCTGAAAGGCGCCGTCTTTGCTGCTTTCGTACCACTTGTCCTGCCAGTGGCCATCGACGAGTAAACCCATGATCAAGACTCCTGATTCCAATAAGCGTTGGAGCCGAGTCTATTCCGATGAGTTCGAACAAAAAGCGCAAAGATCGGGCGTCTATGATCGGTTAAATCGATTTGTTGCGCGCCGCCCAGTATTGCTCGGCGGTTTCGAACGCTTGCTCGCGACTTTGACCGAGACCGCGCAGGGCCAAGGCCATGGTCGAGATCAGGGCCATTTGCGGATAGCTGTCGACCACCTCGCCACGCCACACCGCTTTCAGATGTTCAACGTCCAGCGTGGCCGGTTTGACGTGGCGCTGGCTCGACAGTTGCGGCCATTCCTCGTCCCAGCTCTCGCCGCCCTTCGTGCCGTACAGATGGCTGTCGGCATCCGGGTTGATCTCGATTTCGCCGCCATCGCCCTTGACCACGATCGCCGTGTCGCCGAGCAGACCGCTGGCCTCGCGATGCACCGCCTGATAGCCCGGGTGGAAAATGCTTTGCAGGCCACAACGGGCGCGCAGTGGATTGAGGATGCGTGCCAGCGAGTGAATCGGCGAGCGCAGGCCCATGGTGTTGCGCAGGTCGATCATCTTCTGCAACTGTGGCGCCCAGTCGATCAGCGGCATGAACGCCAGACCGCCGTGGTCCAGCGCGCTGCCGACCTGCGCCCAGGTGCGGCACAGCGGGATGTTCAGCTCGCCAAGCAGTTGTTCGGTGTACAGACGTCCGGCGGTGTGCGCGCCGCCGCCGTGCATGAAAATTCGCACGCCGTTTTGCGCCAGGCACTTGGCCGACAGCAGGTACCACGGCAGATGGCGTTTCTTGCCGGCATAGGTCGGCCAGTCCAGATCGACATTCAGCGTTGGCGCTGACAGGCGCTCGCGCAAGGCTTCGGTGAAACCGGCCATTTCCTCGGCGCTTTCTTCCTTGTGCCGCAGCAGCATAAGAAAAGCCCCGAGCTGGGTGTCTTCGACTTTGTCGTCGAGCACCATGCCCATGGCTTCCCGCGCTTCTTCACGGGTCAGGTCGCGGGCGCCACGTTTGCCCTTGCCGAGGATCCGCACGAACTGCGCGAACGGGTGCTCGGTGGGTGTTTCGAGGGTCAGCGCTGGAAAGTCGGTCATAAGCAATTCGTCGGTTTGGGCAGGCCCGCCAGTTTCGCGGCGAGTTTGGCAGGGGTGCCTTTGAACAGTCGGTTCAGGTGCAGGCTGTTGCCTTTGTCCGAGCCGAGTTTGAGTGCGGTGTACTTGATCAACGGGCGGGTGGCTGGCGACAACTGGAATTCTGCGTAAAAGCTGCGCAGCAGTTCGAGGACTTCCCAGTGTTCCGCAGTCAGTTCGATGTCTTCAGCGGCGGCGAGGGCGCTGGCAACGTCATGGGACCAGTCGTCGAGGTCGACCAGAAAGCCGTCCTTGTCCAGTTCGATGGCGCGGGCGCCGACAGTCATCGAGTTCATAGCCAACTGTTGACCTTGTCGTGGTGGATCGACAGTTCGACGAAGGCCGGGTAATCGATGGCTTCGGCCCAGTCGGGAGCAACGATGGCACGGGCCTGCAGGTCTTCGGCGAGGGCGAACAGCTTGACCCGGCGCTCGTTCAGCGTGGCGAATGGCGCAGTGCCCGGTTGCAGGGCGTAAACCGCATCACCGGATAACAGTAAGGCGTCGGCAGCGCCGATCACGCGCAGGCAACTGCTCAGGCGATCATCGCCGAACGGGGAATGAGACAACACATGCAAAGTCGACATCAGAGGGTGATCACCTGGTCGTAACGGTCAATAAGGGCGGTGATTTCGCTGGCGCCAAGCGGCTGCGCTTCGTCCAGCGACAGCGTGCTCAGGCCACGGGCGCTGGCGCTGTCGGTGCAGTAGAACAGTTCTTCAACGCCGAACATCGGCAGCGCCTGCAGATTGGCACTGAGATCTTTCTGTTGCAGGGCCTTGGCGTTCTGCCCGGCGGCCAGTTGCAACACGCCATCGTCGAGAAACAGCAGGCCGATCGGCAAATCGAACGCGCCGCCGGCCAGCACGACGTCCAGCGCTTCGCGGGCGCCGGGGCCGGACCATGGCGACTGGCGGCTGATGATCAACAGGGATTTGGCCATTTCACGCGCCTCCGAAACAGATCAGTCGATCGGCGTCCTGCACCGCGTCGTGCAACTGGCCGAGGCCGGACAATTCCCATGGCGCGCTGACCGCGACGGCATCACGCTGGTAGCGTTTGGCTTCTTCGTCATTCAGCACGCCACGGCGCAGGGCGGCGGCGATACACACCACACCGTCCAGTTGCTGCTCGCTGATGAACGCGCGCCACTGTTTGGGCAGGTCCAGTTCGTCCTGCGGGGTGACCACCGCGTCGGAGGCGTTGTAGACGCCGTCCTGATAAAAAAACAGCCGGACAATCTCATGCCCGCCGGCCAGCGCAGCCTGCGCAAACAGCAGGGCACGGCGCGAGGAGGGCGCATGGGCGGCGGAAAACAGCGCAATGGCGAACTTCATGACGGACTCGATCAGCAAAACTGCGGCCATGATAAAGCTTTATGAAGGCAGCCGCGAAACCCAAGTGAAGCGTGGTGTTTTGTGTGGGAGCGAGCCCGCTCGCGAAAGCGGCGGATAAGGCGATGAAGAGGTTGAATGTACCGGCCTCTTCGCGAGCAGGCTCGCTCCCACAGGAGCCGATGTGGTATCGATCAGCGCGGCATATAGCCCAGTTGCCAACGCCGCGGAATGCTCAGGGACAGCACGCCCAGCACCGCCGCCAGCAAGCCGCTGGCGAACAATGCCCGAAGTCCGAAATGATGTTCCAGCACTGCGCCGAGTATCGCGCCGATGAACATCCCGCTCCACGGCACCAGTTGCACCCGCCAGCCATTACGCCGCTCGCCGAGCATCCAGCGCCCCAGTCCACGGCCGAACCGCGACAGCGCTCCGGTCACGTAAGTCAGGCCGACGGGCAGACCGTTCACTTCCTCGACCGCCGCGTTGAGCATGCCCATCGCAATGATCGCCGCCAGCAGCGCCGGCAGTTGCGTGTCATACGGCCATGCCGCCGCCAGGCAAAGCAGGGTGGCGATGCACAGCAACAGGGGCAGCGTGCGCCGGCCGCCGAGGCGCCCGATCACGATCCCCAAGGCATTACCGATCACGAAGGTGACGACGAGGATGATCAGGCGCAAAGTCAGTCCGAGGTCGCCGTCACTGATCGCCACCGCCAGCCGCGTGGTATTACCGCTCATGAAAGAAACGAAATCGCCGCTGGCCATGAAGCCGATCGCGTCGGTCATGCCCGCCAGCACTGACAGGCTGGCCACCAGCGCCAGACCGATGCGGCCACGCCATTTCTGCCGGTGCAGATGCCCGGAAGTGGCGCGGTGAGTCGAAGTGGAGGGCAGCATCGGCGACGATATCCTTCAGCGGCGGTTACGGTTCCAGCCCATACAATTCGCAGTAATCTTCCCAGCGCATGTGGGCCATTTCCGCTACCTCGCGATGCACCTCCATGCGCTGGGCCTGATAGTCCTCGGGCGTTGCGGCCGTCAGGAGCAAGGTCAGTTCCCAGGCGAACAGGCCTTGATTCTCCGCCTCGGCCTCGAAGGCTTCGTGCAGGCGTTCTTCACGATACTGCGCAGCGGTTTCACCCTTGGCCTGGGCCAGCAGCGGATTGAGATGATCGAGGGTTTCGCGCAATTCGGGGCGCGCGTCGAGAAACAGTTTCAGGGCTTGTTCATGTCGCTGGTCGGTGGGCGCCATGTGTGTTCCTTGTGAGGCTGATGACCCTAGGGTGCCGGAGCGACCGTCGCATGTCGCGCTATAAATGCAGTAAAGCAGAACGATTTTGCCTGTTGCGGTGATACAGTCCGCTTTTTTCTGAATGAGCGAATGCAATGCGAATTCTGATGGTAGCGCTGGCCGCGACCGTGCTGGCTGGCTGCGCGGGTTCGGTGATGGACGGTTCTCGCACCAAAGCCCCGTACAAGGTTCTGACTTCGGACAAGCCGGAGAAAGTTGTCGCTCAGTGCGTACAGTTCGGCTGGCAGGACGAAGCAGTGTTTGGCGTGGACGCCGGAGCGTATCTGCAACCGGGCAAGAAGGGTGGCTCGACGGTGTACACCCGTTCCGCAGAGTCATTTGTCGACGTGACCAGCGATGCGTCGGGAACCGTGCTCAACTACTACGCGCAGAAGGACGATTTTGTTGCCAAGCGCCGGTTGGCGGCGTTGGCGACCTGTCTTTGATATTGCGCTGAAGCGACTGCCATCTTCGCGAGCAGGCTCACTCCCACTTTTGAAATGCATTCCATTGTGGGAGCGAGCCTGCTCGCGAAGGGCCCTTGAGGTTCAACCCTTCAAGCGCTTCTGGAAATAATGCCGGCTATGCCCCGGCGGGTAATCAACGATCTCGCCAAACTGGCTGAATCCCAGCTTCTCGTAGAACGCCGGCGCCTGAAAATCGAAGGTGTCCAGCCAGATGCCCAGGCAGTTCTTCTCCTTGGCCAGATTTTCCGCCATGGCCATCAGTTCCGAGCCGATGCGTTGCCCGCGACCCTGTTCCGGGACGCACAGCAACTCGATGTACATCCACTGGAAGATCACCCGGCCGTACAAACCGCCGAGAATCGCGTCGTGTTCATCGCGCACCAGCAGGGCGAAAGGTTCAGATGTGGAACCACCGGTCCGGGCGTCGTTATACGCAATCAAAGGCTCGAGAATGGCTTTGCGCTGTTCTTCCGTAGGGTTCTGCGACAGCTCGATTCGCAACGTCATGTGCAACTTCCTTGTGAGATGAACCGCCAGCCTATCCTGCCCGGGGAGCGTCTTCCAAGTCCTTCCTCATCCCTTTGGAACCGCCGCTGTCGCGCCGGGGTCTAGCTTTTACAGCGTCATTCCGAACGCGGTTGATGAGGATCCCCCATGAATATTTTCGAAGCCCTTCGCGAAAGCCACGACCGCCAGCGCAGTTACGCCAAAGCCCTGGTCGAAACCAGCGGCGACACCCCGGAGCGGGTTGAAGCCTATAAACAGCTGAAAGCCGAGCTGCAGGCCCACGAAACCGCCGAAGAGCGCCACTTCTACATCCCGCTGATGGAGTTCGACAACGGTGTTGACCTCAGTCGCCACGCCATCTCCGAGCACCATGAAATGGACGAGATGATGGAAGAGCTGGACGAGACCGAGATGTCCAGCCCGGCGTGGCTGGCAACGGCGAAGAAGCTCTCCGACAAAGTCCATCACCATCTCAAGGAAGAAGAGCAGAAGTTCTTCCAGATGGCCGGCAAATTGCTCGATGACAAGCAAAAGGAACAACTCGCTGGCCAGTACGAAAAGGAGTACCAGGCGCAACTGCCATGAGTACTGAATGCCAGTTTTTGCAGTGTCGGCGTGTAGGCCTTTGGCCATGCGTTGGGTGGGTCTTGTCGTAATAGGCTGTATATTCATCCAGTGTTTTCGGCGTTTTTGACTTGAGACGCCGATTGACTGCGACAAAACCGCCGATGGACAAAAAAACCACCTCCGTTAGCTTGAAGGCCTCTCCTCGGACAGGAGAGTTCTTAAATCAACGGAGTGAAAAACATGAATCAACCACAAGCTCAAACCCAACTGCGACACGGTCGCGTCACCTCTCCAGCCAGCCGCGGTGCGGTAGCCATCGAGCAAGGATTGCTCGGTGCCTGGCAGGTCAACGAAATGGAAGGCGGCAAGAACTTCCCGGCGCTGACGGCAGGGCCTTTTCCTGCTCCCTATGGCAGCGACAGTGACAGTGTCACGCCGCCCGCCGACGGTTACATCCTCAGCGGTGGCAAGACCGATGCCCGTGACTGCGTGAACTTCACCGACGAGGAAATGAGCAAAAAGCTCAATCGTCCGTTCAGCTGGCCACTGCTCAGTGTCACCCCGGGCCAGACGCTGGAAGTGAAGTGGGAATACACCGCGCCACACACCACCCGTGGTTATCGCTGGCTGATCACCAAGGATGGCTGGGATCCGAAACAGCGCATTTCCCGTGCACAACTCGAAGCGCAGCCTTTCGCCGAAGACTTCTACACTCAAGTGCCGTATTACAGCTATCCGGGGGAATTGAAGGCCAAGGTCAATCATTCGGTGAAATTGCCGGCCACCAAAAAGGGCCGTCACGTCATCGTGCTGATGTGGATCGTCGCCAACACCGGCAACGCGTTCTATCAGGCGTTCGACGTCGACTTCAAATAACGGCGTTACGCTCAACTCACAGGTTCTGAAGGATTAGAACATGTCAAATATCGACTTCACGCTAGTGCAAAACCAGGCGGCCGACGCGGCCTCGCTGATGCCGAGCATCGCCGGCAAAAAAATACTCATGGGCTTCTGGCACAACTGGCCGGCGGGTCCAAGTGACGGCTATCGTCAGGGCCGCTTCGCCGAAATCGCTCTGGAAGCGGTGCCCAAGGAGTACAACGTGGTCGCGGTGGCGTTCATGAAGGGCAGCGGGATTCCAACCTTCAAGCCGTACAACGTCTCCGATGCCGAGTTCCGGCGTCAGGTCGGCGTGCTCAACAGCCAGGGGCGGGCGGTGCTCTTGTCCCTGGGTGGCGCCGATGCGCACATCGAGTTGCGGGCCGGACAGGAACAACCACTGGCCAATGAGATTATCCGTCTGGTGGAAACCTACGGCTTCGATGGGCTGGACATCGATCTTGAACAGAGCGCGATTGATTTCGCCGCCAACAAGACCGTGCTGCCGGCCGCGCTGAAACTGGTCAAGGATCACTACGCAGGCCAGGGCAAGCACTTCATCATCAGCATGGCCCCGGAGTTTCCGTACCTGACCACCAATGGCAAATACGTCGGTTACCTGCAGGCGCTTGAAGGCTATTACGACTTCATCGCGCCGCAGTTCTACAACCAGGGCGGCGACGGGGTCTGGGTACCGGAAGCCAATAATGGCAATGGTGCGTGGATCGCGCAGAACAACGATGCGCTGAAAGAGGACTTCCTCTATTACCTGACCGAAAGTCTGGTGACCGGTACCCGGGGCTTCACCAAAATCCCGGCGGACAAATTCGTCATCGGCCTGCCAGCCAACGTCGATGCGGCTGCCACCGGTTACGTGATCGACAGCACCGCCGTCGGCAATGCGCTCAAACGTCTGGCGATCAAAGGGCTGCCGATCAAGGGCCTGATGACCTGGTCGGTAAACTGGGACAACGGCGTCAGCAAGGATCGCGTGCCGTATGGCTGGGAATTCAGTCGGCGTTATGGACCGCTGATTCACGGAGCGAAAACAGCGGCGCAGGAAACGGATGACACGTTGTCGCGCGTCGCCCGTTAGCAGCAATTAAAGAGCCCGGTAGCGCTGCCGGGCTTTTTTGCGTGGGCCAGGCAAACAATGCCCGGATGTGAGTCATAGCGGAGCGGGTTGTTTATCCGATCGGGACGCGCTCGATACATTGAATGACTTGACGAGATCCAGCAAGCAGGCAGCCGCCTGATTGATCTGCGCATCGGTAAGCGCCGCGTAGCCAATCAGCACGCCAGGTTTGACCGCGTGACTGCTGGTGAATGCGGATACCGGTTGCAGGCAAAGATTGAAGAGGGCAGCCCGTGCGCAGAATTCTCTTTCATCAATGTCTGCGGGTAACCAGAGCACAAAATGTAATCCGGATTGCTCGCCGGAAATCTGCAGATCAGGGTTTTCTCGCAGCTTTGAGATCAGCAAATCGCGTCGATGTTGATACGTCTGTCGCGAGATGCGCAAATGCCTTACATATTTTCCGGTACAGAGAAACTGGTTGAGTGCGAGCTGACCCAGTATGCCGGGCGTCTGGCCGGTGTCTTCGATGAGGTTGATGACTTTCTTCTGTAAATGTTTGGGAATAACCATGAAGCCCAGACGAAAGTTGCTGAACAGGGTTTTATTGAAGCTGCCGCAGAAAATCACCCGGTCGTTTGTATCTATTGATTTGATGGCGGGCAGGGGAGCACTGCCATAGTTGTACTCGCTGTCGTAGTCGTCCTCGATGATAATCGCATTGGCTGCGGTCGCCGAGGCCAGCAGGGCCTTGCGGCGTGCCATGCTCATGCAGACACCCAAAGGAGCCTGGTGAGAGGGCGTGACATAAATGGCCTGAACCGGATTGGCGGGTGACAACGCTTCAACGATCAGACCTGCATCGTCCACTGGAATATCGATGATTGTGTTGCCGGAACAATTGAATATCCGCCGGGCCCAGTAATAGCCGGGATCTTCCATGGCAACGACGGCCTCTTTTCCCAATACCCGGCTGATAAGGTCGAGACAGTGTCTGATGCCATGGGTAATCACGATGTCCTGAGGTGAGCAGTCAATCCCGCGGTAGATCTGGATATGGTCGCAAATGGACTTGCGCAAGTTCTCGTCACCGCCGAGTGACGAGGCTGATACTGCGGTGGCGAGGTCTTTGGCGGAAGGTGTGCATAACGACTTTACATCTTTTTCTTCGAGCAATCCCGGATCGGCCAGTCTGGCAATAAACGGTACATACGGCTGTAAATAAGTAATGGGGGCCGGTGAATCGGATGACCGGTGAGTATCAAGTTCGACTTGCAGTTCCTTAGTTCTGGCGGCGGCGATCAGATTATCCGGCAATGTTGCGCAGACTACCGAGCCGGCACCTCGCTTGCGAATGATGAAACCTTCTTCGCGCAATTGATCGAAAACAGTTTCCAGGGTCCCTCGGGAAACTCCCCATCTTTGCGCAAGCGTGCGCGTGGAGGGCAGCGCTTCGCCGGATTGGAGCCGGCCGGAACTGATCAGGTGTTCAAGGAAACGGCACAAAAGCTGATGTTTGGTGGACAGCGAATGTTCGGTCAATTCGAACGGCAAGACTAGGTCGAGGCCAACTGGCCGCTTACCTCTGGTCATAGTGGTACACACCAAAATCCATTTAATGGATCTTCATCTTAGCGCGGCATACAAATACGCTCAACGCCGCTCAAGCTAACGCGTTGAGGGGTGGCGCGCGAGTCATTGGGGTCAAGAGAAACTGGATTGGTATAGGGATATCGTCGGCAATGACTGCTTTTGAAAAACTGTCAACACTCAATAAGACTAATCATCGCGAGCCGCAACTAAAGATTGCGATAGTCGGAGGGGGTGCAACAGCGATTAGTGTAATTGATGCGTTGCAGCGCGACGTTAAGCTGAAAAATATGGATGTTGCAATTACCCTCTATGAGCCTGACAAGAAAATCGGTCCAGGTCGCGCTTATCAAAACGATGGTGATTATGGATTGATTAATCGCCAGGCCCGATTCATGTCCGTGAAAAGTGACGATCCCCGGCACTTTGTAGGATGGGTCACTCATAAATATGGAAGTGCACTGGCGCAACTTGATTTCTTGCCCCGTCACTATTTTGGTGAGTACCTGTCCGATTGTTTTGCCGAGCAAGTGGCGCTGGCGCGCGACCTCAAGCGGCCGATTCGGGTGATCGGGCAAAAGGTCACCAGCCTGACAATGCACGATGACAAAGCGGTCGTCGGTGTCGAAAACGGGCCGCAACAAGTGTTCGACCGGGTGATTCTGTGCATTGGTACCGCTGAACCGGCGGATATCTTCTCGTTGGCCTGCTCCCAAAACTACATCGGCAATCCGTATCCGATGTGGACCAAGTTTTCCGCGATTGGCGGCGACGATCAGGTGGCGATCATTGGTTCCAGCCTCTCCGCTGTCGATGCAGTCCTGGCCCTGAATGCCCAGGGACACCGCGGCAAGATCGTCATGCTGTCGCGCAATGCGCTGCTGCCAGCGGTGCGCATGCCGCATCACGACTTCACTTACAAGGTCATCACCCGCGAACGTATCGAAGAGCTGCGTGATGAAGCGGGGATGATCTCCTGGTCGAAATGGCTTGGCCTGATCACCTTCGAACTGACTGCCCAAGGCGTGGATCTGGAGAAGCTCAAGGCTGAACTGGCGCCAGGTCAACTGCCGTTCGAGCGGCTGGAGCGCCATCTTCAAGCATCGGCCCGTGGCGAAAAGTGGCTGTCCATCCTGATTGATATTGCCAACGACTACGTCGAGCTGGCCTGGGACAGCCTGAGTGCGGGCGATCGCAGTTATTACATGGCCAACTATCACTCGATTTTCATGAGCCTGTGCAACCCGATGCCTCCGGCAACGGCCAACAAGTTGCGCAACATGCTCGAATCCGGACACCTCGTGATTCGTCCTGGCCTGAAGGGCGTGGAACTGAGTCCCGGAGGCGGTTTCGTCCTGAATTACCAGGCAGGCGCCTGTCATGCCGACTGGGTCATCAACGCCACGCGTTCTGAAACCGGTGGTGTCGGGCAGACCGGTACCGAGCTGGTGTCTTCGATGGTCAACAATGGCGTCGCTCAGCACCATCCGTTTGGTGGCCTGCACGTGTCATTCGGTTCGCACAAGGTCATCGACCGCAGTGGCAAGGCCAGCGACGCTATTTATGCCTTGGGCCAACTGGCTGCCGGTAACCATTACTACACCAGTTCACTGGCCATGATCACACGTCAGATCGACCGGGTTCTGCCGCATTTGCTGACGACTGATCAATACCTCAAGGAGCTTTCTGCGTGAAATCCAGCCGCCCCGGAATCCTGTTACCTGCGGCGTTGTTGTCGGCCGTAATCGTGCCGCAGCTCGGACTCGGTCTGATGACGCCCACCGTTGCAAAACTGGCGGAGGAGTTTCGAGTCCCCCATGAGGCGATTCAGGAAACGTTTGTTGTTTACATGATCGGGTATGCGTTGTCCGTGGTATTGGCGGGGATTCTTGCCGATCGTATCGGAGCCCGTCGCGTACAGATTTCGGGGTTGCTGATTTGTGCTGCCGGGTGCCTGCTTGCAGCGTTCTCGGACTCCTTTTACCTGTTTGCGGTTGCGCGTTTCATGCAGGCCCTCGGAGGTTGTGTAGGGACCGTAACCACCAGGCTGATCGTGAAATCCGATTATCCGGAAAGCAAACGCCTGCGAATTCTCACCACCCTTGCCTCGGCGATAGCGCTCACGCCGTGTATCGCACCGTTGCTCGGCGGCATGTTGTTACCTTCGCTGGGATGGCGCTGGATGATGGGCGGCGTGGGGATGTTCAATCTCGCGGCATTGGTGCTTTTCTGGCAGGTCGACACCTCCCCGGGGGCATCGGATTCGACGGGGCGCAGCATCATTGCCGTTTATGCCGCCAACTTCAGAAATGCGGATTATCTGGCTTATGCCGCCGGCATCAGTCTGGTGTGGATGAGTTACTTCGTGTTCCTGTCCTGTTCGACTTATGCGTTGCAGACGGAACTGGGCATGTCTAGCCTGGGTTACGGCGCGGTGATCTCCCTGTGCGCCGTCGGTTATGTGATTGGCAGTACGTTGGCGCGAGCATTGAGCGCCAGGTGGGCGTTGAACGAGATCCTGCTGCTTGGAAGCAGGGTAGGCATGGCCGGGTGCATGTTGCTGGGCATTCTGCTGTCGGTGTTTGGCAGTGTGCTGCCGGCGCTGCTGATTCCGATGGTGTTCATTCTGTTGTCGGTCGGGATGGTGATTCCCGCGACTCAGGCCGGGCTATTGAAGAGTGTCAGTCGCGATATCGGTATTTCCTCCGGGCAGTTTTTCTTTTTCCAGATGGCGGCGGGGGCCGGTTACGGTTTGCTGGTCAGTTCCTTTTCCGAACTGGGCGTTCGTGGCCTGGCACTGTTTATCGCCATTCCGATGGTCGTGTTGTTCGTTTTCCTGAATATGTCGCGGGCACTGTCGAAGTCCCCGGATGAGCAGTTGAAGGCAGTCTCTCGGACCTGAGTTTGCTGTTGCTGCGGCCCTGATAAAAAAACAAGGATGTGTAGTCGTGCAGTATCTGAAATCGCTGAAGTTGAACAGTGTGTGTTATGACATTCGTGGCCCGGCACTGGAGCAGGCCAGAAAGATGGAGGAGGACGGCCAGCGCATTCTCAAGTTGAATATCGGCAATCCCGCGCCCTTCGGTTTCGAGGCGCCCGACGAGATACTCCAGGATGTGATCCGTAATTTGCCGACGGCGCAAGGTTACAGTGACTCCAAAGGCTTATTCAGCGCCCGCAAGGCCGTCATGCAGTACTGTCAGCAGAAGCAGATCGAGGGCGTCGGCGTCGACGATATCTACCTGGGCAATGGCGTCTCCGAGCTCATTGTGATGTCACTGCAGGCGCTGCTGAACAACCGCGACGAAGTGCTGGTGCCTGCTCCGGATTATCCGTTGTGGACCGCCGCGGTGAGTCTTGGCGGGGGCAATGCGGTGCACTACAGGTGCGACGAGCAGCAGGACTGGTGGCCGGACCTCGATGACATACGGGCCAAAATCACCCCCAACACCCGAGCGCTGGTGATCATCAACCCCAACAATCCCACCGGTGCGGTGTATCCGCGAGACGTGCTGCTGGGAATGCTGGAGATCGCGCGCCAGCACAATCTGGTGGTGTTCTCCGACGAGATCTACGACAAGATTCTCTACGACGAAGCTGTGCACATCAGCACCGCCTCGCTGGCGCCGGACCTGCTGTGCCTGACCTTCAACGGGTTGTCCAAGTCGTACCGGGTGGCCGGGTTTCGTTCCGGCTGGCTGGTGATTTCCGGGCCGAAGCAGCATGCCGCCGGCTACGTCGAAGGCATCGACATGCTGGCGAACATGCGCCTGTGCGCCAACGTTCCGGCCCAGCATGCGATCCAGACCGCGCTGGGGGGTTATCAGAGTATCAATGACCTGGTCTTGCCTCAGGGGCGCCTGCTCGAACAGCGCAACCGGGTGCATGAGCTGCTCAACGCTATTCCCGGCGTCAGTTGCGTCAAGCCTATGGGCGCGCTGTACGCGTTTCCAAGGATCGATCCGAAAATTTGCCCGATCAAGGATGACGAGAAGTTTGTCCTCGAACTGCTGATGTCGGAAAGGCTGCTGGTGGTTCAGGGAACCGCGTTCAACTGGCCCGCGCCCGACCATTTCCGCGTGGTCACGTTGCCGGCATTGCCGGACATCGAAGACGCCATGGCGCGGATTCATCGATTCATCAGCAGCAGGTCAGTCAACAACCTGAGCGTTCGTCGAGTGGCGAATAACGCCCGGGACCTGTGGCCGGTCTTCTGATTCCAGACGCAGATCAAGTAAGCAAGTTGTCATGCCTGACGTAAGTTCGTGGCAGGTGTGACAGCGCAAAGTGCCAGACGGCTGGATGCCACACTCGGCCATCTCTCTAAGTTGTGCAGCATAAAGGAATGAGTATGCGGAACTTTGATGCGCAGGTTTCTTATCGGGTCATGCTTTCTCAGGATGAGGTCAATCATCATGGGGCCGATTGGGAGAAAGAGGCCTTGAATGAACTGGAAGAGCGACTTGGAGCAGGGTCCGACTTTCCCTGCATCTTTTCCAAGAATGCATTCAAGAAGTCTTCGATCAAATTTGTATTTGTCGACACTTTGGATGCTCAAGGGCTGGCGAAACTGGCTGAAGGGTTAAAAGAGTATGTAACGCTTTCCAGAACATGGAGTGGTTCAATCGAAGACGCTTATCCGCTCATCGTGTTCTTTTCAACCGATGCGATATCGGCGAGTACCGCGCAGGAGTATCAGGCCGCCGGGTGGGGCGTGCTGCAGAGCCTGCACTGGCTGGATGAAAGCCCGTGGCCGGACAGCGTCGATGTCGACCCGGAGTCACCGTTCTGGTCGATGTGCTTCGCGGGAATGCAATTGTTTGTGAATATGAGTTCTCCCGCACACAAACTTCGCAAGAGTAGAAACCTCGGGTCGAGATTTGCGTTGGTCATTAATCCGCGTGAACGCTTCGATGTATTTGCCGGCGATACCGTGGGCGGACGTAATGTTCGCGCCAATATTCGCAAACGCATCCTTAAATATGATTCGGTGCCCCACGCCTTGCAATTGGGCGGGTTTGGCTCTGACGCCAAAGAGTGGTGGCAATACGGTTTGATTGAAGAAAATGCAGAGCGCACGGATGTTTGCCCGTTCAAACATTCCAGCCATGAAAATAAAGAGGAAGCCTGATGTTCAAGTTGATTGTATCCAACGGCAGAGTGGCAGACCGCACGGCATTTACCCGTATCGGCGCGTTGAAGGCCGCGTCGGCACTTGAAGCAAAGTACGGTGTAGCGCCGCTGTATATCGGTGACGGCAGCTGCGAGCCGGCGGCCGATGACTGGACAGTCAGTCTGCCGGCAGGACGTGAGCAGATCGATTCGCTGCATCGCGCCGTGGCCTGTGCGGTAGAGGAGCAGCAACTCACAGTGGTCATCAACGGCACCTGCCCGGCCAGCCTGGGCAGCGTACCTGCGGTTGCCAGACATTACCCGGACCTTTGTCTGGTGTGGGTCGATGCCCATGGTGACTTCAATATTCCGACGACCACTGACACGGGCTACCTGGGCGGGATGGTGGTGTCGGCATTATGTGGCCTCTGGGACAGCGGCTGTGGCGCCGGCGTGCGTGCGGAGAACGTCATTCTGGTCGGCGCGCGTGACATCGACGGGCAAGAGCAGCGTCTGCTGAGCGCCAATAATGTGCGCACGCTTTCCCCGCAGCAGGCAACCGCCGAAGCGGTGCGCAGCGCGATCGGCCAATCGAAGGTCTGGGTGCACATCGATTGGGACTCTCTTGAGCCTGGCTACGTGCCCGCCGACTACGCAGTGCCTGACGGTCTGCTGCCGCAACAGCTCGCGGCGATCCTGGGAGCAATTCCGCTGGAGCAGATCGTCGGCCTGGAAATCGCCGAGTTCAACGCCTCCTGCGATGCGGCGACGGCACAGCGTGCGACCCAGTGCATCATCGATATCGTTGACCCGCTCCTGTCCAAAGCGTGTCTTGAGGCGAGTGTGTGCCATGCATAAACCGCCTGCTGCTGACCGGCTGCGTTTCAGCAAGATGCACGGTGCGGGCAATGACATGATCATTCTCGATCTGCGTGATGCGCAGGATCCGTCGCGCGAATTGTGCAAGTACCTGGCTAACCGCCATAAAGGTATCGGCGCCGATATGGTTCTGGGCGTCAAGGCTGCGCGCAATCCATCGTCCGTAGCCTCGTTCGATATCTGGACGGCGCAGGGCGAGTCCTCCCGCCAATGCGGCAACGGTGCGCGGTGTGTCGCCGCATGGCTGGTTCGGGCAGGTTTGACGGAGGCGTCCGAGTTCACCCTCGACAGTCCCTCCGGTACCCACCGGGTCCGGGTCATGGAGGACGGCAACTATCAGATCAGCATGGGCGCACCGAATTTCTCGCCCGCCGCCATCCCGGTGTTCGGCTTCGACCAGGCGCAGTCGGCTTATCAACTCGAACTCGCCGGGCAACACCTGGCGTGTTCGGCGGTATCGATGGGCAACCCGCATGCGGTGATCGAAGCCGAACGTGATCAGTATGAGATTCCAGCTGTCGGCAGCGCCCTGCAAAACTCCGGGTATTTCTCCCCTGACGTCAACGTCGGGTTTGTACAGCTGCAATCGCGCAACAGGATAAAACTCAAGGTCTACGAATTCGGCGCAGGCGAGACGCTGGCCTGCGGCAGCGGTGCCTGCGCGGCGGTCGCGGTGCTGGCGCGGGCCGGGCGGGTCGACCGCTCGGTCGATGTCGAACTGCCCGGCGGAACCCTTGAAGTGACATGGGAGAGTGACTTGTCCGCGATGTACCTCTCCGGCCCTGCTGAATTCGTATTTGATGGAGAACTCGCTCATGCCGTTGTATGAAAGCATTCTGGACACGATCGGCCGTACGCCAATCGTCAAGCTGCAAAGGCTCGCCCCGGAACACGTCAGCATTTATGTGAAGGTCGAGTCGTTCAACCCCGGCGGTTCGGTCAAGGACCGGCTGGCGCTGGCGGTGGTACTCGACGCCGAAGCCAGAGGCCTGTTGAAGCCTGGCGATACGATCGCCGAATGCACCTCCGGCAACGTCGGCATTGCGTTGGCGATGGTTGCCGCGGCGCGCGGCTATAACTTTGTGGCGATCATGTCCGACAGTTACTCGATCGAACGGCGCAAGCTGATTCGTGCCTATGGCGGCAAGGTTCTGCTGTTTCCTGCTCACCTGGGCAGCAGCGGCGGCAACCAGATTGCCGATGAACTGGCGCAGAAGTTTGGCTGGTTCAGATCGCGACAATTCGATAACCCGGCCAACCCTTCCTATCACCGCGAAACCACCGCCACCGAAATCCTCGGTGATTTTGCCGGTAAACGCCTGGACTACTTTGTCACCGGTTTCGGCACCAGCGGCACACTGACCGGCGTTGGCCAGATGCTGCGAGTCGCGCGACCTGCGGTGCAGATCGTTGCCGCAGAACCGGAAAATGCTGCGTTGCTGTCGGGCGGCACCTGGGGCGTGCACCAGATTCAGGGCCTCGCGCCCAACTTCACGCCGACCATCATGGACAAGACCGTCATCGATAAAGTCCTGACCGTGAACGAGTACGAAGCACGTGACACTTCGCAGCGCCTGGCCAGGGAAGAGGGGATCTTCGTCGGCATTTCTTCGGGCGCTTCGGTCGCCGCAGCGTTGAAGGTTGCCGAGACCGCAGCGGCCGGTTCGGTGCTGCTGGCCATGTTGCCGGATACCGGTGAACGTTATCTCTCGACGTTCCTGATGGACGGCATCGCCGAAGGTTCCGACGATGACTGGTTGCAGTCGCTCGAGCCGTAACAGGCAACCGGTTACTTGGCGAAGCAGGCGCTCTAAGGGATTAGCATCATGGTGGAAACTCTTCCGGCAGCAGATTACATCGAGTTCGCGCGCCCGTTTCCAATGCATCGTGGAGGTGTACTGGAAGATTTCAGGCTGACGTATGAGACGTTCGGGCAACTGAATGATCGTCGCGACAACATCGTCCTGGTGCTGCCCGGCATGTCCGCCAACAGCCACGTCTGCAGTGTCGCCCGCGATCCTGAGGCGGGCTGGTGGGAGGACTTTGCCGGTTCAGGCAAGCCGATCGATACAGACCGCTGGTATGTGATCTGTTTCAACTACCTGGGGGGTTGCAAGGGCTCGACGGGGCCGCTGTCCACCGAGCGGGCGAGTGGCAGGCCTTACCAGTCGCGCTTTCCCGAGCTGAGCATCGAAGACATCGTCGACACGATCGTCATGGCCGTGAAAGCGCTGGGCATGGCGCAAGTGACCTGCCTGATCGGCGCTTCGATGGGTGGCATGTGTGCGCTGGCCCTGTTGACCCGGCATCCGGGGTTTGTCCGGCATCACATCAACCTGTGCGGCGCGGCCAGTTCGCTTCCCGTGTCCACGGCCTTGCGTTCATTGCAGCGGGAAGCCATCCGCAGTGATCCGCTGTGGGCCGGTGGCGAGTATTCGCCGGATGCGCGCCCGATCCATGGCATGACGCTGGCTCGCAAGATCGGCCTGTTGAGTTATCGCTCCGGCGCGCAATTGAATCGCCGTTTCAGCCGCAGCGATCAGGCGGCGGGGAAATCCGCCGGCATGACCCACGACTTTGAAGTCGAGGATTATCTGCAGGCCAATGCATGGCGATTCGCGCGGGATTTCGACCCTAACAGTTATTTGCAGCTAAGCCGCGCGATTGATCTTTATGCCTGTCTGACGCCGCCGCAGGGCGGTTTTCAGACTGCCGGGCTGGAGCAGGTTCTGGTGGTCGGCGTCGAGAGCGACACGCTGTTTCCTGTTGCGCAACAGCAGCACATCGCTCAAGGGCTCGAGCAGGATGGTGCCGAGGTGACCTTTGTCCGGCTCGATTGCCCGGACGGCCACGACGCCTTTCTGACCGATCTGCGGGCGTTCGGGCCGCTGCTGGAACATTTCATGAATCGTATTGGTTCCGTCCTTCCTGCGGGCAGGGCGGAGCGTTGTCTGGAGTTGCACGATGAACGATTTTGACAAGGTTGCATTGGTGACCGGTGCCAACCGTGGCATCGGTTTTGAGGTGGCGCGACAACTGGCCGCCGAGGGCGTGACAGTGGTACTCAGTGGCAGGAATTATCAGGCTGTCGCTCAGGCGGCCGACGAGTTGGTCGGCATGGGCCTGAAGGCGTTCCCGTGCCTGCTGGATGTCACGGATGAAGACAGCATCGCCTCGGCGGTCAAATTGCTGGAGGCGAAGTTCGGTCGACTGGATATCCTGATCAATAACGCGGCGATCCGTATCGAATCCTACGGGTTGAACCCTTCGCAACAACCACTTCAACAGTGGCGCCAGACGTTTGAAACCAACCTGTTCGGCATGGTCGCGGTGACCCAGCATTGTCTGCCGCTGATTCGTCAATCTGCGGCCGGACGCATCGTCAACGTATCCAGTCTGCTGGCATCGCTCACCACCCATACGGACGTCGATTCTTACGCCTATTCACCGATGTTCAAATCCTTGCCGGGCTACAGCGCCAGTAAAAGCGGGGTGAATTCGTGGACGGTTCATCTGGCTTACGAGCTTCGCGATACGCCCGTCAAGGTCAATGCCGTGCACCCCGGTTACACCAAAACCGGCATGAATGACGGCGCCGGTGATCTCGATGTGCAGGAAGGCGCGCGGACCAGTGTCGCTCTGGCATTGATCGGTGCCGATGGCCCCACGGGCACTTACCGCCATCAGGACCGCGTGATTCCCTGGTGAGTCGTTGCTGTTTTTCTGCTTCCAACTGTTCAGTAGAAAGGATTCTTCATGATTAAGCTTGCACTCGTCACCGATAAGCCGAACCTGCACATTGACTACGACATGCCGCCATTGCTTGAAGCCTGCAAGCAACTGTCGATCAACGCCGATGTGTGTTTCTGGGACGATCCGTCAATCGATTGGGCGGCGTATACCGCCGTATTGATCCGTTCACCGTGGGACTGCATTGAAAACCTCGACGAATTCTTTGCCTGGTGCGACAAGGTGCATGCACTGACCTGCCTGTTGAACGTGCCGTCCGTGGCCCGGTGGGGCTTGAACAAGCTGTACCTGAAGGACATTGCTGCGCGCGGCGTGCCGATTATTCCCAGTGTGTTCCTGGCGCCCGACGACGCTCCCGAGGGTCATCTGGCTGAGTTCCTCGACGCGAACACCGACAGCCATGAATTTGTCGTCAAACCGACGATCGGCTCGTATTCGCGCGGAGTGAAAAGATTTGTCCGCGGCGGTTCCGAGGCCGCGCTGGCGCACATTCGCGCGCTGCAAAAGCGCGGTTCGCACGTGATCATCCAGCCGTACATCACCACCATCGACACTTACGGCGAGACCGACCTGACCTTCTTCGATAACACCTTCAGCCATTCCATTCGCAAGGGTGCCATGCTCATGGCGGACGGTACGGTGAACGTGCCAACCCCCGAATTTCGCCAGCCGCGCGAGGCGGATGCCGAGGAGCAGGCGGTGGCGCTATCGGCGCTGGTGGCTTCTGCCGAGGTGCTCGGGCTTGAGCTGCCGTTGCTCTACGGCCGGGTCGACGTGATCCGCGACTATGACGGTCGGCCGATGATCATGGAAATGGAGATCTGCGAGCCTTCGCTTAACCTGCCGTTTCGCGCCGACAGTGCGATGAACCTGATCAAAGGCGTGCTCAAGCGCATCGACCGGCACCTGGTCGATCTCTGACACCATCCGCGAACACCAGTAAACAGGCCCGACAGCATTGCCGGGCTTTTTTTGTGTGCGCGATTATTCGACTATGGGCGTTTTCCGATGGCACAAGGAACAGGCGTCATGACCAAGACAGCCGAGCGGGTCAACATTGTCGATACTCAGGTGTTGTCCCACGACTGGTATCTGTTGCAGAAAATCACCTTCGACTATCTACGCAACAACGGTGACTGGCAGCGGCAGACTCGCGAAGTCTACGACCGTGGCAATGGCGCGGCGATCCTGTTGTTCAACCGCGCACAGCGCACGGTGGTGCTGACCCGCCAATTTCGCTTGCCGGTGTTCGTCAACGGTCACGACGGCTTGTTGATCGAAGTGGCGGCGGGGCTGCTGGAAGGTGCGGCGCCGGAACAGCGGATCCGCGACGAGGCCGAAGAGGAAACCGGTTACCGCGTGCATGAGGTGAAGAAGGTCTTCGAGGCCTACATGAGCCCCGGCTCGGTGACCGAGAAACTGCACTTCTTCATCGCCGAATACGACGCGAAGTCGAAGGTCAGTGAGGGCGGTGGCCTGGAAGAAGAAACCGAAGAGCTGGAAGTGCTCGAATGGGGCTTCGATGAAGCACTGGCTGCATTTCACCGTGGCGAGATCTGCGATGCCAAGACCATCATGCTGTTGCAGTATGCGGCGATGAATAACCTTTTCGACAGCTGATTCAACGCCAATCCATTGTGGCGAGGGCGCTTGCTCCCGCTGGGCTGCGCAGCGGCCCCAGGTTTTTGCCCGTGCTGCGCACTGGAGCGGGAGCAAGCGCCCTCGCCACACAATGCATTTACGGGGTTAAAACAAGTTGCCTGTTCTACCGACATCAGACCAGTCACCGCCCTCCAGTGTCAGCAACCGCTCCTTGGCCTCAAGCCCACCCGCAAACCCGGTCAACTTCCCCGACGCGCCGATCACCCGATGACACGGCGCCACAATCGAGATCGGGTTACGCCCGTTCGCCGCGCCCACCGCACGCACCGCCGTCGGGTTGCCGATCTGCTCGGCGATCTGGCTGTAAGTGCGCGTCTCGCCAAAGGGGATGGTCAGCAGCGCCGCCCAGACCTTTTTCTGAAAATCGGTGCCGACAAAATCCAGTTCCAGGTCGAAGCGATCACGCTTGCCGGCAAAATATTCCTCAAGCTGCTGCGCGGTTCGCTGCAGCAGCGGATTGTCCGGCGCTTCGCTCATCGGACCGAGGCGCACCCGGCCCGGTTTGTCGTTTTCCCAGAGGATGGCCGCCAGTCGTGAGCCGTTCGCAACCAGCTTCAATTCGCCGACCGGTGAGGGCAGGGTGATGAACGTGTACGACATGGGCAGAACTCCGGATCGGTACGGCGAGAGCGCCCAGCATACTGCCTGAGCGGGGAGGCGCAAATCGCAATAGCGACCATACTGCTTGGTGCTTTTGCTGCGTTCCCCTCTGTTCTGCACAGAACCCGAAAACAAAAAAGAGATCGACTCATGAAGTACGAACCTTTGGCCAAAACGCTGATTGCGACGTCACTGGCACTGAGCTGCCTCATGGCCCACGCCGCTTCCGTGGCCCCGGTCGCCGCCGAAAACGGCATGGTGGTCACCGCTCAACACCTGGCCTCGCATGTCGGTGTCGATGTGTTGAAAAACGGCGGTAACGCGGTGGATGCGGCGGTCGCTGTGGGCTATGCGCTGGCGGTGGTGTATCCCGCCGCAGGCAACCTCGGCGGTGGCGGTTTCATGACCATTCAACTGGCGGACGGGCGCAAGACCTTCCTCGACTTCCGTGAAAAAGCCCCGCTGGCGGCGACCGCCAACATGTACCTGGACAAGGACGGCAACGTCGTCCCGGATCTGAGCACCCGTGGTCACCTCGCCGTGGCGGTGCCGGGCACCGTGTCGGGCATGGAGCTGGCGCTGAGCAAGTACGGCACCAAACCGCGCAAGGACATGATCGCTCCGGCGATCAAACTGGCGGAAGACGGCTTCGAGCTGGAGCAGGGCGACGTCGATCTGTTGGACTACGCCACCGATGTGTTCAAGAAGGACATGCGTGATTCCGGCTCGATCTTCCTGCACAACGGCGAACCGATGCAGGTCGGGCAGAAACTGGTGCAAAAGGATCTGGCGAAAACCCTGCGCACCATTTCCGAAAAAGGCGCTGACGGTTTCTATAAAGGCTGGGTGGCCGACGCAATCGTCACGTCCAGTCAGGCCAACAAGGGCATCATCACCCAGGCCGACCTCGACAAATACAAGACCCGCGAACTGGCCCCGGTGGAGTGCGATTACCGTGGCTACCATGTGGTCTCGGCACCACCGCCAAGCTCCGGCGGGGTGGTGATCTGCGAGATCATGAACATCCTCGAAGGCTATCCGATGAAGGATCTGGGCTTCCATTCGGCCCAGGGCATGCACTATCAGATCGAAGCGATGCGCCACGCCTATGTGGATCGCAACAGCTATCTGGGCGACCCGGATTTCGTGAAGAATCCGATCGAGCACCTGCTGGACAAGAACTACGCCACCAAGCTGCGCAATGCGATCCAGCCGCAGAAGGCCGGGATCTCCGCCGAGCTGAAACCCGGCGTCGCCCCGCATGAGGGCAACAACACCACGCACTATTCGATCGTCGACAAGTGGGGCAACGCAGTGTCGGTGACCTACACCCTCAACGACTGGTTCGGCGCCGGGGTGATGGCGAGCAAGACCGGGGTGATCCTCAACGACGAGATGGATGACTTCACCTCCAAGGTCGGCGTGCCGAACATGTACGGTCTGGTGCAGGGCGAGGCCAACGCCATCGCCCCGGGCAAAACCCCGCTGTCGTCGATGAGCCCGACCATCGTCACCAAGGACGGCAAAGTGGTGATGGTGGTCGGTACGCCGGGTGGCAGCCGCATCATCACCGCGACCTTGCTGACCATGCTCAACGTCATCGACTACGGCATGGGCCTGCAGGAAGCGGTCGACGCTCCGCGTTTCCACCAGCAATGGATGCCGGAAGAAACCAACCTCGAAGACTTCGCCGCCAGCCCGGATACGAAGAAGATCCTCGAGAGCTGGGGCCACAAATTCGCCGGGCCGCAGGATGCCAACCACATCGCCGCGATCCTGGTCGGCGCGCCGTCACTGGGCGGTAAACCCGTGGGCAAAAACCGTTTCTACGGGGCCAACGATCCACGGCGTAATACCGGGTTGTCATTGGGTTACTGAGAGGCGTAAAACAGGCGGCGGGGCTTGGCTCCGCCCCCTGTCTCAAGGATCGATCAAGGAAGGCCCATCATGTCTAGCGCATTGCTGATCATCGACGTCCAACAGGCTCTCTGCTCAGGCGAGTATCAGTGCTTCGACATCCACCGTGTGATCGACACCATTAACCAGCTCAGCACGCGTGCGCGTGAGGCGGGTGTGCCGGTAGTGCTGATTCAGCATGAGGAAAAGGACAGCCCGCTGGCCCATGGGGCCGAAGGCTGGCAACTCGCCGCCGGATTGCTGACGACCGCCGAAGACCTGCGCGTAGGTAAAACCACCCCGGATTCGTTCTACCAGACCGAGCTGGGCAAACTGCTGCCCAGCGAAAACTTCGAACGCCTGATCATCTGCGGCCTGCAGACCGACTACTGCGTCAACGCCACCGTGCGCCAGGCCCATCAGTTGGGTTACGACGTGGTGCTCGTGGCTGACGCCCATTCCACCGTGGACAACGGCACCATGAGCGCTGAAGACATCATCGCCGAACACAACAAGGATCTGGCGCACCTGACCGGCGCCACGGCCCGGGTCGACGTCAAACCCGCAGCCGAGATCACTTTCTAAAACCAGCGCATACCCCTGTGGGAGCGAGCTTGCTCGCGAAAGCGGTGGGCCTGTGCATGCGTTGGCTGACCCGACACCTTCGCGAGCAAGCCCACTCCCACAATGATTGA
>NZ_KI911360.1:168716-188449 GCF_000514195.1 Pseudomonas sp. URIL14HWK12:I6
GTGTTGGCTGACCCGACGCCTTCGCGAGCAAGCCCGCTCCCACAATGATTGAAGGTGTTCACCAATTCCCATGTCCAGCATGAGTTCCCTGTGGCGAGCGAGCTTGCTCGCGCCGGCTGCGTAGCAGCCCTCACATTTCAAGTCGCAAACAGAACTCCACGAATCGCCCCAGCCTGCGGGGCCACGACGCCCTCCAGCACCAAGCGCGTAATGGTCTCGGCTGCCGTCGCGTAATCCTCATCCTGCGGCACTGCGCGCCCGGTGATGCAGCCCATTTGCCAGCCAATATTGGTGTAGGTGCGGGTTGCCGACCAGATGAACAGCATCAGGTGTTCCGGGTCCACCGGGGCCAGCAGGCCGCGCTCGATCCAGCTGCGCAGGCACTCGACGTTGCGTCGGGCTTCGGCGTGCAGCACGTCGCGGCATTCGTCTGGCAACTGGCGCCCGCCGAGCAGCAGCTCGCCGCTGAATACCTTGGCAATCGCCGGGTGTTCACGGGCGATGCGGATGCGCGCGGCGATGTAGGCGCGCAGGCCGATCAGCGGGTCATCGCTTTCGCGCAACGCTGCCGAGGCTTCCAGCAGCGGTTCGACAAACCCCAGGAGGACTTTCGAGTACAGGTTTTCCTTGGTCTGGAAGTAGTAATACAGGTTGGCCTTGGGCACGCCGGCACGGGCGGCGATGTCGCGGGTCTGGGTCGCGTCGAAGCCGTTGGCGGCGAACTCTTCGCTGGCGGCGGCGAGGATCAGTTGCTCGTTGCGTACGCGGATGGCGCTCATGGGAACACGGTGTGAATAGAAGGCATGGGCAGATTCGGGCAAATTCGGTTTCGCAATATACAAAACTATACAGCGATGAGACCAGCTAACTGCTCGATTTGCGGCAAAGCTGAGCGGATATTTTTGTGTAAATTTTCTGATTCAGTCTTTCCTCACGCGACCGCTCTCTCTAGAATCCGCCCCGCCTCCGCAATGGAGGCTCATTGCTATCATTTGGCTCGGTTCACATAGGGAAGACAACATGCAATTCGGGAAAATCCTGGCGCTGGGCCTAGTGCTTGCGCTCGGTGGCTGTGCCAGTTTCACCAAAGACGAAGTCGCGCCGGTCAAGCTGCCATCGATGGCCAGCTACGCCAACAAACCCAATGTGTATGTGGATTTCGACTTCTATCAGGGCGAGCCGAAAAGCGCTTCGGCCGTAGAAGTGCCGCAGGCGCGTGACCAGCTCAAGCCTGAGCTGCAAAAGATTCTGAGCGATTCAGGCCTTTTCGGCCGTGTCACCCTGGACGAGTTCCAGAAGCAACCGGGCGACTACAGCCTGCGTCTGAAAATGTACAACCATCCGCCGAATGCCGGTTCGATGGTGCTGGGCTTCATCAGTGGTTTCAGCCTGGGGGTGATCCCGGCATACGGCACCGATCAGTACACCATGAGCCTCGAAGCCGTCGACGGCACAGGCCAGGCCCTGACCACCGCGAGCAACCATGATGCGGTCGGTACCTGGATCGGCATCTGGTTCATTCCGCTGATGGGCAACACTCCGAAGGCGGCGGTCAACGACACATTCGCCCGTCAGGTCAACGCGCTGCTCAAGCAGATGATCGACAACAACAACCTGAAATACTCGGCACTCGAGCCCCGTAATCCACGGGCCTGATGCCAAAAAAAAGAGCCGCAATCGCGGCTCTTTTTTTCGCCCTTACTTCAGGGCCTGGATGAACTGCGGATCGCTGTACAGTTCCTTCAACAGATCACGCAGCATCGGGTTATAGGCGTTGACCGCATTCGGAATCGCGATGAAACCAAAGAAGCTGCTGCTCCACTGGCTGCTGACATGCTTGGTCGCGTCGTAAACCACGTTCTGCCCATTAAGCAGGGTGAAGCGTGCCGCGAGTTGGCCTTCGCCTGTGCCCATGCCGGCCGACAGGTTGTTCTTCACCACCAGCACTTTCAATTGACGCTGAGCCTGCGGATCAAGCAGACCGGCCTTGCGCAGTTCTTCGGTGATCGCGTCCTGGATATGCGCCGGGATGCTGCCGGATGGCGAGCGCACCGGGTTGGCTCGAACTGTCAGCGAACCTTCGCCAGACTCGGCAGTTACCTGAGGATTGCTGATCGCTTGCAGGGGCGGGGTCTGCTTGAGCTTCTGAACGTTTTCGAAGCTCGGCTCATAGCGGGTCATGGTCATGCCACAACCTTGCAGCAGCACTGCCAGCATCGGGATCAACAACAGAGACTTTTTCACGGCGTTTCCTTGCGTGAGGAATAAGGGGGGCGAATTATGGGCAGAGTGCCATCATTGAGCAACCGACTTCACCGTGAAGCGCTCAGAGCTTCAACAGATTCTCGATCTGCGCCAGTTCCCAGGTACTGAGCAGATTCACCGGGTCGGTGCCGTAACGGCTGTTGAATTGCCATTCGCGGCCATCCGGGCAGCGGCACTGTTCACAGTGATGCAAGTGCCCACCCTCAAAATCAAGCAACAGGCGCCAGCCCTCGATATCGACCGCGATCAGTCCGGCATCACTGGGTGTCTTGGATCTGTTGAACATCAGCACGCCCAGCGCAGCCTCGCGCAAGCGCTGGCAAACGTCGCGGGCGGTCAGCAATGCAGTCATGGTCGTACTCGATGGGGGCAGAAGCGCGTCAGGATAAATCGCGCGTCGACGGGTGTCAGCGATCACTGGCCCGATTCCGAACTATTCCGTAACATCCGCACCCCTCATTTTCGCGAACATCCGCGGCCACCCTCGTTGGCCGCTCAGTCAGGTAAGCCATGAAACCAAAACGTCTGCGCGCCGATGTCCTGGCCGGACTCACCACCTCATTTGCCCTGTTGCCCGAATGCATTGCGTTCGCGCTGGTGGCGCATCTCAATCCGCTGATGGGCCTGTACGGCGCCTTCATCATTTGTACGCTGACCGCGTTGTTCGGCGGCCGGCCGGGAATGGTCTCCGGGGCGGCGGGTTCGATGGCGGTGGTGATCGTCGCGCTGGTGGTGCAGCACGGCGTGCAGTACTTGCTAGCGACGGTGTTGCTCGGCGGTTTGATCATGATGGCGTTCGGCTTGTTGCGCCTGGGCAAACTGGTGCGCATGGTGCCGCATCCGGTGATGCTCGGTTTCGTCAACGGCCTGGCGATCATCATTGCACTGGCGCAACTGGAGCATTTCAAGAGCGGTGAACATTGGCTCAGCGGCACGCCGCTGTACCTGATGACCGGGCTGGTGCTGCTGACCATGGCCATCGTCTACATCCTGCCGCGCCTGACCCGCGCGGTGCCGCCGGCATTGGTGGCGATCCTCGGCGTGGGCCTGCTGGTCTACCTGTTCGGTCTGCCGACGCGCACCCTTGGCGACATGGCGCACATCGCCGGCGGTCTGCCGAGCTTCGCGCTGCCGGACATCCCGTGGACGCTGGAAACCCTGCGCATCATCGCCCCGTACGCGATTCTGATGGCGCTGGTCGGTCTGCTGGAAACCCTGCTGACCCTGAACCTCACCGACGAAATCACCGAAACCCGCGGCTACCCAGATCGCGAGTGCGTGGCGCTGGGCGCGGCGAACGTGGTCTCCGGCGCATTCGGTGGCATGGGCGGTTGCGCGATGATCGGCCAGACCGTGATCAACCTCAGCTCCGGCGGCCGCGGGCGTTTGTCCGGGGTGGTGGCGGGGGTGCTGATTCTGCTGTTCATCCTGTTTCTGTCGCCGCTGATTGAGCGTATTCCGCTGGCGGCACTGGTAGGGGTGATGTTCGTGGTCTCGCAGCAGACCTTCGCCTGGGCCTCGTTGCGGGTGTTGAACAAAGTGCCGCTCAACGATGTACTGGTGATCATCGCCGTGACCACTATCACCGTGTTCACCGACCTGGCCACTGCCGTGCTCTGCGGGATCATCATCGCCGCGCTGAATTTCGCCTGGCAGCAGGCCCGCGAGTTGTACGCCGATGAGCATCTGGAAGCCGACGGCAGCAAACTCTACCGCCTGCACGGCACGCTGTTTTTCGCCTCGACCACGCCGTTCCTCAACCAGTTCGACCCGGCCAATGACCCAGTACGAGTGACCCTCGATTGCCGGCATTTGAGCTTCGTCGATTACTCGGCGATTGCCGCGTTGAAGACCCTGCGCGAGCGTTACGAAAAGGCGGGCAAGGAGCTGCAGGTGTTTCATCTCTCCGAGCGCTGCAAGAAGCTGTTGAAACGCGCCGGCGTCGAACACCACTGAGTGCAGTTGTGGGCGCGGCTTGCTCGCGAAGGTGGTATGTCGGTGAAACGGTATCGACTGCCACTACGCCTTCGAGCAAGCCCGCTCCCACAGCGGCGATGCCAAAGATCACTATCGGGAGAACTTCTTCGCCCCGGCCACACAAAGAATCACGCCCACCGTCACCACCAGCATGCCGATGCTGACTTGCTCATGCAGCAACGTCGCTGCCAGCGCCAGGCCGAAAAACGGTTGCAGCAACTGCAGTTGACCAACCGCGGCAATCCCGCCCTGGGCCAGACCGCGATACCAGAACACGAACGCGATCAGCATGCTGAACAGCGAAACGTAGCCCAGACAGACCCATGCCGACACGCTGATGCCGCTGAAGGATGGTGGGGCCAGCCACAGGCTCGCAATTGCCATCGGGGGCAGCGACAAGACCAGCGCCCAACAGATCACCTGCCAGCCACCCAGGGTGCGCGACAGTTTTGCGCCTTCGGCATAACCCAGACCGCAGACCAGAATCGAGGCGAGCATCAGCAGGTCACCGGTGGGCGAGGCAGACAATCCCTGTGACAAGGCGAACCCCACCACCAGAGCACTGCCGAGGATCGAGAAGAACCAGAATACCGGGCGCGGGCGCTCGCCACCGCGCAACACGCCAAACAGCGCAGTGGCCAATGGCAGCAAGCCGACAAAGACGATCGAATGTGCCGATGTCACGTGCTGCAATGCCAACGCCGTCAGCAGCGGGAAACCGAGCACGACGCCCAATGCCACGATCAACAACGAAAACCACTGATCCCTGGACGGTCGCCGCTCACGGAACAACCACAACAGGTCAACGGCCAGGACGCCGGCAATGGCGGCGCGCGCGACGGTGAGAAACACCGGGTCAAACTCCAGCACGGCCAGGCGCGTCGCCGGCAGCGAGCCGCTGAAGCACACCACGCCAATAAAGCCGTTGATCCAGCCGCTGGTTTTTTCCAGTGCCGGGTTGCTCACGTTTGAAGTCCGTTCCATACGATTCACACTCATTGTGGGTTGCTTTGAGAGAATCCTATGATTGAGAATCAGGACAATCAAAAAATTGTCATGGATACATCCCGACATGTCCCGCTCTCGCTACAAGACCCTCGTCGACACTTACGCCGCCGACATTCGCACCGGACGTCTGGCGCCCGGCACCCGTCTGCCGACGCACCGGCAACTGGCCACGCAGGAAGGCCTGGCGCTGGTCACGGCCTCGCGGGTGTACGCCGAACTCGAAGCCATGGGGCTGGTCAGCGGCGAAACCGGGCGCGGCACCTTCGTGCGCGAAACCTCGTTGTCGCCGGGGCAGGGCATCGACCAGAAAGACGTGGCCGTCGGCATGATCGACCTGAATTTCAACTACCCGTCCTTGCCCGGTCAGACGCAATTGTTGCGCACCGCACTGCGCCAGCTGGCGTTGTCGGGAGATCTGGAAGCGTTGTTGCGCTATCAGCCCCATGCCGGCCGGGCCCACGAACGGGCTTCGGTCGCGCGCCATTTGCTCAGTCGCGGTGTCAACGTCGACGCTGAGCAAGTGCTGCTGGTCAACGGCGCCCAGCAGGGGCTGGCGGTGACGCTGATGGCGTTGCTCAAGCCCGGCGATGTGATCGCCGCCGATGCACTGACCTATTCCGGGTTCAAAGTGCTGGCCGAGGCGTTGCATCTGGAAGTGGTGGCGATCCCGGTCAACGAGCAGGGGCCGGATCTGGCCGCGCTGGAAAAACTCTGCCGCAGTCGCTCGGTGCGTGCGGTGTACAGCATGCCGACCCTGCATAACCCGCTTGGTTGGGTGATGCCAATCGAGCAGCGCGAAGAATTGGCTGCCATCGCGCGACGGCATGATCTGACCCTTATCGAAGATGCGGCCTACGCTTTTCTGGTGGAAGACCCGCCGCGTCCTCTGATCGACCTGGCGCCTGAGCGCACGGTCTACGTTTCGGGCCTTTCGAAGAACATCGCCACCGGCCTGCGCGTCGGTTTCATTGCTGCGCCTGCGGCCCACGTTCCGGCACTGGAGCGGGTGATTCGCGCAACCACCTGGAACACCCCGGGACTGATGACCGCGATTGTCTGTGGCTGGCTCGACGACGGCACCGTGATCGAGCTGGAAGCGCAAAAACGCCAAGATGCTCAGGCGCGCCAGGCACTGGCTGCCGAGTTGCTCAAAGGGTTGCCATGCGTCGCCCATCCGAACTCGTATTTCCTGTGGCTGCCCTTGCCGGAAGACGTGCGTGCCGATCAGATTGTGGTGGAGCTGATGCAGAAGCAGATTTCGGTCACCACTGCCGAGCCGTTTGCAGTGTCGGCCCATGTGCCGCATGCGATTCGACTGGCCCTGGGTTCGGTGGAAATGGATGTGTTGCGGCAGGCCTTGACCACCGTCAGGAAGGTCATTGCCGCTTACCTGTAAAACGAGGCCCGGGGGACAGATGTTACCCTTGCGCAGCCAGATTCAAGCCGTTCCGGAACCTTCGATGAAAAACACTGTTGCACTCTTGCTTGCCCTGACCGCCACCGCCGTACTGTTCAGCTCGACCACCCGCGCCGCAGGCGATCCGCAGGCCGGCGAAAAGATCTTCCCGCGCCTGTGCGGCGGCTGCCACCAGGTTGGCCCGGATGCGCGCCCGGGGTTCGGCCCGCAACTCAACGGCATCATCGGTCGAGCGGCCGGAACCTCGGCCAATTACGTGTATTCCGAGGCGATGAAAAATTCGGGCAAGACCTGGGACCGCGAAACGCTGACTGCGTATCTGAAAGATCCAAAGGGCGTGGTGCCGGGCACACGAATGATTTTCTGGGGGCTTAGTGACGAGGAGAAGATCGATAATTTGCTGGCGTATCTGCAGCAGTTCTCCAATTAAAGATTTTGCTCGGCCGGCCCGGCAAACCAGGCCAACGGCATTTGCGAAGTCAAAGAGGGCTGATCAAGCCACCTGATTACGGCCCGCCGCTTTCGCCTGATACAGCTGCTGGTCGGCACGTTTGATCAGCATCGTGTGGCTGTTGTCCGCCGGGTCGGCCAGCGCGACGCCAATGCTCACCGTGACCTGTCCGATCTCGGGAAAGTGCGCCTGGGCCACGGCGACACGGATCTTTTCGGCGACCACCTCTGGAGTATCAGGCTGGGCGACTTCCGGCAGCAGTACGGCGAATTCCTCGCCGCCATAACGGGCGACGAAGTCTGTGGCGCGCACGCTGACCTGAATGAGCTGCGCCAATTGCTGCAACACGTCGTCGCCAATCGCGTGGCCGTAGGTGTCGTTGATACGCTTGAAGTGATCGGCGTCGATCAGCAGCAGGGCAAACGGTCGCCCGGTGCGGCGGAACAGCAGACTGTATTCGCTGAGTTTTTCATCGAAGCGGCGACGGTTGTAGACGCCGGTCAGGGCGTCGTGGGTCGCCAGGTTCAACAGGTCGGCATTGGCCTGCATCAGTGCCGCGGTGCGCTGGGCTACGGTGGCTTCCAGCGAGGCGTTGGCTTCCTGCAGTTCGCGCTCCTTGGCCAGCAGCGACCGGGTCATGGCGTCGATCGACTGCCCAAGCTGGGCGATTTCCCGCACCGGGTGCTGCAGCGGGAAGTGTGCGCCGGGCTGCTGGTTCTGCACCTGTTTGGCCGAGTGCGCGAGTTGCTCGATCGGCCGGCTCAGATACTGCGCCAGATAGTACGCCACCAGCCCGAATGCCACGGCGGCGGCCACACCCAGCAGCAACAATTTATAGAGCAGCAGGCGCGCCGGCTCCAGAGCGGTGTCCAGTGGCTGGCGCACGGCAATCGACCAGGACAACGCCGTACTCGAAGGCGTCGGTACGGTGACCATGCTGGTCAGGTAACCGTTGCCGACCGACCAGCCCGGCGACTTCGAATCATTCACCGCCAGTTGCTGGCCCATCAGGGCTTCCGGGTACAGCACCTTGCCGTCGTGATCGATGATCAGCGCTTCGATATCCGGCGACGCATTTTTATGCGAGAACGCTGCCGATTCGACGATACGCGTCACCCAGCTCCAGTGCGCGTGCGCGCCCAGCACGCCAATCACCTGGCCGTCGGCGTTGCGGATCGGGGCGGCGAAGTCGATGAAACGCAGCGGTTCGCCGTTGGGCGTTCCCGGCAGCAGTTTGGCCAGCAACACCGCTTCGTGCGGGTCACCGGTGTACTCACCGCGCAGGCCTGCCTGGAACCATGGCCGTTGCTGCACCGATTGCCCGACCAGCAAATTATTGACCGCTTGATGCACATGGCCATCGGCATCGGTCACGCCCATCCACGCATACTCGGCCCGGGCCTGGGTGCGCAGTTGCATCGATTTGAGAATCGCCGGGTTGTCGAGGTCGCCGCGTTCCAGATGCGGCGCACGGCTGAGCAGGTAGACCTCCAGCTGGCGCTCGCGTAATTGGTCACCGAGCAACGTTGCCGCAGAACGCGCGGTATTGAGCAGTGAATTGCCGCTGACCTGTTTCATCTGTTCGGTGGCGATATGCCCGACATAGAAGCCGACGATCGCCAGGGTCAGCAGGGACAAACCGGCGAACCAGAGGGTCAGGTGACTTCGCAGACTGGCTTTGAGCATGGGCAGGCAAATTCTGTTTGGACGTTGTGGCCGCATGGTATGCGCATTAAGCGTCGGGCTGCCAGTCGGTCGCTTCGGATAAGCACCGTCGGAAGTTTCGCCAATGCCCTACAAGGCAAGGTCCTTTCTGACGCGGGTTGTTGAAAAGAACCACGCCAGCAAACGACGAAATGCAAAAGCCCGGCTGATCAGGCCGGGCTTCTTTGACTGCTTTAGAGCCGTTGTTTTATGCATTTCGGCTTTCGATCAGACGATCCGAACCACCTTCAGCGACGCGGCGTTCTTGCAGACGATCCGAGCCACCTTCAGCGACGCGGCGTTCCTGCAGACGATCCGAACCGCCTTCAGCGACACGGCGTTCTTGCAGACGATCCGAGCCACCTTCAGCGACACGGCGCTCCAGCAGACGATCCGAACCACCTTCAGCGACGCGGCGCTCCAGCAGACGATCCGAGCCACCTTCGGCAACACGGCGCTCCAGCAAACGATCAGAACCACCTTCAGCCAGACGGCTTTCAATCAACTTGTCCGAGCCGCCTTCAGCGACCAAGGTGTGAACGGGTGTTGCTGCAAAAGCGTTAACTGCAAGAACCGAGAAAGCGATGCCGAGGATGGTTTGGCGTTTCATGATCGTGTGCTCCGGGGTGTATTGGGTTGGTATGGAGCTGATGTTACGCCGCGGATTTTTTATGAGAACTTCATTGGCGTGATGGTGACTATCGACGCCAGCGATGTATGCCGCAAGTCCGGATTCAGAGCTTCTGCGCCCGAATGCATAGTTCTCCGGTGGCGCGGGTCAGGGCCAGATCATGCAGTGCGTCGTGTGTCAGGCCCTGCCGGGCCTTGGCCAGCCAGACCGGGCAATTCGGGTCGCGGCGATGCGGCGCGAAGTCGGCGTACTGGCGCAGCAGGCGGGTTTGCAGCTCGTCCAGGCGCGGACGAATCTGCCCGGCCAGATCCGGTCGCGGCGTGTCCGGCGCCGCACCAGCCGCCTGCCATTGCGCGAGCAATCCGTACTGCACCAGTTTGTTTGCCTCCATTTGTGCAGCGATCAACTGGGCGACTTCTTCGGGGTCGAGCTGGTGTTCGGTCGCCAGGGTGCGGGCATTGGCGATGACCTGGGCTTCGCGCGGGCTGTCCTGAATCGGCTTGCCACTGTCCCATTTGGTCAGGGCGACGAGGTCGCCGATGTTCAGGCGTTCGTTCAAGGTTGTCAGCAACGGACGCAACGATTCGGAGGAAACAGGGGGCTCGGCGGCGCCGGCAGTGTGGCTGAACAGAACCAGCAGGGAACAGGTCAGAGCATTTCGCAACGGAGTCATGGGCAGGCGCGTTCCACAAAAAATAGTGCCGACATTTAAGCCTTGAGCAGAGGCGATGTCGACCGACTTTATCCCGCCCATCTAGCGTAATATCCCTCGCATCTCCCACCCCGAGAACGATCCTCAATGCAAACCCCCAGCACCATCAAACCGCTCTGGCAAACCTACCTGCTGTTCCTTGCGCCGATGGTGTTGTCCAACTTCCTGCAATCGATGTCGGGCACGGTCAACAGCATTTACATTGGGCAGATGCTCGGTACGCAAGCGCTGGCGGCGGTGTCGGGGATGTTTCCGGTGATCTTTTTCTTTATCGCGCTGGTGATCGGCCTGGGCGCGGGCGCCGGGGTGTTGATCGGACAGGCATGGGGCGCGCGCGAGGCACACATGGTCAAGGCGATCGCCGGGGCAACGCTGTTGCTGGGGGTGTTGATCGGTTTGCTGGCGGCGGTACTCGGCAGCGTGTTTGCGCGTCAGGCATTGCAAGGGTTAGGAACGCCGGCGGATGTACTGGACGACGCAGTGGCGTATGCGCATGTGATGATGTGGATTCTGCCGTCGATGCTGGTGTTTGTGCTGTTCACGCAATTGCTGCGCGGAGTCAGCGACACCGTGTCGCCACTGTTGGCGCTGATCGTGTCGACCTCGGTCGGGCTGGCGCTGACCCCGGCGTTGATTCGCGGCTGGTTCGGTCTGCCACAGTTGGGCATTCAAAGTGCCGCCTTCGCCGGCCTGGCCGGTAACCTGTCGGCCATGACGTGGCTGGCGTGGCGGCTGATTCGCAAGGACCATCCGCTGGCGCCGGACCGCGAGTTCTTCGCGGCACTGCGCCTGGACGCGGCGATTCTCGGCAAGGTGCTGCGCATCGGCCTGCCGACCGGGGTGCAGATGATCGTGTTGTCGCTGTCGGAGCTGGTGATTCTGGCGCTGGTCAACCAGCACGGCTCGCAGGCGACAGCGGCCTATGGCGCGGTGACGCAGATCGTCAACTACGTACAGTTTCCGGCGCTGTCGATTGCCATCACCGCCTCGATCCTTGGCGCCCAGGCCATTGGTGCCGGGCAACTGCAACGCCTGGCAGCGATCCTGCGCACCGGGCTGTTGATCAACGTGTGCCTGACCGGCGGTTTGATCGTGCTCGGTTACCTGTTGTCGCACTGGTTGCTGGGACTGTTCCTGACCGAAGATTCGACCCGGGCGATGGCTGAGCACTTGCTGCACATCATGCTGTGGAGCCTGTTGGTGTTCGGCTTCCAGGCGATCATCGGCGGCATCATGCGCGCCAGCGGAACGGTGCTGGTGCCGGTGATTATTGCGATTGTCTGCGTGGTCGGCGTGCAGTTGCCGGCGGCTTACTGGCTGGACGGTCAGTACGGTTTGCAGGGCGTTTGGATGGCGTTCCCGGTGGCGTATCTGGGCATGCTGGTGTTGCAGACGCTGTATTACAAACTGGTCTGGCAGCATCAGAAGATCGAGCGGCTGGTCTGAGCCCGAGCCGCATCGGCAGACAAATGACATGGCGCATTCGCCGGTTGTTTGCTTAAGTCAGTCGAGGCCTCGAAGGTTTGCCCTGTCCGGAGAATCCCATGCGTCCCCGATTCACCGCTGTGGCACTGTTTGCCTGCCTGTGCGTCACGAGCGCGGCGCAGGCCGCTGAATACAACCGCGTCAACACCACCGCCAGCCAGATCAGCTTTACCTACAACCAGATGGGCTCGCTGATGTACGGCACCTTCGGCAAGTTCGACGCGACACTGCAGTTCGACAGCGACAACCTCGCCGGCGCCCACACCACATTGCACATCGACCTGAACAGCATCGACGCCGGCAGCACCGACGCCAACACCGAGCTGGTGAAACCGGCGTGGTTCGATACGCAGCGCTTTCCCGTGGCGGTGTTCGAGTCCAGCCGTTTTACCCGGGTCACGGGCAATCATTATCTGATCGCCGGCCAGCTCACCCTCAAGGGCATCACCCGCGAGGTGCAGGTGCCGGTCGAGCTGAAACCGGACAGTTCGATCGGCATTTTCGACGGTGAGCTGGTGCTCAAGCGTGACCAGTTCGGACTCGGGGCGGGGGAGTGGGCGGACACTGTGGTGTCCAACGACATCGCGATCAAGTTCAAGGTGGTGGCGCCACAGCAGTGACGCCAGCCGCTCAGGTCAATAGGCGCGCCAGTGTCCCGGTGCCCAGCGCCACTCACGTCCATCCCAACGATAGTGACCGGCGACCCAGTGATAACCGGGCGCTGGCATGACCGGCACGACTTCCACCGGCGGCGGTGGCCGATGCGGCCGTACCGGTTCGACAATGCAGCCCGACAGGGTGATCGCGACCAGTGAGGCGGCGAGCAGGGTTTTCAGGTTTCGCGACATGGTGGTCTTCCCGGTAGATAAGTTGTTGTTGCCGAGCGGGTTCAACGGGCCCAGTGGCCTTCGACCCAGTACCAGTTAGGACCGCGCGCCTGCCAGTGGCCTGGTCGCCAGTGCGCGCCGTACCTCACTGGTTGCCAATGACCGGGCATCCACACGTAGCCGCGTCCTTCCCAGCGCCAGTGACCCTGATCCCAGACATAACCGGGACGCGGGCCGGGCATCACTTCCATGCGCATCGGCGGCGGGGCTTGCTGAACGATCACCACCTGCTGGGCAAACGCAGGCGCACTGGCCAGCGCCGCCAGTGTCACAGGCACCAGCAACAGGGTTTTCGCCATTTGAACAGTGAACGCAAAACGCTCATGACAACTCCTCAAGGCCTGCGTGAAAAAAGTGAACGCAGCTGAAGAATTGGACGCCAAATCGACGAAAGATCCGCTCCACGGAGGATGAAATTTTCTTCAGGTCAACCGCGAGCTCCTACATAAAGCAGGTGGCGGGACACGGTATGATGTCGCGGTTTTTCGTCGGAGTTCAGCTGTCATGCCACGCATCACCCACTACAAATCCCCATGCCCCGAAAGCGTCAACAGCCAGATTCTGCAACTGGTGGTCGATTACCTGACCGACATCAGCGCGGTCGGTCTTGGCCCGAGCAATCTGCTGTACAACGTCTATCAGTACGCGGTCGGCTATGAGGTGCATCTGTATCTGGAAGCGCTGAATGGCGAGAAGGGCACCGAGGTGGAATTGCTGGTGGCGACGGCCGAGGACGACCCGGAGCGGGTCACCGGTTTCCTCTTGTACCTGCCGGTGCAAGGCGATTGGGAAGCGTGCAGCGTCGCCTACATGGCCGTGCGCGAAGGTTATCGGCGCCAGGGTGTGGCGCGGGCAATGATCGGCGAGATGATCGGCCGTTATCCGCACGCCGAGCTGACCTGCAGTGTCGGCAAAGTGCCGTACTTCGAGGCGCTGGGTTTCGAGGTGATCGGCGCGCGCGAAACCCAGGTGTTGATGAGCACCCGGCATTACCGCAGCAATGGCCTGCGCGGTTTCATCGACACCACACCGATCTATCGCTCGCTGGAAGTGCAGCAGATCCACACCTACCTGCTGCAGAAAAACGGCAAGCGCGCGATGCTCGATGCCGAAAAACAGCGCGACCGGCATCTGGATCAAACTATCCGTCACGTCGAAGAATTTGTCCGTCAGCGCCTGACGCTGCACTGAGTCCTGAGTCCGGCGCAAAAAAACGGACAAAAAAAGAGCCTCAAGGCTCTTTGATGGGGAGAAGTAGAGCCCATGAGGCTCAAGCTGCGCATGAAACAGGGAACAGGCTTGATTTGGGGTTCAGAACGCCCGTTCCCTACGCAGTCGCTCAGGAGTCAAGCGCCTGCGTACCTTCATCATGGGAACGCGCGGGGGCCGACTCAAGTACCGCTAGTCGCACGGGCGGCGGCCCGTTCCACCATCGCGATGATGGTCGCGATCAACTCGTCCTTCGCTTGCCCGGCACTGATTTCAGCACTGGCGGCAGCATTCGACAACGCCTCGGCGGCACCGAGCATCGCGCGCAAACCGGCCTGGGTGATTTCCCCGCCAGCAGCCAGCGGTTGCAGCACACTGCGGCACTTTTCGAGGAAGATTGCCTCGTAGTCGCGCTTGATCTTTTCCAGCTCCGGCGTGCTGCCCAGCGCGGCAATCACTCCAGGAATCTCATTGCCCTGCAATAACACGCAATCGACGTACGCCGTGGCGATCACCGTCGCGGTGTCGATGAGCGTTGGCGGACACTGGTCGATCGCTGCATCCATCACCGCAGTCTGGCGAGTATCGAAGTCGCGATACAGCGCCGCGAGCAAGCCCGAGCGAGTGGTGAAGTGGTCGTAGACCACCGGTTTGGTCACCCCGGCCTTGTCCGCCAGATAACCCAGGGTCAGGGCATCGGTGCCCTCGGCCCGAATGATCTGCCAGGCGACGTCGAGCAACTGGCGGTTGCGATCTTCGCGCGACAAGCGACGTCGCGGTTGGGCAGGGGAATCGGCTTCGGTCATTTCTGTGGTTGACATCGGTTATATACCAAACGTAACTTACTGTTCGTAACTTACCAAGAGTACATAGCCCTTGGTCAGCGCAAACTTACAGGAGAATGACCATGCACGCATTGATTGTTGTGGCGCATCACGAACCGCGTTCGCTGACCCACAGCGTGGCAACGCAGATTGCCGAGGGCTTGACCCGCGCCAACCCCGCCAATACCCGGGAAATCGCCGATCTTTACGCCGAGGGATTTCAGCCGGTGTTCGGCGCAGCGGATTTCGCCGTGCATCACCGTGAGGCGCGGCCGCCAGCCGACGTATTGGCGGAACAGGCACGGATTGATCGGGCCGACGCTCTGGTGCTGGTATTCCCGGTGTACTGGTGGTCGATGCCGGCGTTGCTCAAGGGTTGGATTGATCGGGTGTTCAGCAACGGCTGGGCGTTTGATTTCGCTGGCGACCTCAAGCATGTGAAGAAGCTGCAGCGTCTGCGCGTGCATCTGGTCGGGCTTGCGGGGGCCGATGAACGCGCCTACGAACGTCACGGTTATGGCCCGGCGATGAAGGCGCAGATCGAACACGGGATTTTCGATTACAGCGGGGCGACGGTGGTCAGTTCGACGCTGATGGTGGAATCGGAAGTGCGTGATCCGCAGGAGCATCTGCAAACGGCGCGACATATCGGCGCCCAGATGTTCACCTGAATCTCACCTCCTGCAGCAGCTGCCGAAGGCTGCGATCTTTTGATTTTTTTAAAGCAAGATCAAAAGATCGCAGCGTGCCGCAGCTCCTACAGGTCAGCGGGCGCCGGGCCAGCCAGCCTTAGCGAGGGCGGCGAGCAGCGTTTCTGAATCCAGCCCTTGCACCGCATGCCCGTTGCCCGCGGTGCTCTCGCTGGCGAGCAGGGCGTTGATGATCGCTTCTTCGACTGCTTCGGTGGCGGCCAGGAACAGCTCGCTGATGTGGTCATTGTTGACCATGCGCAAACCGTCGCAGGTTGGCGCGCCTTTACCCTCGTAAGCGGCGGATGGCACCTGCTCGTTGCCGGTGGCAAAGGCAATGAAAATGTCGCCGCTGTGGTCTTCGTTACCGCCGCCGCTGCGCGCCAGACCGAGGCTGGCGCGCTGTGCCAGGCGCGTGCATTGATGCGGCAGCAGCGGTGCGTCGGTGGCCAGGCAGACCACGATCGAACCCATGCCAGGATGCGGCAGCGAAGCCCGCAGGAACGGCGAATCCACCTGCTCCATGTAGCGACCCACCGGATAACCGTCGACCCGCAACTCGCTGCGAATGCCGTGGTTGGCCTGGACGATCGCGCCCACCGTCCAGCCGCCCTGAGCGCTGCTCAAACGGCGTGACGCGCTGCCGATGCCGCCCTTGAATTCATGGCAGATCATGCCGCTGCCGCCGCCGACGGCGCCTTCTTCAACGGCACCGTCATGCGCAGAATTCAGTGCCTCGGCGACATGCTCGGGTTTGACGTGAAAACCATTGATGTCGTTGAGCAAGCCATCGAAGGTTTCCAGCACCACCGGCATGTTCCAGTAGAGGCGCCCGTCGTCCGGTTGCTGTTGGCGATCCAGCGCAATCAACGCATCGCGCACGACGCCGAGGCTGTGGGTGTTGGTGAAGGCGATGGGACTGGTCAGCAGCCCGGCCTCGCGAATCCACTCAAGGCCGGTGGCATCGCCATTGCCATTGAGCACATGCACCCCGGCGAAACACGGTTGCTGGTTGGTCGAGCCGCGGCGCGGTTCGATCACTGTGACGCCGGTGCAGATGTCACGTCCGCTGTCGCTGCGGCCACGCACGTTACTGTGGCCGACGCGCACGCCGGGGACGTCGGTGATGGCGTTGAGCGGGCCGGGTTGCAACTGGCCGATGCGGATGTTGAGGTCACGGGCACGAGGTTTCATGGGATGTCTCTCTTTAAAAAGGCAGAAATGAATGAGCGGGGCTGAACACGAAACCCTGTGGGAGCGCGGCTTGCCCGCGAAGGCGGTGTGTCATTCAAAAGGAGATGTTGACTGACCCGACGCATTCGCGAGCAAGCTCGCTCCCACAGGGAAATGTGTTGGGGTTACTGGCCGTTCTTGACCTTGCTCCACACCCGCGTGCGTACGCGCTCGATGGCTTTGGGCAGCGGCTCAAGCGTGTACAGGGTGGCCATCGCCGCCGCGGACGGATACACCGCCGGGTTATCCCGCGTGGCCGCAGCCACCAATGGCGTCGCGGCGCGGTTGCCGTTGGGGTACGACAGGTGATCACTGACCGGCGCGATGACTTCCGGGCGCAGCAGGTAGTCGATAAACGCCAGGCCCTGAGCGCGATTCGGCGCATCCTTGAGCAGCACCAGCGTGTCGAACCACACTGGCGCGCCTTCCTTGGGCAGGCTGTAGGCGATTTTCACGCCATTGTTGGCCTGTTCGGCGTTGGTCTTGGCTTCGAGCATCGCGCCGGACCAGCCGACCGCCACGCAGATGTTGCCGTTGGACAGGTCACTGATGAATTTCGACGAGTTGAAGTAGGCAATGTGCGGGCGCAATTTGAGCAGCAGCGCTTCGGCTTTCTGGTAGTCCTCGGGGTTGGTGCTGTTGGGCGGCAAGCCCAGGTAGTGCAGGGCGACCGGGAGCATTTCCGACGGCGAGTCGAGCATTGCCACCCCGCACTGGCCGAGCTTGGCGAGGTTTTCTTCCTTGAACACCAGATCCCACGAATCCAGCGGCGCCTTGTCGCCGAGCGCGGCGCGCACTTTGTCGACGTTGTAGCCGATGCCGTTGGTGCCCCACAGATACGGCACGGCGTATTGATTGCCGGGGTCGTTGTTGGCCAGTTTGCTTAGCAGATCGCTGTCCAGATTGTTCCAGCCCGGCAGCTGATCGCGGGGTAGCGGGGCGAGGGCGCCGGCCTTGATCAGCGTCGGCAGGCTGAAGTTGCTCGCCACCACCACGTCGTAACCGCTGCGGCTGGTCAGCAGTTTGCCTTCCAGCACTTCGGCGCTGTCGAAGGTGTCGTAAACCGGCTGAATGCCGCTGTCGCGCTTGAAGTCAGCCAGGGTCGTGGGGCCGATGTAGTCGTACCAGTTGTAGACGTGCACGCTCGGTGCGTCGGCGGCACTGGCGACGGATGCGACGCCAAAACAGGCGAGCAGGCCAAGGTTGATGCCCCGGTTGATATAGCCACGACGACAACGCATGATGCGGCACTCCTGGCCTGCGGCAGGCCGGTGATTGACAGGAGTGCTCAGCCTATCGGGGCGGGCGTGCCTGACCCATTCCCATCATGGGTTACTCAAAAGGGGTAGAGCGTGGACGCGTTGTTGCAGGAGTTGCCGGTGCATCAAAGTCTGGCGCGGGTGTTTGCCGCCGTCGGCCAGGACGGTTTCTGGCGTGCGCTGGTCGACACGCTTCGGCTGTTGGTACCGCTGGACAACGCATTGGTGGCGCTGATGAAGGCGGGGCAGGCGCCGCAATTGCTGATCGACTTCGACAGCAAGGGCCGCGCCGACGAGCAGGAAGAACTGGCCAGCTACAGCGCCGGGATGTACCTGCTCGATCCGTTCTACCAAACCGCCTCGACCGGGATTGCCGACGGCCTGCACAGCCTGGCCTCGGTAGCGCCGGACCAGTTTCTGCACAGCGAGTATTACCAGAGCTACTTTCGCTCGGTGGTCGGTGAGGACGAGTTGCAGTTCATGATCAACATCGAGGGCGGTGTGCTTGGCCTGTCACTCGGGCGCTCGACGACTTTCGATCTGGCCGAGCAGGGCCGTCTGCTGTGTGTGCGCGACTGGGTGTTGGCGGCGATGCGCCGACACGTGCAGCTGTTGCCGCCACAAGGGACCGGCAGCGAGCCGGTGGCGGGGGATCTGGCAACGCTGCTCGATCGCTTCGATGCGCGCCTGACCACCCGCGAAGTCGACACCGCGCGGCTGATTCTGCAGGGCTTTTCCAGCAAGGCCATCGCCCAGCAAATGGGCATCTCGCCGGAGACGGTGAAGGTGCATCGGCGCAATCTCTATCACAAGCTCAATGTGACCGGGCATGGCGAACTGTTTGCGCTGGTGTTGCGCCCACCCACCCCCTGACCCACCACAAATTCCTGTGGAAGCTGGCTTGTCAGCAATGACGGCCTACCAGCCGACCAATTCCCACCTGAATGCACGCAATCCAACTGTGGGAGCGAGCTTGCTCGCGAAAGCGGCCTCACAGTCGACCAATCCCTGACTGAGTGCACTCGATCAAATGGTGGGAGCTGGCTTGCCAGCGATGACGGCCTACAAGCCGACCAACCTCCCACCTGAATGCACTCATTCCAACTGTGGGAGCGGGCTTGCTCGCGAAAGCGGCCTGCCAGACAAAATCAAAACAACAGAGCAAACCCCGCAAATAAACATAACCCCGCAACCACGTTTAAAGTACATGAACCGTTACGCCATAACGGCTACAACGCCTTGCGCCGTTACCTACGCGTACGCCAGAATCCGCCGGCTTACACGGCTATGCGACGGGCTTATCGTTTCCCTGTCACTGAAAATCAGTGATCGGGTTTGGTAGCCCGTCTGTAATAGCTGTATGGCAACACCTTTGCAGTCCCTTTGTGGGGCTCGTTTTTATGGTGGTCATGCGTGGGGCTCACTCGTGAGCGCCGGGTTCCTATTGCAGCCGGTCTACCAACCCGCGTATGGCCACCACCCCTCGTTTGGTAGCGAGAGTGATGGCTCCTGAATAACTGCAATAGGAGTACATCCATGTTCAAAGCCACACCCAATCCCCCGGACACCTCGATCCCGTACGACCCAGCCCTCGACCCGCAGAAGATAAAAGCGGCAACCGACCGCGCCATCAACTTCTACCTCAACCCCGGCGCCCTGAAGATCTCGATCCCTTCAACCTCGTCATGCAGGGCGAACAGAATCTTCCTCATCGACCCCACCGTGGACGAAGAAACCTTGCTCGTCGAAGCCTGCGAATCATTAGCCGCCGCCAGCGACATGGCCCGCGACATCGGCGACGCCGTCGACAACTCACAACGCCGAGCCATGCTGATGCTGTATCAGGTGATCATGCCCAGTGAACTGATGGTCAACCGGGTACTGGACGGTGGTGATTCAGGCGCTGGATAATGTTGTGCCATAGCAATAGGTGCCAGGGGACGAATTAATGAATCCGTCATATGGCACCTCAGTATGACCAC
>NZ_AZVL01000017.1:0-184933 GCF_000514195.1 Pseudomonas sp. URIL14HWK12:I6
GGCTGTCAGGCCGCCTTCGCGAGCAAGCCCGCTCCCACAGGGATTGCGTGCAGTCAGTAAGAGAATAGTCGGCTGTCAGGCCGCCTTCGCGAGCAGGCTCGCTCCCACAGTAGGGCCGGGTACATCAGTAAGAGAATGGTCGGCTGTCAGGCCGCCATCGCCAGCAGGCGGGCTCCCACACAAAGGCAAGAGCAGAACGCGCACCGCTCTTGCTCCTCACCACTCAACACGATGAGCGTTAGCTCGAGTACCGCTTTTGATCTTGATCCACAGGCGACATCGGAAGGCTGAGCGGAGGGATTCATCCGGGGGTGGGAGCGCAGCGACCGTTTGGCGAAGCCAAACACAGCGAGAGGAGGTGCAGCGAAGCAAACCGTAGGCGCTGCGCCCGGATGGATCCCGGAGCGAAGGAACCCCGAGCCCCAGCGAGCGGGCCGAACGTAGGAGCAAGCGTTTTTTTGCTTACTTTTTTTAGGCGCTTGTAAAAAAAGTGAGTCGCCGTAAGGGCGAAACCCTAAGTCGCCGTTACCGCAGCAACGGATATACCCCCCAACCAAACCTCAACGAAGAAACCCGGCAACCTTCTCCACCGCCGAAGCCAAATGGTCCGAATGCGTAAACCCGGAAACCTTGAGCGGCTTCAAATCATGATCCCCAGAGGCTAACCAAAACACCTCAATACTCGGCGATAGATCGTAAGCCTCGACAGCGTCCCGATTTCCGAGAGCATCCCGCTCGCCCTGAACAATCAACGTCCGAGTCCGCAAAGAAGCCAAATGCTCAACCCGCGGTTTCTCAGGTTTCCCAACCGCATAAAACGGATATCCAAGACAGACAAGCGCATCGGCGCCCAACTCGTCAGCTAAAAGACTGGCCATCCGCCCGCCCATGGACTTACCACCGATGGCCAAAGTCCCAGCGACATGACGTCGCACTTCAGCGAACACTTCGCGCCAGCACTCAAGCAGTTTCGGCGCCGGATTAGGCGGCCGTTTACTGCCATCCACCCGCCGCTGCGCCATATACGGAAACTCAAACCGCAACACATTCACCCCAAGTGCAGCAAGGCGCCCAGCCATATCCGTCATCCACTCACTGTCCATCGGCGCCCCTGCCCCATGCGCCAGGATCAAAGTCGCCGAAGCCTCGCCCGACGCGGCATCCCACAACCACCCATGATCCCGCACGCACTGCGCCCATTGATCCCCGTCAATACTGGCCTTGTGCTGTTTGTCCATGCTTGCCTCGCTTTTAGTCTGCCTATAACTCCAGGCGAAGGATTCGCGGCGTTTTCTGCGCGCGCTCACTTCGGCTGAACCGTGGATGGGGAACCATGAACACTTCTATCAGTACCGCCTACAACTACAAGGTGGTCCGCCAATTCGCCATTATGACGGTGGTGTGGGGCATCGTCGGCATGGGGCTCGGGGTTTTTCTCGCGGCCCAATTGGTCTGGCCGGAACTCAACTTCAATTTGCCCTGGACCAGTTTCGGCCGTCTGCGCCCGCTGCACACCAACGCGGTGATCTTCGCCTTCGGTGGCTGCGCGCTGTTCGCCAGTTCGTTCTACTCGGTGCAACGCACCTGCCAGACGCAATTGTTCGCGCCGAAAATCGCCGCGTTCTGCTTCTGGGGCTGGCAGCTTGTGATTCTATTGGCAGCGATCAGCCTGCCACTGGGTTACACCAGCTCCAAGGAATACGCCGAACTGGAATGGCCGATCGACATTCTGATCACCATCGTCTGGGTCGCCTACGCCATCGTGTTCTTCGGCACGATCATGCAGCGCAAGACCAAGCACATCTACGTCGGCAACTGGTTCTTCGGCGCGTTCATCATCACCGTGGCGATCCTGCACATCGTCAACAACCTTGAGTTGCCGGTGAGCCTGACCAAGTCCTACTCGGTGTACGCCGGTGCAACCGACGCGATGGTGCAATGGTGGTACGGCCACAACGCCGTGGGCTTTTTCCTCACCGCCGGTTTCCTCGGGATGATGTACTACTTCGTGCCGAAACAGGCCGACCGTCCGGTGTATTCGTATCGCCTGTCGATCGTGCACTTCTGGGCGCTGATCACCCTGTACATCTGGGCCGGCCCCCACCACCTGCACTACACCGCGCTGCCGGACTGGGCACAGTCGCTGGGGATGGTGATGTCGCTGATTCTGCTGGCACCGAGCTGGGGCGGCATGATCAACGGCATGATGACCCTCTCGGGCGCCTGGCATAAGTTGCGCAGCGACCCGATCCTGCGCTTCCTCGTGGTGTCGCTGGCGTTCTACGGCATGTCGACCTTCGAAGGTCCGATGATGGCGATCAAGACTGTAAACGCCCTCTCCCACTACACCGACTGGACCATCGGCCACGTACACGCCGGCGCGCTCGGCTGGGTGGCGATGATCTCGATCGGCGCGCTGTACCACATGATCCCGAAAGTATTCGGCAAAGAGCAGATGCACAGCATCGGCCTGATCAACGCGCACTTCTGGCTCGCGACCATCGGCACCGTGCTGTACATCGCCTCGATGTGGGTCAACGGCATCGCCCAGGGCCTGATGTGGCGCGCAGTCAACGAGGACGGCACGCTGACCTACTCCTTCGTCGAAACCCTGGTGGCCAGCCACCCAGGCTTCATCGTGCGTCTGGTGGGTGGGGCGATCTTCCTCAGCGGCATGTTGCTGATGGCTTACAACACCTGGCGCACCGTGCGGGCCTCGCAGCCTGCTGACGTCGTTGCTGCCGCGCAGATGGCCTGAGGAGTCCGCCATGAAACACGAAACGATTGAAAAGAACGTCGGCCTGCTGATGCTGCTGATGGTGTTTGCCGTGAGCATCGGCGGCCTGACCCAGATCGTCCCGCTGTTCTTCCAGGACGTCACCAACAAACCGGTGGAGGGCATGAAGCCCTACACCGCGCTGCAACTGGAAGGCCGCGACATCTATATCCGCGAAGGCTGCGTCGGTTGCCACTCGCAGATGATCCGGCCGTTCCGCGCCGAAACCGAACGCTACGGGCACTACTCGGTGGCCGGTGAGAGCGTATGGGATCACCCGTTCCTCTGGGGTTCCAAGCGTACCGGGCCAGACCTGGCCCGGGTCGGCGCGCGTTACTCGGACGACTGGCACCGCGCGCACTTGTACAACCCGCGCAACGTGGTACCGGAGTCGAAAATGCCGGCCTACCCGTGGCTGGTGACGCAAGCGGTCGACAGCAGCCACACCGAAACCAAGCTCAAGACCATGCGCACCCTCGGCGTGCCGTACACCGACGACGACATCAGCGGCGCGGTCGCCAGCCTCAAGGGCAAGACCGAAATGGACGCCCTCGTCTCCTACCTGCAAGTGCTCGGCACTGCGATCAAGAGCAAGAGGTGAGCACGATGATCATTGAAATGAGTGCAGGGCTGATTCGCGGCCTCGGCACCGTCGTGGTGTTCGTCGCCTTCGTCGGCCTGACGATCTGGGTGTTCAACCGCAAGCGCACGCCGGAGTTCGCCGAAGCGCGCCTGCTGCCGTTCGCCGACGAGCCGCAACCCGATATTACCCAAGCACCTGAAACAAGGAGTACCCGGCCATGACCACCTTCTGGAGTACGTGGATCTGCGTACTGACCATCGGCAGCCTGATCGGCCTGACCTGGCTGCTGATCGGCACCCGCCGGGGCGAGACCAAGGGCAGCGTCGACCAGACCATGGGCCACAGCTTCGACGGCATCGAGGAGTACGACAACCCGCTGCCGCAGTGGTGGTTCATGCTGTTCGCCGGCACGCTGGTGTTTTCCGTGGGCTATTTGATCCTGTATCCGGGCCTCGGCAACTGGAAAGGCATCCTGCCCGGCTACGAGGACGGCTGGACCGGCGTCCACGAGTGGGAAAAGGAAATGAACAAGGCCGACGCCAAATTCGGGCCGATCTTCGCCAAATTCGCCGCCATGCCGGTGGAGGAAGTAGCGAAGGATCCGCAGGCGCTGAAAATGGGTGGCCGACTGTTCGCCTCCAACTGCTCGGTGTGCCACGGTTCCGACGCCAAGGGCGCTTTCGGCTTCCCTAACCTGGCCGACAAGGACTGGCGCTGGGGCGGCGACGCCGAGACCATCAAGACCACCATCATGGGTGGGCGGATGGCGGCGATGCCGGCCTGGGGCGAAGTGCTGGGCGAAGCCGGGGTGAAGAACGTCGCGGCGTATGTGCGTCACGAACTGGCCGGCCTGCCGCTGCCTGCCGACAGCAAGGCTGACCTGCAAGCCGGACAGCAAGCGTTCAGCACCACCTGCGTAGCCTGTCATGGGGCAACCGGCCACGGCACTGAAGCCATGGGTGCGCCGAATCTGACGCACCCGGCCGGATTTATCTACGGCACCAGCCTGACACAGCTTGAGCAGACCATACGCCACGGTCGCCAGGGTCACATGCCAGCGCAGAACGAACTGCTGGGCAACGATAAAGTGCAATTGCTAGCTGCCTATGTGTACAGCCTGAGCCATGGATTGAATACAGAAAAACTGATTACTGAAGACAACAAACAGTAATCATTGCACACACCTCTGCCGCACCATTCTCGGTGCGGCAGCATCCCGCCCCTTTGCGACGCATTGTCGCACCCCGTCACACCCTCTCCTTTCGGTTCCCCGGATTCGGGTCTACGCTTGCTCGATGCGGACTGGCTTGTGCTGGTTCCAGGTCAACGCTGACTGCTGTGTTCTGCGAACCGGCTGACTGATGTGGCCGCAAACGCCGGTAGATACCGGCTGTCGTGCCATTTACCGTCCGTCACCCGAACTGAGCGTTTGAACACACCCCGTTACAAGCGACCTGATCCCCTCGCTTTTTTCGTCCGCTGCGACATTTTGTCCGAGGCCAATTTTGACCTTACGCGGCGTATGGAAAGGCCGCAGAATCAGCGTTGGAAAGCATTGACCCAGGTCATGGCGCGTTGCAATGACCCCCTGCTCTCTGCATACTTGCGGCCGATTTTAATCCTAATAAAACACCCAAACCGTGGAACCTTAGAATGAGCACAGCAATCAGTCCGACTGCTTATAACTATAAGGTAGTCCGCCAGTTCGCCATCATGACGGTGGTCTGGGGGATCCTTGGCATGGGGCTCGGTGTCTTCATCGCCTCGCAACTGGTCTGGCCGGAGTTGAACTTCGGTCTGCCGTGGACGAGCTTTGGACGCCTGCGCCCGTTGCACACAAACCTGGTGATTTTCGCCTTCGGTGGTTGTGCACTGTTTGCCACTTCCTACTATGTCGTGCAGCGAACCTGCCAGACGCGACTGATCTCCGACAGCCTTGCCGCCTTCACCTTCTGGGGCTGGCAGGCGGTCATCGTCGGCGCCATCATTACCTTGCCGCTGGGTTACACCACCACCAAGGAATACGCCGAACTGGAATGGCCGCTCGCCATTCTGCTGGCCATTGTCTGGGTCTCCTACGGGCTGGTGTTCTTCGGCACCATCACCAAGCGCAAGACCAAACACATCTATGTCGGCAACTGGTTCTACGGCGCGTTCATCGTCGTGACCGCGATGCTGCACATCGTCAACCACGCCTCCCTGCCGGTGAGTTTCTTCAAGTCCTACTCCGCCTACTCGGGCGCGACTGACGCGATGATCCAGTGGTGGTACGGCCACAACGCCGTGGGTTTCTTCCTGACCACCGGCTTCCTCGGGATGATGTACTACTTCGTGCCGAAGCAGGCCGAACGTCCGATCTACTCGTATCGCCTGTCGATCGTGCACTTCTGGGCGCTGATCACCCTGTACATCTGGGCCGGCCCGCACCACCTGCACTACACCGCATTGCCGGACTGGGCACAGTCGCTGGGCATGGCGATGTCGATCATCCTGCTGGCGCCAAGCTGGGGCGGCATGATCAACGGCATGATGACCCTGTCGGGCGCCTGGCATAAGCTGCGCACCGACCCGATCCTGCGCTTCCTCGTGGTGTCGCTGGCGTTCTACGGCATGTCGACCTTCGAAGGTCCGATGATGGCGATCAAGACCGTCAACTCGCTCTCGCACTACACCGACTGGACCATCGGCCACGTGCACGCCGGCGCTTTGGGTTGGGTGGCAATGATTTCGATCGGCGCGATCTACCACATGATCCCGAAACTGTTCGGTCGTGCGCAGATGCACAGCGTCGGCCTGATCAACGCGCACTTCTGGCTCGCAACCATCGGTACCGTGCTGTACATCGCCTCGATGTGGGTCAACGGCATCACTCAGGGTCTGATGTGGCGTGCAATCAACGATGACGGCACCCTCACCTACTCGTTCGTCGAAGCGCTGCAGGCCAGCCACCCGGGCTACATCGTCCGTGCCCTGGGCGGTGCTTTCTTCGCCAGCGGCATGTTCCTGATGGCTTACAACGTCTGGCGCACCGTGCGCGCCTCGAATGCGGCTGAAGCCGAAGCCGCCGCCCAGATCGCTGTTGTTGGAGCTCACTGATGAAGCATGAAGCTGTCGAGAAGAATATTGGCCTGCTGGCCTTCTTCATGGTCATCGCCGTCAGCATTGGCGGCCTGACCCAGATCGTTCCGCTGTTCTTCCAGGACGTCACCAACAAGCCGGTCGAAGGCATGAAGCCGCGTTCGGCGCTGGAACTGGAAGGCCGCGACGTCTATATCGCCAACGGTTGTGTCGGCTGCCACTCGCAGATGATCCGTCCGTTCCGCGCTGAAACCGAACGCTACGGCCACTACTCGGTCGCCGGTGAAAGCGTCTGGGACCACCCGTTCCTGTGGGGTTCCAAACGTACCGGCCCGGATCTGGCTCGCGTGGGCGGTCGTTACTCCGATGACTGGCAACGTGCGCACCTGTACAACCCGCGCAACGTGGTGCCTGAGTCGAAAATGCCGGCTTACCCGTTCCTCGTGGAAAACAAGCTCGACGGCAAAGACACGGCCAAGAAAATGGAAGTGTTGCGCACGCTCGGCGTCCCTTACACCGACGAAGACATCGCCGGTGCAAAAGATGCCGTGAAGGGCAAAACCGAAATGGACGCGCTGGTGGCCTACCTTCAGGGCCTGGGCACCATCATCAAAAGCAAACGGTGATTCTTCATGGATATCGGGATGATTCGCGGCCTGGGCACCGTCGTCGTGATGGTGGCCTTCATCGGTTTGGCGTTGTGGGTATTCAGCCCCAAGCGCAAGTCGGAGTTTGAAGACGCAACCTTGCTGCCTTTTGCGGATGATCCCGAAGCCATCAAGCACGTCGAGCAAGCTTCTAGGAGTAACAAAGAATGACTACATTCTGGAGTCTGTACGTCACAGTCCTCAGTCTCGGTACGATCTTCGCCCTGACCTGGCTGCTGCTGTCGACCCGCAAGGGCCAGCGCAGCGAACAGACGGACGAAACGGTCGGCCACTCCTTCGACGGGATCGAGGAGTACGACAACCCACTGCCGAAATGGTGGTTCATGCTGTTCGTGGGCACCATCGTGTTCGCCCTGGGTTATCTGGTGCTGTACCCGGGCCTGGGCAACTGGAAAGGCCTGCTGCCGGGCTACAACTACCTCGATAACGACAAGCAGACCGCGTTCGCCAACGGCCAGACCGGCTGGACCGGCGTACACGAGTGGGAAAAGGAAATGGCCCGCTCGGACGCCAGGTTCGGTCCGATCTTCGCCAAGTTCGCGGCGATGCCAATCGAAGAAGTGGCCAAGGATCCGCAAGCACTGAAGATGGGCGGCCGTCTGTTCGCCTCCAACTGTTCGGTATGCCACGGTTCCGACGCCAAGGGCGCCTATGGCTTCCCGAACCTGACCGACGCCGACTGGCGCTGGGGCGGCGAGCCGGAAACCATCAAGACCACCATCATGGGCGGTCGACACGCGGTGATGCCGGCCTGGGCCGAAGTCATTGGCGAACAAGGCGTAGCCGATGTCGCAGCCTTCGTGGTGACCCAGCTCGATGGCCGCAAACTGCCGGAAGGCACCAAGGCTGACCCGGCCAACGGCCAGAAACTGTTCGCCGCCAACTGCGTGGCCTGCCACGGTCCGGAAGGCAAAGGCACCCCGGCGATGGGCGCGCCTAACCTGACCCACCCGGCCGCGTTCATCTACGGTTCGAGCTTCGCGCAACTGCAGCAGACCATCCGTTACGGCCGTCAGGGCCAGATGCCGGCGCAGGAACAATTGCAAGGCAACGACAAGGTGCACCTGCTGGCAGCGTACGTGTACAGCCTGTCCCACGGTGAAAAAGCGCCGGAGGCCGAGGCGCAATAAGGCCAGGGCTTGATGTAATGAAGAATCCCCCGCCAGTGCTCTGGCGGGGGATTTTTTTATGGGTTCTGGCCCAGATCGACTTCACCGGCACGGTGGCCACCGGCGTACGTTTGCGCCACTGATTGTCCTCGACCAGACTCACCTCCAATTGCTTGCGATCCTTGGAAAAAGTGGCGGTCAGGTACGTCTGCTGAGAAGCTGAACCGCTGAGAAACATCGGCACGCTCCCCATATAGGTTTGGCTACCACCCTCGTCGTGGAAGTGGCCGGCGAACATCGCCGTCACCTGATACTTTTCAATCATTTCGCGAAAGCGCTTCTCTTGATCCCAACTGCCTTTCCACTCATAGGGCTTGTGCATGTTGATAATGATCGCGTAGCCCTGCGCTCGCGCTATTCGCAAATCATTTTCCAGCCAGTCCAGCGACGCCGTGATATCGAATGTGGTCGGATTCAACGCGTGAGAAATCTTCACCGCATAAGTGGGTTCATTGTTCAACTGCACCAGATGCACTTCACCCACATTCTTTGAATAAGCCAGACTACCCAGATAGTGTTTATTCACAAAGCTGCCGGTGACTTCCAGATCAAATTCATCGACTTTACCGACATGATGATCACGGTAATCAACAATACTGCCCGCTGCGCAACTTTCACTGAAACAGTCATTCACGTTGTTCTGGTAGTCGTGATTGCCCAATCCGTAGAGCACGTGATCGCCAAAGTGTTTCTTCAGCATCGAACCGATGAAAGAGCGCTGCCAGCCGTGGCCAAACGCGGTCATGTCACCGTTGATCATCAATGGCACCGCAGCCTGCCCGCCCATCTCGGTGCGGAACTGGGCAATGCTCGCGAACTGGGTTTCCACCAGCCATTTCGCGCGTTTTTCGAAATCCGCGCTCGATTCATCCTCGCCACTGTCCGACTTTTCTGTCCACGGGTATTGCGGGTCTGATGCAAATACCATGTGCTGCGGCATACCTTCATTGGCACTGGCGAGAGAAGTCAGGGACACCAGACACAGACAAGCGAAAAGCTTTTTAACTTCCTTGGTTTTCATAACACTCCATTATTCCGTTAAATTTCAAAACATAAACATGCAACTAGCACGCTGCAGAACAGCCACTAAGCTATTCGAAAAAAACAAGAAAGCAAAACCCATTAATTAACTAATGATATTTCTGGAGTATTAAAATCGCCTTCGAAATTAATACTTTGAGACACATGCCTGATGGACTCGATTCGCTATGCTCTGTAGGGTCGTCCACAGCCCGTTGACCCTCATCGGAGCCACTTCAAGGATGAAGCCGCTATGTTGAATGACAGCACAAACCCTCTGCCGGTTGATCAGAAACTCATAGACAACGATCAGGCAATCGATCCATCGAACCACCCCGTGGAATCGATTGCCGTGACACTGGGTAATCCGTTGCAACCCGACTCCAGAAGCACCACAAAGCCCCACAGAAATACCGGCAGTCTCGAGAGCCTGGGCGGCGGCAGACTTCCCTGAGTCTTGACGCCACGTCTGAATCAATCAGAGCCGGCCTGCGCCTTTTGCGAGGCTGGCTCGACTATGCCAGCCACGGACCGACCAACGGACGGCTGAGTTCTGTCTTCCTTGATTGCCGCCCCCAAGGCGAAGTAGTAACGTTGCTACATCTGTATTGCGAGAGGTCAACCATGATGGCAATCACCACCATCTCCAGCCGTGAATTCAATCAGGACACCAGCAGCGCCAAAAAGGCTGCGCGTCTGGGTCCAGTGATCATCACCGACCGTGGCAAGGCCTCTCATGTTCTGTTGAGCATTGAGGAATATCAGAAACTGAGCGGCGCAAACACGAGCATTGTCGATTTGTTGGCCATGCCGGAGGCTGCCGACATCGATTTCGAAACCGAGCGCGCAGTCATCATTCATCGTCCCGTGGATCTGTCCTGATGTATTTACTCGACACCAATGTGATTTCCGAACTTCGCAAGCCGCAGGCCGATGCCAATGTGGTCAGTTGGGCCAAAGGCGTCATCGCCCCGCGCCTGTACATTTCCGCCATTACTTTGAAAGAACTGGAAACCGGAGTACTGCGAATGGAACGGCGTGATCCTGCTCAAGGAAAGCTGTTGCGCAGTTGGCTGACGCGTCACGTCATTCCGGCATTCGAAGCCCGAATCCTGCCGGTCGATGCCGCGGTGGCACTGCGTTGTGCCAGCCTGCATGTACCCGACCAGGCCAATGAAAGCGATGCATTGATCGCTGCCACGGCCCTGGTGCATGGACTCACAGTGGTCACCCGCAATGTCGGTGATTTCCGCTCGAGCGGCGTCGCCCTGATCAACCCATGGGAACATTGAATTAGCCGCCACTCCAAAACCGTCCATACTCAACAAGTCAATTGATCTGCATCAGGCTTTTCTGCATTCGCTACACCAATAATGCTTTTTCCCCAACGCGACCAAAGGTCGCACCCTTGAGTTAGAGCGACAGGCGTATCATTGCGCCACTGCGACACCCCTTTCTGACCGCGGTCGGCACGTATCGACCGAGGCATTTGTCCACTGCCGTGGGATGCAATGATGAGCAACCAGATTCCGGTACACGACGTCACACCACCGAGCAAAAACGCGAACAACAGCGTCGATCTTTACGCCTCTCGAGAAAAAATCTACACCCGTGCTTTCACCGGCCTGTTCCGCAATCTGCGGATGATCGGCGGCGCTGCGCTGTTCCTGTTGTATTTCGGTACGGTGTGGCTGAACTGGGGCGGGCATCAGGCGGTGTGGTGGAACCTGCCGGAGCGCAAGTTCTTCATCTTTGGTGCGACCTTCTGGCCGCAGGACTTCATCCTGCTGTCGGGGCTGCTGATCATTGCGGCGTTCGGCCTGTTCTTCATCACCGTTTACGCCGGCCGCGTCTGGTGCGGCTACACCTGTCCGCAAAGCGTGTGGACGTGGATTTTCATGTGGTGCGAGAAGGTCACCGAAGGCGACCGCAATCAGCGGATCAAGCTCGATAAAGCGCCGATGAGCGGCAACAAATTTCTGCGCAAGCTCGCCAAGCATTCATTATGGCTGCTGATCGGCTTCGTCACCGGCATGACCTTCGTCGGCTACTTCTCGCCAATCCGCGAACTGGTGTTCGAATTCTTCACCGGTCAGGCCGATGGCTGGTCGTATTTCTGGGTCGGTTTCTTCACCCTCGCCACCTACGGCAACGCCGGCTGGCTGCGCGAGCAGGTGTGCATCTACATGTGCCCCTACGCACGTTTCCAGAGCGTGATGTTCGACAAGGACACCCTGATTGTTTCCTACGACCCGCGTCGCGGCGAAAGCCGTGGCCCGCGCAAGAAAGGTGTCGACTACAAGGCCATGGGTCTGGGCGACTGCATCGATTGCACCATGTGTGTTCAGGTATGCCCGACGGGTATCGACATCCGTGACGGCCTGCAGATCGAGTGCATCGGTTGCGCCGCGTGTATCGACGCCTGCGACGCGATCATGGACAAGATGGACTACCCGCGCGGCCTCATCAGCTACACCACCGAACACAACCTCTCCGGCCAGAAAACCCATAAACTGCGGCCACGCCTGATTGGCTACGCGGTGGTGCTGCTGGCGATGATCAGCCTGCTGGTGACCGCGTTCTTCATGCGCTCGCTGGTCGGTTTCGACGTCAGCAAGGACCGCGTGCTGTACCGCGAAAACGCCGAAGGCCGGATCGAAAACGTCTACAGCCTGAAGATCATGAACAAGGATCAGCGCGACCACACCTACGTGCTGGAAGCCGCCGGTCTGCCGGATCTGCGCCTGCAAGGCAAACGCGAGATCAAGGTGCCGGCCGGCGAAATCTTCAGCATGCCGGTGGAGTTGTCGAGCGCACCGGAACAATTGCCGTCGAGCACCAACGAGGTGAAATTCATCCTCAAGGATGCCGACGATGATAGCGTCCACGTTGAAGCCAAGAGCCGATTCATCGGCCCACAAACCCGTTGAGAGAACTGAACATGCCCGCAGCAAACGCCGCCAGTCCTTGGTACAAGCACCTTTGGCCATGGATCATCATCGGAATTCTGGCCTGTTCGGTGACCTTGACCCTGTCGATGGTGACCATTGCGGTGAACAACCCGGACAACCTGGTCAACGACAACTACTACGAGGCCGGCAAAGGCATCAACCGCTCACTGGATCGCGAGCTGCTGGCGCAGGATCTGAAGATGCGCGCCACCGTGCATCTGGATGACCTGACCGGCGAAGTTGACCTGCGCCTGAGCGGCGACAGCCAGCCGAAAACCCTGGAACTGAACCTGATTTCGCCGACCCAGCCGGAGAAGGATCGCAAGATCGTCCTGACCCGCAGCGAAACCGAAACCGGCCGTTACATCGGCCAGTTGGGCGACAAGGTCGAAGGCCGGCGTTTTGTCGAATTGCTGGGCACGCAGGACGACCACGTGTGGCGCATGTTCGAAGAGGAACAGGTCAGCCACGACGAGGATCTGCTGCTCGGTGACGAACCGCTGCAGGGCGCCGAAGATCTGGATAAATAAATAAACTGCAGAAGCCCCTCACCCTAACCCTCTCCCGGAGGGAGAGGGGACTGATTTCGGCCGCTCGCATGCCTTTTGTATGGCAGTGACGAAATCCGTGGATGCACCTCTTTTCCGGCCTCCATCAATCGGCTCCCTCTCCCTCCGGGAGAGGGCTGGGGTGAGGGCAAGCGGACAACCCCAATGCAAGGGCTTACCCCCTCAACGATGCCATGACCACCCCACTCCCCTGCTACCACTGCGCCCTGCCCGTCCCGTCGGGCAGCCGCTTCACCGCCGTCGTGCTCGGGGAGTCCCGCGAGTTCTGCTGCCCCGGCTGTCAGGCCGTGGCCGAAGCCATCGTCGCCGGTGGTCTGGAAAGCTATTACCAGCATCGCAGCGAAGCCTCGGCCAACCCCGAAGCACTGCCGGTGCAATTGACCGATGAACTGGCGCTGTACGACCGCGCCGACGTGCAACAACCCTTCGTCCGTCACGCGGGCGAACTCGCCGAAACCACCCTGTTGATGGAAGGCATCAGTTGCGCCGCCTGCGGCTGGCTGATCGAGAAGCACCTGCGCAGCCTGCCGGCAGTCGCCGAAGCGCGGCTCAATCTGTCCAACCATCGCTTGCACGTGCAATGGGCCGACGGGCAATTGCCACTGAGCCAGATCCTCGCGGAGCTGCGCCACATCGGTTACGCCGCCCACCCCTATCAGGCCGACCGCGCCAGCGAACAACTGGCCAGCGAGAATCGACTCGCGTTGCGCCAACTCGGTGTCGCCGGGCTGCTATGGTTTCAGGCAATGATGGCGACCATGGCGACCTGGCCGGAATTCAACATCGACCTCAGCCCCGAACTGCACACGATCCTGCGTTGGGTCGCGCTGTTCCTGACCACACCGATCGTGTTCTACAGCTGCGCGCCGTTCTTCAAAGGCGCGATGCGCGATCTGCGCACCCGGCACCTGACCATGGACGTCTCGGTGTCGCTGGCGATCGGCAGCGCCTACATTGCCGGGATCTGGACCTCGATCACCGGCGTCGGTGAGCTGTATTTCGATGCGGTCGGGATGTTTGCGCTGTTCCTGCTCGCCGGGCGCTATCTGGAACGCCGCGCCCGCGAACGCACCGCCGCTGCCACCGCGCAGCTTGTGAACCTGTTGCCAGCCTCGTGCCTGCGCCTCGACGCCGACGGCCAGAGCGAACGCATCCTGCTCAGCGAATTGCGCCTGGGTGACCGGGTGCTGGTGCAACCGGGTTCGATCCTGCCGGCGGATGGCAAGATCCTCGACGGCCAGTCGAGCATCGACGAATCGCTGCTGACCGGTGAATACCTGCCGCAACCGCGCACGCTGGGCGATGCGGTCACCGCTGGCACGCTGAATGTCGAAGGCGCGCTCACCGTCGAGGTTCTGGCGCTGGGTCAGGACACGCGCCTGTCGGCCATTGTCCGTCTGCTTGATCGCGCCCAGGCCGAGAAACCGCGATTGGCGGAAATCGCCGACCGCGCTGCGCAGTGGTTCCTGCTGTTGTCGCTGATTGCGGCCGCAGCGATCGGCCTGTTGTGGTGGCAGCTGGACTCGTCGCGGGCGTTCTGGATCGTGCTGGCGATGCTGGTCGCGACCTGCCCTTGCGCGCTGTCGCTGGCAACCCCGACGGCGTTGACCGCCGCCACCGGCACCCTGCACAAACTCGGCCTGTTGCTGACGCGCGGCCATGTGCTGGAAGGCCTGAACCAGATCGACACGGTGATCTTCGACAAGACCGGCACCCTCACCGAGGGGCGGCTGGTTTTGCGTTCGATCCGTCCACTGGGCACGTTGAACAGCGACCAGTGCCTGAGCCTTGCCGCCGCGTTGGAAAATCGTTCGGAACACCCGATTGCCCGCGCCTTCGGTCGTGCGCCACTGGCGGCTGAAGAAGTGCACAGCACGCCGGGACTTGGCCTCGAAGGGCTGGTTGGCACACAGCGTTTGCGCATCGGTCAGGCAGAATTTGTCTGCGCCCTCAGCGGTTCGCCGCTGCCGGCGATGCCGGATGAACCGGGTCAGTGGCTGCTGCTCGGCGATGACTCGGCAGCGCTGGCGTGGTTCGTTCTCGACGACCGCCTGCGCGACGATGCGCCCGCCCTGCTCGCCGCCTGCAAGGCCCGTGGCTGGCGCACGCTGCTGTTGTCCGGCGACAGCTCGCCGATGGTCGCCAGCGTCGCCGCCGAACTGGGTATCGACGAGGCCCGTGGCGGTCTGCGTCCGGACGACAAATTGCAGGTGCTGCAACAGCTTCATCAAGAAGGACGCAAGGTGTTGATGCTCGGCGATGGGGTGAACGACGTGCCGGTGCTGGCTGCTGCCGACATCAGCGTGGCCATGGGTTCGGCCACCGATCTGGCGAAAACCAGCGCCGACGCGGTGCTGCTGTCCAACCGCCTCGACGCGCTGGTGCAAGCCTTTACCTTAGCGCGCAGAACCCGTCGGGTAATCATCGAGAACCTGCTGTGGGCGGCGCTGTACAATGGCCTCATGTTGCCGTTCGCCGCCCTCGGCTGGATCACCCCGGTGTGGGCTGCGGTCGGCATGTCGATCAGTTCGTTGACCGTGGTGCTCAACGCCCTGCGCCTGACTCGCCTGCCGAGCGCGCCGGTCGCCGGCACCCGTTCAGAAACCCGTCCGTTGCCGGCCTGAGCCGCTCGGGCCTGGAGTACCGATGCCAGCTCTTTACGTGATGATCCCGGCCGCCCTGCTGATCGTGGCCATCGCCGTGTACATCTTCTTCTGGGCGGTGGACAGCGGGCAGTACGACGACCTCGACGGCCCGGCCCACAGCATCCTGTTCGATGATCAGGACCCGAACCACACCGCCGCCGTGGACGAAGCTAAAGCCGACAAACCGCAGGACAAGGCGCCACCCCATGCTTGAGCTGGCGCCGCTGCTGGTTTCCGCGCTGATCCTCGGCCTGCTCGGTGGCGGGCATTGCCTGGGCATGTGCGGCGGCCTGATGGGCGCGCTGACCCTGGCGATCCCCAAGGAACAGCGCAGCCGACGCTTTCGTCTGCTGCTGGCGTACAACCTCGGACGGATCCTCAGTTACGCGACCGCCGGTTTGCTGATCGGCCTTGCCGGTTGGGCGGTGGCGAACAGCCCGGCGGCGATGGTCATGCGAATTCTCGCCGGGTTGCTGCTGATCGCCATGGGCCTGTATCTGGCCGGCTGGTGGAGCGGCCTGACCCGCATCGAAAGCCTGGGTCGTGGTCTGTGGCGCTACATTCAACCTGTCGCCAATCGGCTGTTGCCGGTGTCGAGCCTGCCCCGCGCTTTATTGCTCGGCGCGCTTTGGGGCTGGCTGCCGTGCGGGCTGGTTTACAGCACATTGCTGTGGTCGGCCAGCCAGGGCAATGCACTCGACAGCGCGTTGCTGATGCTCGCCTTCGGGCTCGGTACCTGGCCGGTGTTGCTGGCCACCGGCCTCGCCGCCGAGCGGGTCACGGCGCTGCTGCGCAAACGCAGCGTGCGCATGGCCGGCGGTCTGCTGGTGATCCTGTTCGGCATCTGGACCCTGCCGGGGCCGCACCAGCACTGGCTGATGGGCCACTGACCGGCGGCGCGGCCTTCGCCAGCAGGCTCGCTCCCACAGGTTTTGTGTACGCCACAAATCTCCTGTGGGAGCGAGCCTGCTCGCGATGGGGCCGCGTGACTTATACGAATCCTCCCCGTTGATACAAATCAAGATGCCCCGCCGCGCCCTCCCCTAGACTCGCCACACTGCCAGCCTATCCGGGGGAATGCCCGCATGCTCGACGCCATTCGTTGGGACACTGATCTGATCCGCCGCTACGACCTGGCGGGGCCGCGCTACACCTCGTATCCGACCGCCGTGCAATTCAACAGCCAGGTCGGCACCTTCGACCTGTTCCATGCCATGCGCGACAGCCGCAAGGCGTTGCGCCCCTTGTCGCTGTACGTGCACGTGCCGTTCTGCGCGAACATTTGCTACTACTGCGCCTGCAACAAGGTCATCACCAAGGATCGCGGGCGAGCGCAGCCGTATCTACAACGGCTGGAGCAGGAAATCCAGTTGATCGCCTGCCACTTGGAACCGGCGCAGAAAGTCGAGCAACTGCACTTCGGCGGCGGCACCCCGACTTTTCTCAGCCATGACGAACTGCGGCAGTTGATGGCGCACCTGCGCAAACACTTCAATCTGCTGGATGACGATTCCGGCGACTACGGCATCGAGATCGACCCGCGCGAGGCCGACTGGTCGACCATGGGTCTGTTGCGCGAACTCGGCTTCAACCGGGTCAGCATCGGCCTGCAAGATCTGGATCCAGCGGTACAACGGGCGGTCAATCGCCTGCAAAGCCTGGAAGAAACCCGCGCGGTGATCGACGCCGCGCGCACCCTGCAATTTCGCTCGATCAACATCGACCTGATCTACGGCCTGCCCAAACAGACACCGGAGAACTTTGCGCGCACCGTCGAGGAAGTCATCAGCCTGCAACCGGACCGGCTTTCGGTGTTCAACTATGCACACCTGCCGGAGCGCTTCATGCCGCAGCGGCGGATCAACAGCCATGAGCTGCCAAGCCCTGCGCAAAAACTCGAGATGCTCCAGCGCACCATCGAACAACTGACCGCCGCCGGCTACCGCTACATCGGCATGGATCACTTCGCCTTGCCCGACGATGAGCTGGCGATTGCCCAGGAGGAACAGACCCTGCAACGCAATTTCCAGGGCTACACCACCCACGGCCATTGCGACCTGATTGGTCTGGGGGTGTCGGCGATCAGCCAGATCGGCGATCTCTACTGCCAGAACAATAGCGATCTGAACCAGTACCAGAACACCCTCGCCGCCGCGCAACTGGCGACCAGCCGTGGCCTGGTGTGCAATGCCGACGATCGCCTGCGCCGCGCGGTGATCCAGCAACTGATCTGCAATTTCAGCCTGGAATTCGCCGAAATCGAGCAAGCGTTCAACATCGATTTTCAGGGTTACTTCGGCGCGCTGTGGCCGCAACTGCAAGGCATGGCCAACGATGGGCTGATCAATCTGGAACGCGAGCGCATCGAAGTGTTGCCGGCCGGGCGTCTACTGGTGCGTTCGGTGTGCATGGTGTTCGACGCATATCTGGAACAGCAGAACCGCCAGCGCTTCTCGCGGGTGATCTAGTTTTTCGTCAGCAGTGAGCCGAGTTTGAGGTTCTGCTCGGAGGTGAGGCCGGACTGATCCATGACTTTGGACAGGGCCAGATTGGCGCTGATCAGCCCGGTATTCAGGGCGGCGATGGCACCGCGCAGCGCGGCGAGCATATTGACCTTGGCTTCGTTGGTCAGTGTTCTGTCGGACATGACGGCCGCCATCCGGGCTTTCTTCTCGGCGATCTCTTTTTGCAGTTTACGGATCATCTTCAGCAACTGCTGGACGTTCTCGGGCAAGCCGCTGTCTTCGATGTCGCTGTTCTCACCACCGACGCTGAAGGATTTTTCGATGGAGGCGCCGGACAGCGACACTTTGACGCCCTCGACCAAGGTCGGGGTTGCCAACGGCGCAGAGGCGGCATTCTGCTCGCTGTCGGTGTCTGTCCTGGCGATGCTCGGCACAGACGCAACGCCGCTGTTACCGGGGTTCAGCGTGTCAATGGCGGCCATCGAGCGGTTCCTTGCATGCGTGTTGATACCTGTTTATCGGCCACTTGCCCTGCGGCTTTACGCCCGTGGGACAAACTCGCCGCAGACTGGCCTGAATGTCCTCCCGTGGGTTACCCTTACGGCTTATGTGTGTTTTCCCACAAGGATTTAAGAAATGTCCGAGCCAGTCAAACTGCGCGCTCACAACCAGGCCCATTGCAAGGATTGCAGCCTGGCTCCTCTCTGCCTGCCACTTTCTCTGAATCTGGAAGACATGGATGCGCTGGACGAAATCGTTAAACGTGGCCGCCCGTTGAAAAAGGGTGAGTTCCTGTTCCGTCAGGGCGACACCTTCGATTCCGTTTATGCAGTACGCTCCGGCGCCCTGAAAACCTTCAGCCTGAGCGACAGCGGCGAAGAACAGCTCACCGGTTTCCACCTGCCGAGCGAACTGGTCGGCCTGTCCGGCATGGACACCGAGAAACACCCGGTGTCGGCCCAGGCCCTGGAGACCACCTCGGTCTGCGAAATTCCGTTCGAACGCCTTGATGAACTGGCCCTGCAACTGCCGCAGCTGCGCCGTCAGTTGATGCGGGTGATGAGCCGCGAGATCCGTGATGACCAGCAAATGATGCTGTTGCTGTCGAAGAAAACCGCCGACGAGCGCATCGCCACGTTCCTGGTCAACCTGTCGGCCCGCTTCCGTGCTCGCGGGTTCTCGGCCAACCAGTTCCGTCTGAGCATGTCGCGCAATGAAATCGGCAATTATCTGGGCCTGGCGGTGGAAACCGTGTCGCGGGTGTTCACCCGCTTCCAGCAAAACGAGCTGATCGCCGCCGAGGGCAAAGAGATCCACATCCTCGACCCGATCCAGCTCTGCGCCCTGGCCGGCGGCTCCCTCGAAGGCTGATCTCGATCCGCGGTTGAGCGAAGCGTTTCAGCCGCGGGTATACTGCGCCGTTTGCAGCCCTGCCAGGACACCTCGACGATGGTCTTCGACTCCTTCGACATCAAATCCCTGATCCGCCCCGTGATCGGCTTCCCGAAACCGGGCGTGATCTTTCGCGACATTACCCCGCTGTTTCAGTCGCCCAAGGCCCTGCGCCTGGTGATGGACAGCTTCGCCCACCGTTATGTGGAAGCCGATTTCACCCACATCGGCGCGATGGATGCGCGCGGTTTCCTGATCGGTTCGGTGCTGGCCTACCAGTTGAACAAGCCGCTGGTGCTGTTCCGCAAGCAAGGCAAACTGCCGGCGGACGTGTTGGCCGAAGGTTACGCAACCGAGTACGGCGAAGCGTTCCTCGAAGTCCACGCCGACAGCCTGTGTGAAGGTGATTCGGTGGTGATGTTCGATGACCTGATCGCCACCGGCGGCACGCTGATCGCTGCGGCCAACCTGATACGCCGCATGGGCGCGCGGGTGCATGAGGCAGCGGCAATCATTGATCTGCCGGAGCTGGGGGGGTCGCAGCGTCTGGAAGATATGGGCATCCCTACCTTCTGCCTGACGCAGTTTGCCCTGACTGATAAGTAAGTAGCGCCTGTCAGACCGCTTTCGCGAGCAGGCTCGCTCCCACATTTGGAATGCATTCTCCTGTGGGAGCGGGCTTGCTCGCGAAGGGGCCGGCAGCCTCACCGCAAACCTAAAGTCCCATCTGCTTGCTGATGATCTCGTTCATCACCTCCCGCGTCCCGCCGCCAATCGACAGAATGCGGTTATCCCGATACAGCCGCTCCACAAGACTTTCGCGCATGAAACCCAGGCCACCAAGAATCTGCACCGCCTCGCTGGTGATCCGGTCCGAGGTGTCCGTGGCAACGTTCTTGGCCATGGAAATCTCCTTGATCACGCTCTGCCCCGCCGCCATTTTCGCCGCCTGGCGGTAGGTGAACTCACGCGATACTTCCAGCGCCGTGGCCATTTCGGCCAGCCGATGCTTGATCACCTGGAACTTGCCGATGGGTTTGCCGAACGCCTCACGCTCGCGCGCCCACTTCAGCGCCTCTTCGAGCGCGAGCTGCGAGGTCATGTTGGCCATCAGTGCCAGCGCCAGCCGTTCACTCTGGAAATTGCCCATGATGCAGGCGAAGCCCATGTTCTCGGCGCCGATCAGATTGCCCACGGGCACCCTGCAATCGTCGAAGAACAGCTCAGCGGTGTCCGAGGCCCACCAGCCCATTTTCTTTAGCTGGCGGCCTACCGTGAAGCCTGGGGTGCCCTTCTCGATCAGCAACAGACTGATGCCGCCGAAACCCGGCGCTCCGGTGCGCACCGCGACGGTGTAGAAATCGGCACGCACGCCGCTGGTGATAAAGGTTTTGCTGCCGCTGACCCGGTAGAATTCGCCGTCACGCACGGCGCGGGTCTGAAGGTTGGCGACGTCGGAACCGCCGCCGGGTTCGGTAATTGCCAGTGCGCTGATTTTCTCGCCGCTGAGCACTGGCGGCACGACACGGTCGCGCACCTCGGGCCGGGCCCATTTGACGATCGGTGGCAGGCCGATATCCAGCGAACCGAGGCCCGCGACCAGACCACCGGAGCCGCAGCGCATCAGTTCTTCGCTGGCGGCAACCTTGGCGAACACATCACCTTCGTGGCTGCCACCCAGCGCTTCGGGATAACCGATGCCGAGAATCCCCGCCGCCCCGGCCTTCTGGTACAGCTCACGGGGAAAGCTTTCGGCTTCTTCCCACGCATCGATGTCCGGCAGGACCTCGCGCTCGACGAAACGTCTGACGCTGTCGCGAACCATTTGGTGGCTGGGGTCGAAGTATTCCTGGAAGGCAGGCATCGGCGAACTCCATCGAAGGGTTGGCCGACGTTAACCGAGCGCTTGCTTGGTTTTCAATATGTTTGTGTGTATCAGTCAGACCGAGGTGCGCCATTCGCGAGCAAGCCCGCTCCCACAGGAGAATGCATTCCAATGTGGGAGCGGGCTTGCTCGCGAAGGCGCCAGTCAAAGCACCGCTGAACTCAGAGGGAAATCGGTTTACGCCCGGCGAACGAATGCGCCAGCGTTCCGCCATCCACCAACTCCAGCTCCCCACCCAGCGGCACGCCATGGGCAATCCGCGAAGCGATCAGGCCCTTGTTGCTGAGCAGTTGGGCGATGTAATGCGCGGTCGCCTCACCTTCCACCGTCGGGTTGGTGGCGAGGATGACTTCAGTAAAGCTGCCCGCCTCTTCAATACGCGCCATCAACTGCGGAATACCGATGGCCTCCGGCCCCAGGCCGTCGAGCGGCGACAGGTGGCCCTTGAGCACGAAGTAGCGCCCACGGAAACCCGTTTGCTCCACCGCATACACGTCCATCGGCCCTTCCACCACGCACAGCAGCGTGTCGTCGCGGCGCGTGTCGGCGCATTGCGGGCACAGATCGTCTTCGGTCAGCGTGCGGCACTGACGGCAGTGACCCACCCCTTCCATGGCCTGGCTCAAGGCCTGGGCCAGGCGCGTGCCGCCGCTGCGATCACGCTCGAGCAACTGCAACGCCATGCGCTGGGCGGTTTTCTGACCCACACCCGGCAAAGTGCGCAGGGCGTCGATCAGTTGGCGAATCAAAGGGCTGAAGCTCATGGGTAAAAAGTCCGACAAAACAACGAGACGCGGTTTATACCCGCGCCTCTGGCCAGCGTCAAATGCTCAGTCCTGGGCAACCTTCACCACCAGTTTGCCGAAGTTGCGCCCCTCCAGCAGCCCGATGAACGCCTCGGGTGCCTGCTCCAGACCTTCCACCACGTCTTCGCGGAATTTGACCTTGCCGTCGCGCACCCACGGCACCATGTGGCTGATGAATTCCGGCTGACGGTCGCCGTAGTCATCAAACACGATGAAGCCCTGAATCCGCACACGCTTGGTCAGCAACGTACGCTGCAGCATCGGCAGACGATCCGGGCCTTGCGGCACCTCAGTGGCGTTGTAACCGGCAATCAGCCCGCACAGTGGAATGCGCGCCTTGGGATTGAGCAGCGGCACCACCGCATCGAACACATGCCCGCCGACGTTCTCGTAATAGATGTCGATGCCATTCGGGCAAGCCTTGGCCAGTTGTTCGGCAAAGTCCGGCGCCTTGTGATCGATGCAGGCATCAAACCCCAGTTCCTCGACCACGTATTTGCATTTGTCGGCGCCACCGGCCACACCCACGGCGCGCAGGCCCTTGATCTTCGCCACCTGACCGACCACCGAACCGACCGCACCCGAAGCTGCAGCCACCACCAGGGTCTCGCCTTCTTTCGGCTGACCGATGTCGATCAGCCCCATGTACGCGGTCATCCCCGGCATGCCCAGTACACCGAGCGCCATCGACGGGCTCGGCAGACCGGACGGAATCGGCATGATGTTACGACCGTCACTGATGCTGTGGCTCTGCCAGCCAGTGAGGCCGACCACCAGATCGCCCTGGTGGAATTTCGGATGACGGGAATTCTCGACACGGCTGACAGCGCCACCGGTCATCACTTCGCCGATTTGTACCGGCGCGGCGTAGGACGGTGCATCGCTCATGCGCCCGCGCATGTACGGGTCCAGCGACAGGTACAGGGTTTTCAGCAGCACCTGGCCGTCTTCGAGATCCGGCAACGCTTCGCGCTCCAGACGGAAGTTTTCCGGAGTCGGCGCGCCCACCGGACGTGAAGCGAGGACGAACCGTTGGTTGAGGGTCAGAGGGTCGGACATGTCAGCGTCTCCTGTGAATGGGGAATTCGGGGGTATAGGGAGCAGACCTTTGTGGCATTGGGGCGTTCGATGTTTATTCAGTTGTACCGAGGTGAGTTCATTCGCGAGCAGGCTCGCTCCCACAGGGAAATGCATTCCAAATGTGGGAGCGAGCCTGCTCGCGAAGGCGGCATCAAAGACACCGCACCTCCAGGAGGCAGAAACAAAAATGCCAGGCACGATGCCTAGCATTTTGTGTAGCTCATCCAACTCGCGATGGCGAATCAGAATGGCAGTTTCATACCTGCTGGCAGGTTCATGCCGGCGGTCATGCTGCCCATTTTTTCCTGGCTGTTGGCTTCGATCTTGCGCACGGCGTCGTTGACGGCGGCGGCGACCACGGCTTCGAGCATTTCCTTGTCGTCTTCGCTCAGGCCTTCAACCAGGCTTGGGTCGATGCTGACACTTTTCACGTCGTGACGACCGGTCATTACCACGGTGACCATATCGCCACCGGCCTTGCCGGTGACTTCGGCGTTGGCCAGTTCTTCCTGCATCTTGGCCATTTTTTCCTGCATCTGCTGTGCCTGCTTCATCAGGCCGGCCATGCCACCTTTCATCATGGGAATCACCTCAAAAGTACTTGGATCAAAACAGCGCCCGGCACTTAACGCCGAACGCCCTCAGTTATTAGCCTTGGGCGACCAAGGCGTCGACAGGTTCAATAGTATCGTGTCGCACGACCGCACCGAACTGCTGGACCATCTGCTGGATGAACGGATCACCGTGGATCGATTCCTCCGCCTCGCGCTGACGGTTGGCCCGGCGACGGGACGCGGCCTGCGCCGGGGTTTCCTGCTCGGGCTTGATCAGTTCGATGGTCAGGGTCAGCGTGCGACCGTGGAACTGGTTCAACGCATCGTTCAGGCGCCGCTGTTGCGTGGCGTTGAACAGCGCGCTGTGCGCCGGGTCCAGGTGCATCAGCCAATGGTCGCCATCGACCGCGATCAGCGTGCAGTTGGCGGCGATGCTGCCGGTCATGCCGGAGATCGGCAATTGCGGGAACAGCTCCAGCCATTGCAACGCCAGACCGGTGGCCGGCGCGGCGGCAGGCTCCGGCTCGGGTTCCGGGGCTGGCTCGGCGGTGTGTTCGCTGGCCAGATCGTCGAGGTAGCTGTAGGCCGAATCCATGTCCGGCTCGATGTAGTCTTCGTCCAGCGGCGGCTCATCGTCGAGATCCATGCCCGGTGTGGCGGCATCGACGTCGGCGACCGACGGCTCGGGAATCGGCGCAGCGGCCCACTCCGGTGCATCCGGCACCACGCTGTCCGGGGTCGGCAGCGGCATCGGCGGCAACTCGGGCTGCTCGCTGGCGGTTTCCAGTACCGGCTCGACGGCTGGTTGCTGCACCGGCTCAGGTTCTGGCTCGGGTTCGACCGGGTCGTTCCACGGCAGGTCGACCACCGCTTCGGCGGCGACTGGCTCTGGTTCCGGTTCTGGCGCATGGGCCACCACAGGCGCTGGCTCTGGAGCCGGCGTTGGTGCTGGAACAACAACCGGTGCAGGCGCAACAGCCGCAGCGACTACCGGCGCAGGCTTGGGCGCGGCAGCCACTGAATTTGCGGAATCAACTGTGGCCTGGCTGATCCCCACTGGCTTTAGCGGTTGCCTCGGGGCGTCCGCCGTGTCCGCTGGCCGGAAGGCCAACATCCGCAGCAGGACCATTTCGAAACCACCACGGGGATCTGGCGCCAGCGGCAAATCGCGGCGACCGATCAGGCCCATCTGGTAATAGAACTGCACGTCTTCGGCCGGCAGCGCCTGCGCCAGCGCCAACACCCGATCACGGTCGCCATGGCCGTTATCTACACCTTCCGGCAAGGCCTGGGCGATGGCGACGCGGTGCAGCACGTTGAGAATTTCCGAGAGCACGCCGTTCCAGTCCGGGCCTTGCTCGGCCAGGTGGCGCACGGCTTCGAGCAACGCCTTGGCGTCACCCTCGATCAGCGCGTGCAGCACGTCGAAGACCTGGCCGTGATCCAGCGTGCCGAGCATCGCTCGCACATCAGCGGCCAATACCTTGCCTTCACCGAAGGCGATGGCCTGGTCGGTCAGGCTCATGGCGTCACGCATCGAGCCGTCAGCGGCGCGGCCCAGCAACCACAGCGCGTCGTCTTCGAACGGTACGTTTTCGGCGCCGAGCACGTGGGTCAGATGCTCGACCACACGCTCGGGCGTCATGTTCTTCAGCGAGAACTGCAGGCAACGCGACAAAATCGTTGCCGGAAGTTTCTGCGGGTCGGTGGTCGCCAGGATGAACTTGACGTACGGCGGCGGCTCTTCGAGGGTTTTCAGCAGCGCATTGAAGGAATGGCTGGAGAGCATGTGCACTTCGTCGATCAGGTAGACCTTGAAGCGCCCGCGGCTCGGCGCGTACTGCACGTTGTCGAGCAGCTCGCGGGTGTCTTCGACCTTGGTCCGGCTCGCGGCGTCGATCTCGATCAGGTCGACGAAGCGGCCTTCGTCGATCTCGCGGCACACCGAACACTCGCCGCAAGGGCTGGAAGTGATACCTGTCTCACAGTTCAGGCATTTGGCAATGATCCGCGCAATGGTGGTCTTACCGACCCCGCGGGTACCGGTGAACAGGTACGCGTGGTGCAGCCGCTGGCTGTCCAAGGCATTGATCAGAGCCTTGAGCACATGGGTCTGGCCGACCATTTCGCGGAACGAGCGCGGACGCCATTTACGTGCAAGAACCTGATAACTCATCGAAAACCGTCGCAACGAAGGAAGCTGAAGCGGCTAATGCTAGCGGAGCAAGGGCAAAATTGCATCCGGTGTGCTCGTCTAATCTGGCTAAGCTGCTGTTGGCGGGGAAATTTCGCTCGTGATCGGGACTCATCGGAGCATGTATGCGTTGGGCCTTGGGAGCTTTGTTGGGGATCAGTCTGAGCGTGAGCGCGGCCGAACCGCCGCTGCGCTTCGTCGTGGCCGACAGCTGGGCGATGCCGATGGTGCAGATCGACCATGGCCGCCCGACCCAGGGCATCCTCCACGACATCATGCTCAGCCTTGCGACGCAGGTCGGCGTGCCGGCCGAATTCCACGTCCTGCCGCGCGCCCGGGTGCAGAACGCCATGGAGCACGGCGAAGTCGACGTGCGCTGCTATGCCGCACAATCGTGGCTGCCGAATCAGTCCGGGGACTATATCTGGAGCCTTCCGCTGCTGTTCCAGCGCGATTTGCTGATCAGCCGCGACGCTCAGCCGCCCCGCGTCGACCCTGCCGACCTGCCCCGCCAATCGATCGGCACCGTGCTCGGCTATACCTATCCGACCCTGCAACCGCTGTTCGACGCCGATCGCCTGCAACGCGAGGACGCGCGTAATCAGGAACAAGTGCTGGAAAAACTCCTGGCCGGCCGCTACCGCTATGCGGTGAGCAATCAATGGACACTGGACTGGTTCAATCAGCGCCTGCTGCCCGGGCAGCAACTGCACGGCGTCGCGGTGCTGCAGGAGCAGCATGTGGGCTGCTACGTGAGGAATGACCCTCAGGTGCCGGTGCAGCGGATCTTGCGCACGTTGTTGCGGATGAAAATGTCGGGGGAGATTGATGACATCATCCGGTTGTATACCGGGTCCGCTGAAGCCACCCCATAACCCATTGTGGGAGCGGGCTTGCTCGCGAAGGCGGTGTGTCAGTCATCTGATTCGTTAACTGGCACACCGCCTTCGCGAGCAAGCCCGCTCCCACAGGGGGACATTTCCGACAGAGAATTATTCAGTAGCCGTGCGACTCACGGAATTTCTGGTAGTCGTGAAACTCGATCCACTCGACCACGTCGTACGGCAGATAAAGCTGCTGCCGGGCGCGGGAGATGGCGATGTATACGGCGCAGATCCGCTGATCGAACGCGTAGGCGTCCTTGAACTGCACGTTGGTCAGCAGCTCGGGCGTCAGCAGAACGCGGTCGAACTCCATGCCGCCCGCCTCTTGCGCCAGCATCAGCAGGCAGCTTTTGCCGGGGCCGCCGATCATCCGGTTGAGCCGGGTCAGGTCAGCGACCTTGAAGCCCTTCTCCAGCTCGGCCTCGACCCACAGAAACGCCTCGTCGAACTGGTTGGCATCGCGCACCTGCTGCCACTTGGGCAGATCGCTGAAATAGCGATGCGGGCCCTTCTCGCTGTGTTCGGCACTGTAGAAGTCGACCCTGAACAGTTCGATGGCGGTGATCATGAAGTGCTCGAGGTCGCGCTGGGCTTTCATGTCGGCAAAGCTGAACAGGCAATTGGCATCGTGCAGTTGCATGGCCCACTTCATGGTGTCCCAAGGGGACGCCGTCAGCACCACGCAACCTTCCGGCGGGACAAAGCCCTGCGGATAAAACTCGATGCCGACGTCCGCCTCACGCGCGCCTTCGAAGGGCACCTTGCTCTTTTCCGAGTGCCGGGAAATCAGCGGATTGACCAGACGCTCGACGTTACGACCCGAGCGTACCGAGTAGGTGATATCGCTCTGGCGCACCTCACGCTTTCTCTTCACCAGATCGCGCTCGGCGTGCTGGTACTCATCGCCCAGCGTGATCAGCACCTGGCGGCCACGCTCGATTATCTGCAGCAGCGAAGCGGGAATGTCCTGGCTCTCGTCGATCAGCACGTGGGTATAACGCGGCGGCACCACGCAGCCCGCCAGACTTGCCCGCTTGATCAGCAACAAGGCTTCGAAGCCGCTCTGCCGGCCCCACGCCGGGTTGGCCTCAAGGTAAGTCCAGACGCGGCTCGAATACTCCAGCAGCACTTTGGACTCAAGACCGGACAAGGACAGTTTGAAATACGGCAGATGATGCGCCGACAGGCTGTAATCCCGGGAGTGGCAATAGCGCTCGAGGGTTTCCAGGCAGACGTTCAGGGTGCGTTGCGCGTCATGCTCGCGAAAGCCGAGGATGTTCAGCTCCTGCGCCAGACTCTGTTTGCTCGCGACTCGGCCAGCGGCGCTTGCCGGCTGCGGCTTGCGCCCATAAATCAGCCCGCGTGCGAACGCCTCAAAGGTGATGCCGGGCTTGCGTTCACTGACAACGCCCATGCGCTGGCACAGGGTCGCGAGTTTTTCCGGGGTGCGTGCCAGCAACAGGGTTTTCCCGGGGTCCAGGCACTCGGTCAAGGCACCGACCAGGTGGCTCTTGCCGATCCCGGCATAGCCTTGCACGTGCAGGTCTTCATCGAGGTTGGCGCGGAAGGTTCTGACCAGTTTGTCCTGCGCGGCGCTGAGCCAGCGCTCGCGGTGCGCGGGGCTGATCATCTGCTGGCTGAACGGATTGTTGATCGCGTGGTGGCGCGTCTTGAACTCGTCATCCCACTTGCCATCGGGTAGCAGGTAATCCTGCGCCGACACCTCTTCGGCCAACAGCAAACGCAGGTTCAATCCCCTGATGGCGTTCAGGCCGAAGTACAACTGGCGCGGGTCGAACAGCCGTTGCGCCTCGGACAGCAGCCCTGCCCCGCCATCGACCGCCCAGGCGATCAGGCGCGCCAGCACCTTCTCCGCCGCTGCAGCGGTGAGATCCTTTTCGGTGGCCTGAGCCAGATTCTGGATGACCAGCACGGCGGCCAGCTGCGCATCCGTCAACTCGCCGAGGGTTTTTGCGCCATCGGGCTGCAACAGGCTGGCGCAGGTCTCATCCGTCACGGGCAAGTACACGGCGGTGGATAAATCGTGATGTTCCGGGTGCATACAACCTCGTAGCCAGGGCGCGAACTTGTCAACGACGCGCGCAGCAAGACGGTGGAGTATGCCACTGTTCAACCTTGGTGACTGAACAGGCATCGGGGGGCAGCCTTCGCGAGCAGGCTCGCTCCCACAGGGGCTGGCGTGAAAGCCCAAATCGCGGGCATAAAAAAACCGCAGTGGGCGAAACCCATGCAGTTCTGTTGAAGCGTTCTTCGTTCGTCAAGGTGGTAACCCCACCAGCCACACCCCGGCACACAATGTTCCCGCTGTGGCTGCTGCCTTCCGGCTCTGACCAGGTTCACGGGTAATCGTTGCGGGGGGACCGATGGGGTCACCATAACGACACTCACCTGTCGGCGAGCCGCGCCATTGTACCTATCTGAAGCGAAGTTACAACCGTTGGTTTCAGATTAAAAATATGAAGGGCTTCAAGCACTTGCTATTGCGCCTGCAACACCTCGTCCGCCTTGCCGCCCGCCTGCTGGATCACCAGATGGATGAAGTGCAACTTGGCAATCGCCGCCGCCGGCAGCACGAAAGGGTAGAAATCCGGCTGCCCCATGCTGCGTGACAGCTCGTTGAGCATGCCCGCCAGTTCGATCCACGCATTGACGAACGACAGGAACGCCGCGCCGCCGGGGTGCTCCGGGTCGTACAGCGTGCTGGACGGGAACGGCTGGTAGTCGAAGTCCATTTCCCGCGCGCTCATGCCGAAACCCAGCGCGGTATCCACCGCATCCATCATGTGCAGGTAATGCGCCCAGGTTTCGGCCCAATCTTCCCATGGGTGCATGGTCGCGTAGGCGCTGACGTAGTGTTGCGGCCAGTCCAGCGGTGCGCCTTGCTGGTAGTGACGGTCGAGCGCTTCGGCGTAACTGGCGCGCTCGTCGCCGAACAGGTTGCGGAAAGGTTCAAGCCACGGCCCATTGGCGATCAGACGATCCCAATAATAATGCCCGACCTCATGCCGGAAATGCCCGAGCAGCGTGCGATAGGGTTCATGCATTGCCGCCCGCACCTGCTCGCGATGGGCGTCGTCGGCTTCTTTGATATCGAGGGTGATCAGACCGTTGGCGTGGCCGGTCATTGGCGCGTTGCCTTCGAGGTCGACGCCGATGAAGTCGAAGGCCAGACCGGTGGCCTCATCCACGGTTTTCGGGATGACCGGCAGGCCGAGGGTGATCAGTTGCGCCACCAGCCGGCGCTTGGCGATTTCGACTTTGCGCCAGCGTTCGGGGTTTTCCGGCACTGAGAGGTCGGGGATGGTGCGGTTGAGGCTGCAGGCGATGCACAGGCTGTCGTGGCCGTTATCCGGCAGCAGCCAGTTGCACGCGGCGGGCGTGTCGAGGTTGGCGCAGCGACGAAACAGTCCGGCGTCGGGATCGGCATCGAGTGTCCAACTGCCGTCCTGTGGCCCGGGCTGCAACGAGGTCAGGCGACTTTCTTCAGGCTGATAGCCCAACATGGCGCTGCAAGCCAGACATTGACTGTTGCGAAAGAACAGCGACTGGCCGCAGCGGCACGGCCAGATTTTGCTGTTGCGTGAAGATTCGCCCATGAACGGCGCGACAATGCGAGAACTGAGCTGCTCGAAAAAGCGGTACATGGCGATCTCTCCCTGGGGCTTGCCAAGACTAGATCATTGCCGAGCCGACATCGTTCCGAATACTCCACGGCTATTGGCCGATACCACCCTTGTGGTGAGGGGATTTAGCGAAACGTCGCACCGCCCCGATGGGTTGCGAAGCAGCCCCAGAACCCTACCACTCAGTTGAATCAGACAAACTGTGTGCTCAGGCTTTACGACTGCTGCGCAGCCGGTCGGGGATAAATCCCCTCACCACAGGTTTGGGTTCACCCAATGACTCAGGCCGAGATGCCATGGGTTTTGAGGAACGCGATAAACGCCTCTTCGTCCATCACCTTCACCCCCAGCTCATTGGCCTTGGTCAGTTTCGAGCCGGCACCGGGCCCTGCGACCACACAATGCGTTTTCGCCGAGACCGAGCCAGCAACCTTGGCGCCGAGGCTTTCCAGGTGTTCTTTGGCCACATCGCGGCTCATCAACTCGACCTTGCCGGTAAGCACCCAGGTTTCGCCGGACAGCGGCAGGCCCTCAACGACTTTCTTCTCGCTCAGCCAGTGCATGCCGAAATCCCGCAGCTGTTTCTCGGCGGCCTCGGCGATCTGCCGATGCTCGGGCACAGCAAAAAACTCGCGCACCGAATTGGCCTGCTTCTCCGGCAGCGCCTGACGCATGTCCAGCCAGTCGGCATTCATCACTGCTTCCAGCGAACCGAATTTGTCCGCCAGTTTCTGCGCGCCGCCCGGGCCGACAAAGGGAATGTGCAGCTTGTCGAGCAGACCACCGAGGGTGGTGCTGGCAGCAAATTCGGCGCCGAGTTCACCCTGATCCTGAATCTGCAGGCCATGCCCCAACAACTCGGTGATCACCTGCTGGTTGTGTGCATCTTCGAAGAAGCTGTGAATCTCGTGGGCCACTTCCAGGCCGATGTCCGGCAGATAGGTCAGCACTTGCGGCAGCGCCTGCTGCACGCGTTCCAGCGAACCGAGCGAGCGCGCCAACACCTTGGCCGTTTCCTCACCGACATCGGGAATGCCCAGCGCATAAATGAACCGCGACAGTCCCGGTTGCTTGCTGTCTTCGATGGCCGCCAGCAGCTTGTTGCTGGAGACCTCGGCAAAGCCTTCCAGATCGACAATGTCGTCGAACTTCAGCGCGTACAGATCGGCCGGCGAGCTGACCAGACCTTCATCGACCAGTTGCTCGACGCTCTTGTCGCCAAGGCCCTCGATGTCCATCGCCCGGCGCGAGACGAAATGAATGATCGCCTGCTTCAGTTGCGCACCGCAGGCCAGACGGCCGACGCAGCGGTACACCGCACCTTCACTGATGGTTTCCTTGCCTTTGCTGCGCTTGACCAGTTGCGTGCGCTCGACATGGGAGCCGCAGACCGGACAATTCTCTGGAATCGCTACAGGACGAGCATTCTCCGGGCGACGTTCGGTGACCACTTGCACCACCTGCGGGATCACATCACCGGCACGGCGGATGATCACGGTGTCGCCGATCATCAGGCCCAGGCGCGCCACTTCGTCCATATTGTGCAGGGTCGCGTTGGCGACGGTGACGCCGGCGACCTTGACCGGTTTCAGTCGCGCCACCGGAGTGACCGCGCCGGTGCGACCGACCTGGAATTCCACGTCGAGCAGTTCGGTGAGCTCTTCCATGGCCGGGAATTTGTGCGCGATCGCCCAGCGCGGTTCGCGGGCACGGAAGCCCAGCTCACGCTGATCGGCGATGCTGTTGACCTTGAACACCACGCCGTCGATTTCATAAGTCAGCGAGTTACGTCGCTCACCCATGTCGCGGTAGTAATCCAGGCACTCGCCGATGCCTTTGGCCAGTTTCAGCTCGTGGCTGATCGGCATGCCCCACTTCTGCAACTGCTTGAGGTTACCGATGTGAGTGTCGGAAATATCGTGGGACACCTGACCGATGCCGTAGCAGCAGAATTCCAGCGGGCGGTTGGCGGTGATCTTCGAATCCAGCTGACGCAGGCTGCCGGCAGCGGCGTTGCGCGGGTTGGCGAAGGTCTTGCCACCGACTTCCAGTTGCGAGGCGTTGAGGCGCTCGAAACCGGCCTTGGACATGAACACTTCCCCACGCACTTCCAGAGTCGCCGGCCAGCCTGTGCCATGCAGCTTCAACGGGATGTTGCGCACGGTGCGCACGTTGACGCTGATGTCTTCACCGGTGGTGCCGTCGCCACGGGTGGCGCCGCGCACCAGCACGCCGTCCTGATACAGCAGGCTGACCGCCAGGCCATCGAGTTTCGGCTCGCAGCTGTATTCCACCGCCGCGCCGCCACCGAACAGATCACCGGCCGGCAGATCCAGACCTTCGGTCACCCGGCGGTCGAATTCGCGCATGTCGGTTTCTTCGAAGGCGTTGCCGAGGCTGAGCATCGGCACTTCGTGACGCACCTGGGTGAACGCGGTCAATGCCACGCTGCCGACACGCTGGGTCGGCGAGTCGCTGGTGATCAATTCCGGATTGGCCGCTTCCAGCGCCTTGAGCTCGTGGAACAACCGGTCGTACTCGGCGTCCGGAATGCTCGGCTCGTCGAGGACGTGGTAACGGTAGTTGTGCTGATCGAGTTCAGCGCGCAGCTCTAGAATGCGGTTTTTGGCGGCGGTCATGGGTGTTCTCTCATAAAGCAAAAGAGCAGCCGAGGCTGCTCAATCTATTTTGCCGATTGCCTCATTATCGCGAGGCAACCTTTCAATCAACGCTTCTGGGTCAGGGCGCGGCGTTCGAATTCGACGATGCGCTGACGGTAGTGCTCGATGGTTTGCGCGGTCAGCACGCTGCGCTGGTCGTCTTTCAGCTCGCCGTTCAGCTCTTGGGACAGCTTGCGCGCTGCCGCCACCATCACGTCGAAGGCCTGCTTCGGATGACGCGGGCCTGGCAGGCCGAGGAAGAAGCTCACCGCCGGGGTGCTGAAATGGTCGATGTCGTCCAGATCGAAGATGCCCGGCTTGACCGCATTGGCCATGGAGAACAGCACTTCACCGTTGCCGGCCATGCTTTCGTGGCGGTGGAAAATATCCATCTCGCCAAAACGCAGACCGCTTTCCAGAATGTTCTGCAGCAGGGCCGGGCCTTTGAAGCCGGCGGCATCGCGGCAGATCACGCTGATCACCAGGACTTCTTCGGCTTGCGGCTGATCCTTGTCGGCCACCGCTGGCGCAGGCTTGCTGTCGTCGACGAAGTCGTCATCACGGCTGCTGAAGCTCGGGCCGCCGTCCAGGTCCAGGTCGAGGTTCAGGTCGCCCTGGGCCGGACCGTTGCTGCCGCGCTTGCCACGTTTCGAACCGGATTCGCGAGGCTCGCGTGCTTCGCGGGCCGGCATGCTCACCGACGGCAGATCGTGTTCGTCCAGTTGCGGCTCTTTATGTGTGTCCAGCACGCGGGCCGGGCCCAACAGCTCAGCACTGGTGTCCTCGTCCGGCAGGTTGGACAGACTTCGGTCAAGACGGAATTTCAGTTTTCCCTTGCCGCCGCGCATACGGCGCCAGCCATCGAAAAGAATACCGGCTATCACAATGATGCCGATGACGATCAGCCACTCGCGCAGACCGATTTCCATGTAATCCCGTGCCTCTATAAAAAATGCTGAAAAATAAGGGGTTTACATTGTGCAAACCGCTTTAAAACGTGGCGCCAACTCTATGTTCTGACAGGCGTTTTGCCCACGTATACGAAAAATTGACATTAAACTAGCACGACCAAAGACAACTTTACACCGTCTGTCACATTGGCTTGCGCGAATATGTCGATTGGCCAGCAAGTCGAAGTCGGTAAAAAAGTCCTACAGACTACTCATACCCTTCCGACACCACGCTGACTCAGGCGTCCACCATCGCCATCGCCTCCTCGACATCCACTGCAACCAGTCGCGAACAACCCGGCTCGTGCATCGTCACACCCATCAGTTGATCGGCCATTTCCATGGCGATCTTGTTGTGGGTGATATAGATGAACTGCACGGTCTGCGACATCTCTTTAACCAATCGTGCGTAGCGTCCAACGTTAGCGTCATCCAGTGGCGCGTCAACTTCATCGAGCATGCAGAACGGCGCCGGATTCAATTTGAAGATCGCAAAAACCAGTGCCAGCGCGGTCAGGGCTTTTTCCCCGCCGGAGAGCAAATGGATGGTGCTGTTCTTCTTTCCTGGCGGCCGCGCCATGATCGTCACCCCTGTATCGAGTAGATCTTCGCCCGTCAGTTCCAAATACGCGCTGCCACCACCGAAAACTTTCGGGAAAAGCGCCTGTAAACCGCCATTGATCTGATCAAAGGTATCTTTGAAGCGGTTACGGGTTTCCTTGTCGATCTTGCGAATGACGTTTTCCAGGGTCTCCAATGCTTCGACCAGATCGGCGTCCTGCGCATCCAGATAACGTTTACGCTCGGATTGTTGCGTGTATTCGTCGATGGCCGCGAGGTTGATCGCACCCAGGCGCTGAATCCGCGCATTGATCCGTTCGAGTTCTTCTTCGGCGGCGCGTTCACTGGCCTCGGGGGTCAAGGTCGCGAGCACGCCATTGAGATCGTAGCCGTCTTCGAGCAATTGATCCTGCAACGCCTTGCGCCGCACGGTCAGCGCTTGCCATTCCATGCGCTGCTGTTCGAGCTGGCCACGGATCAGTTGCGATTGCTGCTCGGCCTGGGTCCGGCGCTTTTCCGCCTCGCGCAGTTCGCGGTCGGCGTCTTCCAGCGCAATCTGCGCAGTCTTCAGTTCTTCGTCGACGGTCATGCGTTTGTCGAGCAGCTCTTCGAGTTTCAGGCGCAGCTCTTCCAGCGGTGCCTCGCCCTCCTCCAGATTCAGACTCAACTGCTCACGCTTTTCGGTCAGGCGCTCGGCCTGCATCTCCAGACGTTCCAACGCCTGCCGCGTGGAATCGTGCTGCGCGCGCAACGAGCCGAGACGCACCGCCAGTTGATGGGCATGATCCTTGTGCTGGCGGGCTTCCTGGCGCACGCGATCAAGGCGTTCGCGCAGGCTGTCACGCTGGGCCAGCAGCAACTCGCGCTGCTCGGTGTCCAGCGCCATGGCGTCGAGCGCTTCCTGCAATTGCATGCGCGCTTCGCCGATCTGCTCGTGTTCCAGTTCGCGTTGCTCGCCGAGTTCGATCAACTCTTCATCAAGGCGGGTGCGGCGCAGCGTCAGCTGTTCAGCCTTGGCTTTACCGGCGGACAGTTGAGCCTTCAATTCACCCTGAGAACGGGCTTCGTCCTGCAGCAAACGACGCAAATGCTCACGACCGTTTTCCTGCTGCCGCTGTTGCGCCCGCAGGGTTTGCAGACGGGTTTCCATGGCTTCGACCGTGGCTTCGCGCTCTTCGCGTTCGGCCTGCAGCGTCTCGATTTCCTGGCCACGGGCGAGCATGCCGCTCTCGGCTTCACTGGCGCGACGCACCCGCAGGAAGTGTCGGCCAACCCAGTAACCGTCGCGACTGATCAGGCTCTGCCCGGCACTCAACTGGCCGCGCAGGGCCAACGCCTGCTCAAGGCTGTCGACCGGTTTGACCTGGCCGAGCCACGGCGACAGATCGATCTGCGCCTCGACTTTATCCAGCAGGCTGCCCGCTACCCGCACACCATCGCTGGCGGGGCTGAGCAGGCGCAGATCGCCTTGGGTGAAACCGGACAGATCGAAACCGTTGAAGTCGTCCACCAGCACCGCTTGCAGATCGGCGCCGAGCACGGTTTCCACCGCCAGCTCCCAACCGGCCTCGACCTTCAAGCCTTCGGCCAGACGCGGCCGTTCGGCGAGGTGGTGTTCCTTCAGCCATTCGGCGGTGCCGGTGCCCGGGTCGAGCGCGGCTTGTTGCAAGGCTTCCAGCGACGCCAGTCGTCCGTTCAGGCGCTGCAAATCGCCCTGCGCCTGCTGCTGCGCGGTCAGTGCCTGCTGCAATTCCTGACGCAGTTGTTCAAGTTTTTCGACCTGCGCTTCTTCGCTGGTCTGCAAATCTTCGAGGGTCGCCTCGGATTCGGCGAGCTGCTCGTTGAGCGCCATGATCGCCGCGTCTTCCGGGTCGGCGGAAAGCAGATCGCGCTCTTCGGCGAGACGCTTTTGCCGATCGGCCAGACGCTCCATGCTGGTTTCCAGCTGCTGGATCCGCGACTGCTGCACTTCGGCCTGGCGCCGTGGTTCGGCAGCGGTCAGGTTGAAAGTGTCCCACTGCTCCTGCCAGCCGTGCATGACGCTTTCGGAATCTTCCAGCGCAGCGGCGGCTTCTTCGGCAGCGGCGCTGGTGACTTCCTGCTCGGGGGTGAGCATGTCCAGCTCTTCGCCGAGGGTCAGCAGCAGCGTGCGGTCGTGGCCCAGGTGCGATTCGGTTTCCAGACGCGCGCGCTCGGCTTCTTTCAGATCGTCCTGCAACTGGCGCAAGCGCTGCTGGCCGTGCTGGATGCTCTGCTCGACCCGGGCGATGTCGCCGCCGACCGAATAGAAGCGGCCCTGCACCAGATTGAAGCGCTCGGACAGTTCATGGTGCCCGTCGCGCAGCCGCTCGATAGCCGCATCGGCATTGCGCTGCTCGGCGACCAGCGCTTCGAAACTGACTTCCTGGTTGCCGATGATCGATTCGCGTTGGCCGACTTGATCGTTCAGATCCTGCCAGCGCAGGGCCGACAGTTGCGCCTTGAGCTGACGCTCTTCGGATTTGTATTCCTGATACTTCTTCGCGGACTCGGCCTGACGGTGCAAACGTTCGAGCTGACGCTCAAGCTCTTCGCGCAGGTCGGTCAGACGCGCCAGGTTTTCGTGGGTGCGGCGGATGCGGTTTTCGGTCTCGCGCCGACGCTCCTTGTACTTGGAGATCCCCGCCGCCTCTTCGATGAAGTTGCGCAGGTCTTCCGGTTTGGCTTCGATCAGCTTGGAGATCATCCCCTGCTCGATGATCGAGTAGCTGCGCGGGCCGAGGCCGGTGCCGAGGAAGATGTCGGTAATGTCGCGACGACGGCACTTGGCGCCGTTGAGGAAATAGCTGTTCTGGCTGTCGCGGGTGACTTTGCGGCGAATGGAGATCTCGGCGTAAGCCGCGTACTCGCCGACCAGGGTGCCGTCGGAGTTGTCGAACACCAGTTCGATGCTCGCCTGGCTCACCGGTTTGCGGCTGGTCGAGCCGTTGAAGATGACGTCGGTCATCGACTCGCCGCGCAGGTTCTTCGCCGAACTTTCGCCCATCACCCAGCGTACGGCGTCGATGATGTTCGACTTGCCGCAACCGTTCGGCCCGACGACCGCCGCCATGTTACTGGGGAAGTTCACCGTGGTCGGGTCGACGAAGGACTTGAACCCCGCCAGTTTGATGCACTTCAGCCGCACGCTCAGGCAACCGTCAGGGCGGAGACCACCAGATCGCAGCTGCGCTGGGCGTAAGCCGTCAGCACGATGCGGATCTGCGGCAAATCACGGGCGAGCACAGCGGCCAGCAGGCGTTCGAACAGTTCGAGGAACTCGCTCATTTCGGCCTTGCGCTGTTCGAGGGCGAGGAAATACGCACGGCTCATGGCCGGCTGCAGGTTCTCGACGGTCTCTTGCAGGTACGGGTTGTTGGCAAACGGGTACGCAGCGCGCATCACGGCGAAGCTGTCGTCGACGAAGGTGCGGATGTCCTGACGCTCGTAGCTGGCGGTCAGGCGCTGCTGGATCTGCACGAACGGCGCCATGTCGGCCTGGGTCTGCCAGCCATTGGCGACCGCATTGCCGAGCAGGATGTACAGCTCGCTCATCAGCGTGCACAGGCTCTGCACCTTGTGTGCGGTGAGTTCGGTGACATGGGCGCCACGCCGCGGCAGGATCGCGATCAGGTGGCGGCGTTCGAGGATCAGCAGGGCTTCGCGGACCGATCCGCGGCTGACATTGAGGGCCAGCGTGACCTTCTGTTCCTGAATGCGCTCTCCCGGCTTCATTTCGCCGCGAATGATGCGTTCGGCGAGGTGGTGAGCAATTTGCTCGGCGAGGCTGTCCGGCGCCTTGAACGTCATGGTTGTCCTTCAAACTCTTCGATCTGCACAAGCGGCGCAGTGTAGCGCAAATGCAGGTGCATGGCGGAGTGCCCGCACGGCGCTTTTTGGCACGATTCAAGCAAAAAGGCAGTGAATCCGCTCAGGGTCAATACTCAATAGAGCACGAGTTAATCGACAAAACCGCTTTTCCTGACCTTTAAGTCAGAAAACCATTGACCGAAAAGTCAGACCTGCTAAATTCGGTTGAAGTCGGTTAACAACAATAATGAGTCTGCGAGGCCTTCTGTGATCCAGTTTTTACTTAACCAGGAACTCCGTAGCGAGCACGCCCTGGACCCGAATCTGACCGTGCTCAATTACCTGCGCGAACACGTGGGCAAATCCGGCACCAAAGAAGGCTGCGCCAGCGGCGACTGTGGCGCCTGCACCGTGGTGGTCGGCGAGTTGCAAACGGATGACGCCGGCCGCGAACACATTCGCTATCGCAGCCTCAACTCGTGCCTGACCTTTGTGTCGTCGCTGCATGGCAAACAACTGATCAGCGTCGAAGACCTCAAGCACCAGGGCGAACTGCACAGCGTGCAGAAAGCCATGGTCGAGTGCCACGGCTCGCAGTGCGGCTTCTGCACCCCCGGCTTCGTCATGTCGCTGTTCGCCCTGCAAAAGAACAGCGATGCACCGGATCAGGCCAAGGCGCACGAAGCGCTGGCCGGCAACCTCTGCCGCTGCACCGGCTATCGGCCGATCCTCGCCGCCGCCGAGCAATCCTGCTGTGGCAAGCAACCGGATCAGTTCGATGCCCGCGAAGCGGAGACCATCGCCCGCCTCAAAGCCATCGCCCCGACCGATATCGGCGAACTCAATAGTGGCGACAAGCGTTGCCTGGTGCCGCTGACCGTCGCCGATCTGGCCGACCTCTACGACGCTTACCCACAAGCGCGGCTGCTGGCCGGCGGCACCGATCTGGCGCTGGAAGTCACCCAGTTCCACCGCACCCTGCCGGTGATGATCTACGTCGGCAACGTCGCCGAAATGAAGCGCATCGAAACCTTCGATGACCGCATCGAAATCGGCGCCGCCACCGCCCTCTCCGACTGCTACGAAGCGCTGACTGCCGAGTACCCGGACTTCGGCGAACTGCTGCACCGCTTCGCCTCGCTGCAGATCCGCAACCAGGGCACCCTCGGCGGCAACATCGGCAACGCCTCGCCGATCGGTGACTCGCCACCGCTGCTGATCGCCCTCGGCGCGCAAGTGGTGCTGTGCAAAGGCGAAACCCGGCGCACGCTGAACCTGGAAGATTACTTCATCGACTACAAGGTCACCGCGCGTCAGGAAAGCGAGTTCATCGAAAAAATCGTCGTCCCGCGCGCCACGGCCGAGCAGCGTTTCCGCGCCTACAAGGTCTCCAAGCGTCTGGACGATGACATTTCCGCCGTCTGCGCCACCTTCAATCTGCGCGTGGAAAACGGCGTGATCACCGACGCGCGTATGGCGTTCGGCGGCATGGCCGCGATTCCGAAACGCGCCGCCCACTGCGAAGCCGTGCTGCTCGGCCAACCGTTCAACAGCGCCGTTGTCGAACGCGCCTGCGCCGCACTGGCCGAAGACTTCACGCCGCTCTCGGACTTCCGCGCCAGCAAGGAATATCGCCTGCTCAGTGCGCAGAACCTGCTGCGCAAATACTTCATCGAACTGCAAACACCGCACATCGAGACTCGGGTGACCGCTTATGTCTAACCATCACGCCGTAGAGAAGACTCAAGCCGAACTGGCGGAACTGTTCGCCAGGGACCTGACCACCGGTGTCGGCCGCAGCGTCAAGCACGACAGCGCCGCCAAGCATGTGTCCGGTGAAGCGCAGTACATCGATGATCGTCTGGAATTTCCCAATCAACTGCACGTTTACGCACGGCTGTCGGACCGCGCCCACGCGAAAATCATCAGCATCGACACCAAGCCCTGCTACGCCTTCGAAGGCGTGCGCATTGCGATCACCCACGAAGACGTGCCGGGCCTCAAAGACATCGGCCCGTTGCTGCCGGGCGATCCGCTGCTGGCCATCGATGACGTGCAGTTCGTCGGGCAACCGGTGCTGGCCGTGGCCGCGAAAGACCTGGAAACCGCACGCAAAGCGGCGATGGCGGCGATCATCGAATACGAAGATCTCGAGCCGGTGCTGGACGTGGTCGAAGCCTTGCGCAAACGCCACTTCGTGCTCGACAGCCATACCCATCAGCGTGGCGATTCGGCCTCGGCATTGGCCACCGCCGAACACCGCATTCAGGGCACGCTGCACATCGGCGGCCAGGAACACTTTTATCTGGAAACCCAGATCTCCTCGGTCATGCCCACCGAAGACGGCGGCATGATCGTCTACTGCTCGACGCAGAACCCCACCGAAGTGCAGAAGCTGGTGGCCGAAGTGCTCGACGTGTCGATGAACAAGATCGTCGTCGACATGCGCCGCATGGGCGGTGGTTTCGGCGGCAAGGAAACCCAGGCCGCCAGCCCGGCGTGCCTGTGCGCGGTGATCGCGCACCTCACCGGTCAGCCGACCAAGATGCGCCTGCCACGGGTCGAAGACATGCTGATGACCGGCAAGCGCCACCCGTTCTATGTCGAGTACGACGTCGGCTTCGACAGCAGCGGACGTCTGCACGGCATCGCCATGGACCTGGCCGGCAACTGCGGCTGTTCGCCGGACCTGTCGGCGTCAATTGTCGACCGGGCGATGTTTCACTCGGACAACTCGTACTACCTCGGTGACGCGACCATCAACGGTCACCGCTGCAAGACCAACACCGCGTCGAACACCGCTTACCGGGGTTTCGGCGGCCCGCAAGGGATGGTCGCCATCGAAGAAGTGATGGACGCGATTGCCCGTCACCTCAACCTCGATCCGCTGGCGGTGCGCAAGGCCAACTACTACGGCAAGACCGAGCGCAACGTCACCCACTACTACCAGACCGTCGAGCACAACATGCTCGAAGAGATGACTGCCGAACTGGAAGAAAGCAGCCAGTACGCCGAGCGCCGCGAAGCGATCCGTCGCTACAACGCCAACAGCCCGATCCTGAAAAAAGGCCTGGCGCTGACCCCGGTGAAGTTCGGCATTTCCTTCACCGCCAGTTTCCTCAATCAGGCCGGCGCGCTGATCCACGTCTACACCGACGGCAGCATCCACCTGAACCACGGCGGCACGGAAATGGGCCAGGGTCTCAACACCAAAGTCGCGCAGGTGGTGGCCGAAGTGTTCCAGGTGGAAATGAATCGGGTGCAGATCACCGCGACCAACACCGACAAAGTGCCGAACACCTCGCCGACTGCGGCCTCCAGCGGCGCTGACCTCAACGGTAAGGCCGCGCAGAACGCCGCCGAGATCATCAAGCAGCGTCTGGTGGAATTCGCCGCGCGGCACTACAAGGTCAGCGAAGAAGACGTGGAATTCCACAACGGCCATGTGCGCGTGCGTGACCACATCATGACCTTCGAGGCGCTGATTCAACTGGCGTATTTCAATCAGGTCTCGCTGTCGAGCACCGGCTTCTACAAGACCCCGAAAATCTACTATGACCGCAGCCAGGCCCGTGGTCGGCCGTTTTACTACTTCGCCTTCGGCGCGGCGTGCTGCGAAGTGATCGTCGACACCCTGACCGGCGAGTACAAGATGCTCCGTACCGACATCCTCCACGACGTCGGTGCCTCGTTGAACCCGGCGATCGACATCGGTCAGGTCGAGGGTGGTTTCGTCCAGGGCATGGGCTGGCTGACCATGGAGGAGCTGGTCTGGAACAACAAGGGCAAGCTGATGACCAACGGCCCGGCCAGCTACAAGATCCCGGCCGTGGCGGACATGCCGCTGGACCTGCGGGTGAAGCTGGTGGAGAACCGCAAGAACCCGGAAGACACGGTGTTCCATTCCAAGGCTGTGGGTGAGCCGCCGTTCATGCTCGGGATTGCCGCGTGGTGCGCGATCAAGGACGCGGTGGCGAGCCTCGGTGACTATAAGCATCAGCCGCAGATCGATGCGCCGGCGACCCCGGAGCGGGTGTTGTGGGGGTGTGAGCAGATGCGCCAGCTCAAGACTGTAAAAGCGGTCGAAGCTGAAACCGAGTTGGCTCCGCTCTAGACCGAGGCGCGGCTAATCGCTGGCAAGCCAGCTCCCACAGTGATCTGTGGTGATTTCAGGATTTGCGGTACACCACAAACCTGTGGGAGCTGGCTTGCCAGCGATGAGGCCTGAACAGACAACGATGTTGTAGGGGTGACATATGTACAACTGGATCGACGCCCTCGCCGACCTGCAGAACCAGGGCGAACCCTGTGTTCTGGTGACGATCATTGAAGAACTCGGCTCGACCCCGCGCAACGCCGGCTCGAAGATGGTCGTCAGCGCGAAACAGACCTTCGACACCATCGGTGGCGGGCATCTGGAATACAAAGCCATGCAGATCGCCCGCGAGATGCTCGCCAGCGGCAAGCAGGACACCCATCTGGAGCGCTTCAGCCTCGGCGCCAGCCTTGGCCAGTGCTGCGGTGGCGCCACCGTACTGCTGTTCGAACCGATGGGCCAGGTGCAGGCGCAGATCGCGGTGTTCGGCGCCGGGCATGTCGGCCGCGCGCTGGTACCGCTGCTCGCCAGCCTGCCGTGTCGAGTGCGCTGGATCGATTCGCGGGAAGAGGAATTCCCCGAACAGATCCCCCACGGCGTGCGTAAAATCGTCGCCGAAGAGCCTGTGGATGAAATAGACGACCTGCCCGCCGGCAGCTACTGCATCGTCATGACCCACAACCATCAACTCGACCTGGAACTCACTGCCGCGATCCTCAAGCGCAACGACTTCGCTTACTTCGGCCTGATCGGTTCGAAGACCAAACGGGCCAAGTTCGAACATCGCCTGCGGGATCGCGGTTTCGACAGCGGCGTCGTGCAACGCATGCGCTGCCCGATGGGCATTGGCGAAGTCAAAGGCAAACTGCCTGTGGAAATCGCCATCTCCATCGCCGGCGAAATCATCGCCACCTATAACGCCAATTTCGGCCAGCACAGCGCCAGCGCCGAACCGATTGCCAGACTGCTGCCGGTTTCGCGGCGCAGTCAGGCCGCCAAACTCAAAGCCTCAAACTGATTAGAGAACCCTCATGCCTCTGACTCGCAAAGCCTACCGCGCCGCCATCCTGCACAGCATTGCCGACCCCGCCGAAGTCGGGATCGAAGCCTCCTACGAATATTTAGAGGACGGCCTGCTGGTGGTCGATGGCGGCAAGATCAGCGCCCTCGGCCACGCCAGCGAAATGCTGCCGACCCTGCCGGCGGATATCGAGATCACCCACTATCAGGACGCGCTGATCACCCCGGGCTTCATCGACACCCACATCCACCTGCCGCAAACCGGCATGGTCGGGGCCTACGGCGAGCAACTGCTGGACTGGCTCAACACCTACACCTTCCCGTGCGAAAGCCAGTTCGGCGACAAGGCCCACGCCGATGAAGTGGCAGACATTTTCATCAAGGAGCTGCTGCGCAACGGCACCACCACCGCGCTGGTATTCGGCAGCGTGCACCCGCAGTCGGTGAACTCTTTCTTCGAAGCCGCCGAGAAGCTCGACCTGCGGATGATCGCCGGCAAGGTGATGATGGACCGCAACGCGCCGGACTATCTGACCGACACCGCCGAATCCAGCTACGTCGAGAGCAAGGCGCTGATCGAACGCTGGCACGGCAAGGGCCGCCTGCACTACGCGGTCACCCCGCGATTTGCGCCGACCAGCACCCCGGAGCAACTGACCCTCGCCGGCCAACTGCTGACCGAATACCCGGATCTGTACATGCAGACCCACATCAGCGAGAACCTCAAGGAAATCGAGTGGGTCAAGGAACTGTTCCCGGAGCGCAAGGGCTATCTGGACGTCTACGATCACTACCAACTGCTCGGCGAGCGCTCGGTGTTCGCCCACGGCGTGCACCTGTGCGACGACGAATGTGCACGTCTGGCGGAAACCGGCTCGGCGATCTCGTTCTGCCCGACCTCGAACTTCTTCCTCGGCAGCGGTCTGTTCAACTTGCCGATGGCCGAGAAGCACAAACTGAACGTCGGCCTCGGTACTGACGTCGGCGGTGGCACCAGTTTCTCGCTGCTGCAAACCCTGAACGAAGCCTACAAAGTCATGCAGTTGCAAGGCGCGCGGCTGAGTCCGTTCAAGTCGCTGTACCTGGCGACCCTCGGCGGTGCGCGGGCGCTGCGTCTGGAAGACAAGATCGGCAACCTGCAACCGGGTTCAGACGCCGACTTCCTGGTGCTGGACTACAACGCCACGCCACTGCTCAGCTATCGCCTGAAACAGGCCAACAACATTGCCGAAACGTTGTTTGTGCTGATGACCCTGGGCGATGACCGCACGGTGCAGCAGACTTATGCGGCGGGGGCTTTGGTGCATCAGCGCTGAGTTTTCTCCAGGCATAAAAAATCCCCCGGCGGTGTTAGCCCCGGGGGATTTTTGTTGCCTATCAGACCGTATTCGCGAGCAGGCTCGCTCCCACAGGGGATATCAGTCACCCACAAATCTTGAGTTCACTGAAGATCCAATGTGGGAGCGAGCCTGCTCGCGAAGGCCGCGACTCGGTGTCAGCTCAAAGCTTGGCCGCCGGGCGCCCAGTTTTTTTGGTCTGCAACAAATGCGAGAACACCGCATGCAGATCATCCGACGCACTTTCCTCATCGAGGTTGAGCTTGCTGTCGATGTGATCCATGTGATGCATCATCAGGTCCACCGCCAGCTCACCGTTGCGCGCTTCGATGGCATCGATCAACTGGGTGTGCTCGTCGTAGGAGCAATGCGAGCGATTGCCGCTTTCATACTGGGCGATGATCAGCGAGGTCTGCGAGACCAGGCTGCGCTGGAAGCTGATCAGTGGCGCGTTCTTCGCCGCTTCGGCGAGTTTCAAGTGGAATTCGCCCGACAGACGGATACCGGCGCCGCGATCTCCACGGGAGAAGCTGTCGCGCTCGTCGTTGACCATCTGACGCAATTCGGCGATCTGCTCGGCGGTGGCGTGCTGCACGGCCAGCTCGGTGATCGCGCGCTCTACCAGACGCCGGGCCATGAACACCTGACGCGCTTCTTCAACGCTCGGGCTGGCGACGACTGCGCCACGGTTCGGCCGCAACAGCACCACGCCTTCATGGGCCAGACGCGATAGCGCGCGGCGAATGATGGTGCGGCTGACCCCGAAGATTTCCCCCAGCGCTTCTTCGCTCAATTTTGTACCGGGCGCCAGACGCTGTTCGAGGATGGCCTCGAAGATATGTGCGTAGACAATATCGTCCTGGGTTCCGCTGCGGCCGGCTTTGCCTGCTCGCGGTTGTTTCTTGAGGGGTTGCAACTGTTCGTTCATGGGCACTCGAGTCGGGAGAACTGCGGCGAATAGACCGTGACTGTAATACGGCACAGTAGGTCGCTGGCAAGTATCGCGTAAAAAACAGCGCGATTGTACACAATGAATGGTGGCAACACGACTGTACGGCTGTTTGTGACCACGGCTGTATTGCAACGATCCGTTACGATTGAGTTTAGGCTTGATCGCAGAATCCGCAGCCAGAACACAACTCTCCTGTGGGAGCGGGCTTGCTCGCGAAAGCGGTGTGTCAGACCACATCTGCTTTTACTGACCCACCGCTTTCGCGAGCAAGCCCGCTCCCACAGGGGTTCAGGTAATTGCGGGGATCTTCATCTGTATAAGGAACACCGCCGTCATGAACGACGCCACCTACACCCGCCTGCGCCCCCTCGCCGACACTTCGCCTTCGGCGATCGTTGCCGGTTTCATCGCGATGATGACCGGCTACACCAGTTCGCTGGTGCTGATGTTCCAGGCCGGGCAAGCGGCGGGCCTGAGCAGCGCGCAGATTTCCTCGTGGATCTGGGCGATCTCGATCGGCATGGCGGTGTGCTCGATCGGCTTGTCGCTGCGTTATCGCACACCGATCACGATTGCCTGGTCGACACCGGGTGCAGCCCTGTTGATCACCAGCCTCGGTGGCGTCAGTTATGGCGAGGCTATCGGTGCCTATATCACCTGCGCGGTGCTGGTGACGATTTGCGGGCTGACCGGCAGCTTCGAACGCTTGGTGAAAAAGATCCCGGCGTCGCTGGCGGCAGCGTTGCTGGCGGGGATTCTGTTCAAGATTGGCAGCGAAATCTTCGTCGCCGCGCAACACCGCACCGGGCTGGTGCTGGGGATGTTCTTCACTTATCTGCTGGTCAAACGCCTGTCACCGCGTTACGCCGTGCTCGCCGCGTTGCTGATCGGCACCGCGCTGTCGGGCTTCATGGGCCTGCTGGATTTCAGCGGTTTCCACCTGGAACTGGCGACGCCAGTCTGGACCACGCCGCACTTTTCGCTGGCCGCAACCATCAGCATCGGCATTCCGTTGTTCGTGGTGGCGATGACTTCGCAGAACATGCCCGGCATCGCCGTACTGCGCGCCGACGGCTACAACGTGCCCGCCTCGCCACTGATCACCAGCACCGGCATCGCCTCGCTGTTGCTGGCGCCATTCGGCTCCCACGGCATCAACCTCGCGGCCATCAGCGCGGCGATCTGCACCGGGCCGCACGCCCATGAAGATCGCAACAAGCGCTACACCGCGGCGGTCTGGTGCGGGATTTTCTACGGGATTGCCGGGGTGTTCGGCGCCACATTGGCGGCGCTGTTTGCCGCGTTGCCGAAAGAACTGGTGCTGTCGATTGCCGCGCTGGCGCTGTTCGGCTCGATCATCAACGGCCTGAGCATTGCCATGACCGAAGTGAAGGAACGCGAGGCGGCGCTGATCACCTTTATGGTCACGGCGTCGGGGTTGACGCTGTTTTCCATCGGCTCGGCGTTCTGGGGGATTGTCGCGGGGGTTTTGACGCTAATGATTTTGAATTGGCGTAAAGCTTAAAGCAAAAGATCGCAGCCTTCGGCAGCTCCTACAGGAAAACGCATATTCCCGTGTAGGAGCTGCCGAAGGCTGCGATCTTTTGATCTTGCAAAAAAACGGCGACCCTCAGGTCGCCGTTTTTTTCAGTATCACTTGGCCGCGTTGATCGGCTTTTCCGGATACCAGACGTCCAGCAGCGGGCTGACGGTCATGCCGGTCAGTTCGCTACGGTTTTTCAGCCAGGCTTCAACGGCAGCGCGCTGCTCTTCGTTGACCGAGCCACGCTTCTGCAGGCAAACCAGACCGAAGTCATCGCCGCCAACATAACCCAGACCGTTGGCTTCCATGGCTTCTTTGATGAATGCTTCGAGGAAAGCGTCAATGGCTTCTTCGGACAAGTCTTCTTTGAAGTCCAGGTTCAGTTCGAAACCCAGCTCTTGGAATTCATCAACGCACAGTTTTTTGCGCAGACGCTGGGAACGGTTAGTCGCCATTGGAACAATCCTCTTAAGTAATAACGGCCGGCACTTTACCAGTTTAAGCGGTCAATTGCCCGACTCTCTGGGCGCGGTGGTCGACCGCCTGTAAAAAAAATAACGAAATGGCCGCCTCGGGCAAGGCACAAGCTGTTACACCTTGGGGCATAATGCCGACACTTTCATGACCACTGAGGGCTTTTTCATCCATGCCCTCGTTATTTCTCCCCTCTTCTGCAGGGTTTTATTTCATATGATCAAATCGTTGCGTCCTCTGTTTCTTGCCGGCCTTCTTCTGCCCCTGGCCCTGCCGGTTGCCGCTGCCACTATCAATACCGCCCTCACCCCTAACGTCGAAAAAGCCCTCAAGGCCAGCAAGCTGCAGCCGACTGCGCTGTCGCTGGTGATGATTCCGCTCGACGGCCCGGGCAATCCGACCGTGTATAACGCCGACGTCTCGGTCAACCCGGCCTCGACCATGAAACTGGTCACCACCTACGCCTCGCTGGAAATGCTCGGCCCCAACCATCAGTGGAAAACCGAGTTCTACACCGACGGCGACCTCAGTGGCGGCATTCTCAACGGCAACCTGTACCTCAAGGGTGGCGGCGATCCGAAGCTGAACATGGAGAAACTCTGGCTGCTGATGCGCGACCTGCGCGCCAACGGCGTGACCCAGGTCACCGGCGACCTGATCCTCGACCGCGGCTTCTTCATCCAGCCGCAACTGCCCGAGTTCAACGACGACGGCAACGACGAGAACAAGCCGTTCCTGGTCAAACCCGACTCGCTGCTGGTCAACCTCAAGGCCCTGCGCTTCGTCGCGCGCAATGACGGGGGCCGAGTACTGATCTCGGTGGAGCCGCCGATTGCCAGCGTGCGTATCGAAAACACGGTCAAGGCGCTCAACTCCAAGCAGTGCACCGGTGGCGTGCGCTACAACCCGGTAACCCAGGCTGACGGCAGCGTGACCGTGACCGTCGCCGGCCAGTTGGGCGATGGCTGCAGCTCGCAGACTTACCTGTCGCTGCTCGACCACGCGACTTACACCGCTGGCGCCGTGCGTGCGATCTGGAAAGAACTGGGCGGCAGCATCCAGGGCAAGGATCGCCTCGCCGCGACCCCGAGCAGCGCCAAGCTGCTGGCCCGCGCCTACTCGCCAGATCTGGCGGAAATCATCCGCGACATCAACAAATACAGTAACAACACCATGGCCCAGCAGCTGTTCCTGAGCCTCGGTCAGAAGTATCGCAATGAAGCCGACGGTGACGACGCCAAGGCCGCGCAACGAGTAGTTCGTCAGTGGCTGGCGAAGAAAGGCATCACCGCGCCGCACCTGGTGATGGAGAACGGCTCCGGGCTGTCGCGCGCCGAACGCGTCAGCGCCCGCGAAATGGCCAACATGCTGCAAGCCGCCTGGCACAGCCCGTACGCCGCCGAGTACATCAGCTCGCTGCCGATTGCCGGCACCGACGGCACCATGCGCAAACGCCTGAAGACCACCGCGATGCGCGGCGAGGCCCACGTCAAGACCGGCACCCTGAACACCGTGCGCGCCATCGCCGGCTTCAGCCGCGACGTCAACGGCAATACCTGGGCGGTGGTGGCGATCCTCAACGACAAGGCCCCGTTCGGCGCGTCGTCGGTGCTGGATCAGGTGCTGCTGGATCTGTACAAGCAGCCGCGCCTGCCGCAGACGGCTTCAGCCCTGTAAAAACACAGCCGCTCTAATGTGGGAGCGGGCTTGCTCGCGAAGGCGTCAGATCAGTCAGTATTTTTGCTGGATGACACACCGCTTTCGCGAGCAAGCCCGCTCCCACAGGTAGATCGTGCCAAGGCTCAGCTCATCTGCTCGACCCGATCGCGCCCGCCCTGCTTCGCCGCATACACCCCCGAATCCGCCCGCAGCAGCAGCGCATCCGCGCCCTCCCCCGGGCGCCAGCTGGCGATGCCGAAACTGGCCGTCACCACCCCGACCACATCCACCGGCGCACTGCGCAGGCCTTGCCACAACTCCACCGCCAGCATGTACGCATGCTCGCCGTCGATGTCCGGGCACAGCACCATGAACTCTTCACCACCGAGACGACAGAACACATCAGTCCGCCGTAAACGATGGCCGATGCGCTCGCACACCGCCTGCAGCACCCGGTCGCCCACGGCATGGCCGTACTGGTCGTTGATGCGTTTGAAGTGATCGATATCGAGCATGATTACTGACAGCTCACCGCCGCCGCGCTCGACCCGGGCCATTTCGGTGGTCAGGCGTTCCTGGAAGTAGCGGCGGTTGTGGATGCCGGTCAGCGAGTCGGTGACCGACAGCGCCCGCAATTCCTCTTCCACCCGTTTCAAGTCGGAAATGTCCGAGATGTAGCCGTGCCACAGCACGCCGCCGCCCGGCAGCTCTTCCGGCGTCGCCTCGCCGCGCACCCAGCGCAGGCCGCGCTCGGGCAACTGCACACGGTATTCCTCGCGCCATGGGCTGAGGCTGTCTGCCGAAGCACGGATCGAGCTGCGCACTCGCGAGACGTCTTGTGGATGGATGCGGGTGAAAATCGCCTCGGCATTGAGCAGCAGCACGTCCGGCTCCAGCTCGTAGATCTCGCGGATGCCATCGCTGGCGTAGATCACGCTGAAGCGCCCGTCGAACTCCATCTTGAATTGGTAGATGCCGCCGGGCACGTGGGCGCTGAGCTTTTTCAGCAATACATCGCGCGCCGCCAGCGCTTCGTGCACGCGCTTGCGCTCGGTGATGTCGATGCAGATCGCCAGATGCCCGACCCACAAACCCTGCTCATCGAGCACCGGGGTGGCGAGCATGTTCACCGGCAGATGACTGCCGTCGCTGCGCACCAGCGTCCATTCGCGCGCCTCATGACCGCCGACCTCGCCGCCCTCGACCAACATCGCGTGGCAGGTCGGAATGCTCTTGCCGTAACGCGCACTCAACTCCGCCGAACGCGCCGCCAGCTCTCGCGGCAGATGCAGGTTTTCCAGGGTCATGTGCCCGACCACATCGGCGCTGCTGTAGCCAAGCATCTGTTCCGCACCAGGGTTGAAGGTGTTGATCACCCCGCGCAGGTCGGTGGCGATGATTGCCACCTGGGTCGCGGCATTCAGTACCCCGCGCAACTGACCGTGGGTGCCGCGCAATTCCTGCTCGCGGGCGTGCAGTTCCTGGGTGCGCAGTTCGACCATGCGCAAGGCGCGCTGGCGTTGACTGACCAGCACGTAAAGCAGTGCGCTGAGCAACAGACTCAGCAGCGCCCCCAGCACCACCAGGCTGCTGATTGACGAATGGTTGGCCTGCAGAAACGCTTCGCTGGGCTGCATATCCACTTGATAGTCATGGTCGGCCATGCGCAACAGGCGTGTGGCGGACAGATCACTGGCCCCGGCCTGGTTGGCGGACTCGTAGAGCACTTCATGCTGTTCATCGGTGGACAGGTCGAGAATGCGTACATTGAGGAAATCCTGGTGCTCCTCCGGCAATCCGTCGGCCAGCAACTGCTGCATGCTGATCACCGCCATCACATAGCCTTGCGGCGGCCCTTTCGGCGCCCCTTCACGAGTGACCGGCGCCAGCAGCAAGACGCCCCGGGCATACGCCGGATCAATCCCCACTAGATGCAATGGTTGCGACACCACCATGTGCCCGGTGCGGTCGGCGCGTTCCAGCGTCGCCCGGCGCAGCGGCTGCGCCAGCAAGTCGTAACCCAGCGGTGTGGGCAAGCGGCTGAGGCTCTGGGTGTAGATCACCGGTACGTATTCGGGGCGATCAGCGGCGGTCTGCAACTGATCGTCAGCGTTCAGTTCACGAAAGGTAAAAGTGCTGAAGCCTTCGTTACGCACGGCCTGTTCGACCGCCGGGCGTTCGGCACGGCTGATCCGCGGCGCATAGGAATAGGCCTGGGTGCGTAATAGAAGCGGTTTGGCATAGCCGTCGAATTCGTTACGTGAGACCGAATCGGAGTTGGCGAAGAAACGGCGCAGGCCGTCGAGACGCTGTTCCTGATCCTGGAAACGTTCTTCGATGCGGCTGTAACGCTCATTGGCCAGCAGCTGGAAGCGTTGGCGCAGTTGATGGTGAAACTGATTGAGGGTGGCCCAGGCGAGCAGCCCCGTGAGAATCCCGCCGGCGAGCAATACCAGCAGCGCGACCAGCCAGGCCGAGACGTCTTCGCTGATAAAACCCAGAATCTTTGGGCGCACGGGGTGCAACGACATAGGGGCAACTCACGACGCCATTGTTTCGGGGGGAAAACCCCATTGGCCATGAGTTGAGTTATAGCTATTAGCCATTAATTTGGCTAGCGCTGATCGGATCCAAGAGCCTTTAAAAATCAAGGCTCTGTGGATCCAACCCGCCCAAGCGTCAACGAGCCGTGATTTTCCAGGCGCGGTGGATCTTGGTGTTACGCGCAAAATCCGGATCGATGGTCTGCGCGCTGATTTCCTCGACCGCGTAACGTTCGGCCAGGTTCTCCTCCAGCTGGAACTTGCGGAAGTTGTTGGAGAAATACAGCACGCCCCCCGGGGCCAGACGTGCCATGGCCAAGTCGATCAACTGCACCTGATCACGCTGCACGTCGAAGATGCCTTCCATGCGCTTGGAGTTGGAGAAGGTCGGCGGGTCGATGAAGATCAGGTCGTACTCGTCGCGGCTGCTTTCCAGCCACGCCATCACGTCGCCCTGCTCCAGACGGTTCTTGTCGGAGAAGCCGTTCAGCGACAGGTTGCGCCGCGCCCAGTCGAGGTAAGTCTTCGACAGGTCGACGCTGGTGGTGCTGCGCGCACCGCCCTTGGCCGCATGCACACTGGCGGTCGCGGTGTAGCAGAACAGATTGAGGAAGCGCTTGCCGGCGGCCTCTTTCTGAATGCGCATGCGCATTGGCCGGTGATCGAGGAACAGCCCGGTGTCGAGATAGTCAGTGAGGTTCACCAGCAGCTTGACGCCGCCTTCGCTGACCTCATTGAACTTGCCCTGCGCCGCCTGACGCTCGTATTGCTTGGTGCCGCTCTGCCGCTCGCGGCGTTTGACCACCACGCGGCTCTTGTCGACGTTCAGCGCCTGCGGGATCGCCGCCAGGGCATCGAACATGCGCGCCGAGGCCTTTTCCGGATCGATCGACTTCGGCGCGGCGTATTCCTGCACGTGCACCCAGTCGTGGTACAGGTCGATGGCCATTGCGTATTCCGGCATGTCGGCATCGTAGACGCGGTAGCAGTCGATGCCTTCGCGCTTGACCCACTTGCTCATCGCCTTGAGGTTTTTCTGCAGGCGGTTGGCAAACATCTGCCCGCCTTCGCTCAGGCGCGGCTGCTCGATCACCGGCGCCGGGGCTGGCGTTGGCTTGATCGGGTTGCCGTTCTTGTTGAACTTGCGCTCTTGCGGCTCGTTCGGGGTCTGATCGTAGGCTGCTTGCTCGCGCTCGGCCTGACGCTGTTCCGGAGTCCGCCGCTCGCCGGTGACGAACTGGTCCGGCAGCACCTTGATCAACAACAGCTTGCACGGCAGCGCGCCGTTCCAGAACGAATACTGTTTGTGGCTGCGAATGCCCATGCGCTTGCCCAGATCCGGGGCGCCGGTGAATACCGCCGCTTCCCAGTTCAAGCAGGCCTGTCGCAGGCGCTCGCCGAGGTTCTGGTAGAGATAGAGCAGGCTGGCTTCGTCACCCAGACGCTCGCCGTACGGCGGGTTGCAGATCACCAGACCTTTCTGGTTCTGATCCGGACGCGGCTCGAAGGTCGCGACTTCGCCCTGATAGATCTTGATCCACTCGCTCAGACCGGCGCGCTCGACGTTATTGCGGCCCGGCTGAATCAGCCGCGGGTCGGCTTCGTAACCGCGAATCCACAGCGGCGGCTTGGCCAGACCGGCAGCGGCGCGTTCGACCGCTTCTTCATGGAGTTTTTTCCACAGCGCCGGAACGTGGCCGAGCCATGCGGTAAAGCCCCACTGCTCGCGGCGCAGGTTCGGCGCCATGTCGGCGGCGATCATCCCGGCTTCGACGAGGAACGTACCGACACCGCACATCGGGTCAGCCAGCGCGCCGCCTTCGGCCGCAATGCGCGGCCAGCCGGAACGGATCAGGATCGCTGCCGCGAGGTTTTCCTTCAGCGGCGCCGCGCCCTGCTGCAGGCGGTAACCGCGCTGATGCAGGCTGTGGCCGGAAAGGTCGAGGGACAGGATCGCTTCGCCGCGATCCAGGCGCAGGTGAATACGCAGATCCGGGTTGAGCTTGTCGATCGACGGACGGTCGCCTTGCGGGGTACGCAGTTTGTCGACGATGGCGTCTTTGACTTTCAGCGCACCGAAGTGGGTGTTGTCGATGCCCGAGCCGTGGCCGCTGAATTCAACGGCCAGGGTGCCGTCGGCGAGCATGTGATCCTGCCACTCGACGTCAAGTACGCCGTGGTACAGGTCTTCGGCGTCTTTCATCGGGAAGCGCTTGAGCACCAGCAACACCCGATTGGCCAGACGCGACCACAGGCACAGGCGATAAGCGGTTTCCATGGTCGCCATGCCACGCACGGCGGAGGTGTGCTCGCGGGCGTCTTCAAGGCCAAGCCCGACGGCTTCCTCGATGAGCAGGCCTTCAAGGCCTTTGGGGCAAGTGAGGAAGAGTTCGAAACGGTCGGACATGGTATTTCCAGAGCCTTTGGCTAGTGAACCGGCAACGCATTGCCGATCCGGTTTTCAATCAGGCGCTTTTCTAAAAGAGCGCCCGCGTGGCACGAAGGTGTGCCGTTCCATCCCCGCTGCTCGGGTTAAAAGAGCTTAGATGCAAGGACAGGTATTAAAGTTGATGAAACAAAATGACTCAAAGCAACCCTTCGTCGAATATTACCCCAGCGTAAACGTGGGTCATTCTCACTAAAGGATTAACCCCATCATCCAGTGCGGGGCCGATCATACCGGGGTTTGCTGAAAAAACGTTCATGAAACCCGTCGTTACTTATGGCTGTAGCACTATTTTCGTTACGTCCTTATGACAAAACGATCATTCCCTCGGTGTGACTCATTGGTTAGAACTGACCACAGGTTGACGTCGCAACGGCGTCAACACCTTGGCTCGCCACGCCGGCAGCGAGCCGCCCAACGGCAGAGTTTTTTCTGCCAGACCTCGGTTGAGGTCAACGCGACGAAAACAGTCAACAAGTGAGGGAAACACCCTATGAGAAGACTTAAGCGTGATCCGTTGGAAAGAGCATTTTTGCGCGGATATCAATATGGCGTTGGTGGCAAATCCCGCGAGCTTTGCCCATTTACTCTACCGTCGGTACGCCAAGCCTGGATCAACGGCTGGCGAGAAGGACGCGGCGACAACTGGGACGGTATGACCGGCACTGCGGGAATCCACAGACTCAACGAACTTCACGCCGTCGGCTGACACAGGGCACTTATTGCAACACGACAATCTGAATTTTTAGCGACTTACCATGCACGTCCTTCCCGGACGGCGGGCTACGGCCCAGGGGCTCCTTCGAGGAGCCCTTTTTTATGCCTGCCCCGGACGATACAGACTCCCTGTGGCGAGGGGATTCATCCCCGATGGGCTGCGAAGCGGCCCCGAATCCATCCACCCAAGTGTGCCAGGCGAACGGCGGAAGCAAATTTTACGACTGCTGCGCAGCCGATCGGGGATAAATCCCCTCGCCACAGAGCCCTCAGAAAACCTCAGCGCAGCGCGGCGATCGCGTCGACCGATTCGCGAATCAGCGCCGGGCCCTTATAGATGAAGCCCGAGTAAATCTGCACCAGGCTCGCACCCGCCATGATCTTCTCGGCCGCATGCTTGCCCTCAGTGATGCCACCGGCCGCGATGATCGGCAACCGACCACCCAGCTCAGCCGCCAACACCTTCACGGTATGCGTGCTCTTGTCACGCACCGGGGCGCCGGACAGACCACCGGCCTCGTCACCGTGCTCCATGCCTTCGACGCCAACGCGACTCAGGGTGGTGTTGGTGGCGATCACTGCGTCCATCCCGGTTTCGATCAGTGCCTGAGCCACCTGCGCCGTTTCTTCGTCGGTCATGTCCGGAGCGATCTTGATCGCCAGCGGTACGTGCTTGCCGTGGCGCAGGGCCAGTTCGGCGCGGCGCGTGGCCAGATCCGCCAGCAACTGCTTGAGCGAATCACCGAACTGCAGACTGCGCAGGCCCGGGGTGTTCGGCGAGCTGACGTTGACCGTGACATAGCTGGCGTGGGCATACACCTTGTCCAGGCAAATCAGATAGTCGTCCACCGCGCGCTCGACCGGAGTGTCGAAGTTCTTGCCGATGTTGATCCCCAGCACGCCCTTGTATTTGGCCGCCGCGACCCGCGCCAGCAGGTTATCCACACCGAGGTTGTTGAAGCCCATGCGATTGATGATCGCCTCGGCTTCCGGCAGACGGAAGATCCGCGGTTTCGGGTTGCCCGGCTGCGGACGCGGGGTCACGGTGCCGATTTCGACGAAACCGAAACCCAGTTGCGAGAAACCGTCGATGGCCGCGCCGTTCTTGTCCAGACCGGCCGCCAGACCCACCGGGTTCGGGAAGTCCAGGCCCATGACCGTCACCGGCACATTCGCCGGCTTCTTGCACAGCATGCCGTTGAGGCCCAAACGCCCACCCGCGCCGATCAGATCCAGCGACAGATCGTGGGAGGTTTCCGGGGAAAGTTTGAACAACAGCTGACGGGCCAGGGTGTACATGGGCGGCGATGACTCGGGCGGCGAAAAGAGGCGGCGATTATAGCCGGGCAACGTCCCCCGGCGCGAGGCACACAGGTAAATCAGCCTGACTGGCATATGCCTTGCACTTTCAGGGGTATCAGCCCACAGGCCAATGGCGGCGTGCGGGCACGGACAATGGCGTCGTTCGGAGGTTTTGCCTTGGCAAAGCCTGGGACGGCGTTTTTTTTGAGGGTGGCTTTATATGAGTGATTCGTCCGTCGGGCCGCTGGCCTGGGTCAACGGCAGTGATGCTCCGGAAAAAAGCGTGATCAACCTCGGCTTCATGGCCCTGAGCGATTGCGCTTCGGTAGTCGTGGCCGCGACACAGGGCTTCGCCCAGCCCTACGGCCTGACGATCAACCTCAAGCGCCAGGCGTCCTGGGCGACCTTGCGCGACAAACTGGTCAGCGGTGAGCTGGATGTGGCCCACAGCCTGTACGGGCTGATTTACGCGGTGCACCTGGGCATCGGCGGCGTCGCCCCGAGCGACATGGCGGTGCTGATGGGCCTGAACCAGAACGGCCAGAGCCTCAACCTGTCTCACGGCTTGCAGCAACTGGGCGTGACCAGTCCTGAAGCACTCGATCGGCAGGCGCACCAAACCCGCGCAAAACTGACCTTCGCCCAGACCTTCCCCACCGGCACCCATGCGATGTGGCTGTATTACTGGCTGGCGAGTCAGGGCATTCACCCGTTGCAGGACGTCGACAGCGTAGTGGTACCGCCGCCGCAAATGGTTGCGCATCTGCAAGCCGGGCGTATCGATGGCTTCTGCGTCGGTGAGCCGTGGGCGGCCAGCGCCGTGCAACAGGATCTGGGGTTCACCCTCGCTACCAGCCAGAGCATCTGGCCTGACCACCCGGAAAAAGTCCTTGGCTGCACCCGCGCGTTCGTCGAGCAATACCCCAACACCGCCCGGGCGCTGGTGATGGCGATCCTCGAGGCCAGCCGCTTCATCGAGCAAAACCCGGAAAACCGCCGCAGCACCGCGCAGCTGCTGAGCGCCCCGGAATACCTCGACGCCCCGCTGTCCTGCATCGAACCGCGTTTTCTCGGTGATTACGCCGATGGCCTCGGCAATCGCTGGCAGGACCCGCACGCCTTGCGCTTTCACGGCAACGGCGAGGTGAATCTGCCGTACCTGTCCGACGGCTTGTGGTTCATGACCCAATTCCGCCGTTGGGGCCTGTTACGCGAGGATCCCGACTACCTCGCGGTGGCCCGCCAGGTTCAGCAACTGGACATTTACCGCGAAGCAGCCACCGCCGTCGGTGTCGCCGCGTGGGGCAAGGAGATGCGCAGCAGCCAGTTGCTCGATGGCAAAGTCTGGGACGGCAGCGATCCGGCTGGTTACGCCCGCAGTTTCAAGCTGCACGCCCTGAGCGACAGCACTGCCCTTCTCGCCCGCCGCTGACAGGAGACCGCCAACATGCTGCGCATTCTGCTGATCAACGACACCGCGAAAAAAGTCGGGCGCCTGAAGGCCGCGCTGACCGAGGCCGGTTTCGAGGTCATCGATGAGTCCGGTCTGACCATCGACCTGCCGGCCCGCGTCGAAACAGTGCGCCCGGACGTGATCCTGATCGATACCGAGTCACCGAGCCGCGATGTCATGGAGCAAGTGGTGCTGGTCAGCCGCGACCAGCCCCGGCCGATCGTGATGTTCACCGACGAACATGACCCGGGGGTAATGCGCCAGGCGATCAAGTCCGGGGTCAGTGCCTACATCGTCGAGGGCATCCACGCCCAGCGCCTGCAGCCGATTCTCGATGTGGCGATGGCGCGCTTCGAAAGCGATCAGGCCTTGCGCGCGCAGCTGCTGGCCCGCGACCAGCAATTGGCGGAGCGCAAACGCATCGAACTGGCCAAAGGGCTGCTGATGAAAATGAAGGACTGCAACGAGGAAGAGGCCTACACCCTGATGCGCCGCCAGGCCATGAGTCGCCAGCAGAAGCTGATTCAGGTGGCGGAGCAGATCATTGCCATGAGTGAGTTGCTTGGCTGAATTCTATCAGAGCCCGTAAGCCCTCTTCGCGAGCAGGCTCGCTCCCACATTGGAAATGCATTCCCCTGTGGGAGCGAGCCTGCTCGCGAATCGCCGCCCCCCCCCCCGTCAAGGACTGTTGGCACAAATCTCGCTAAGTATTCCGCACAGGTAACCAACGGCGGTTGCCCCACCCACGACAAAGACGTCGCTCACCCCGCTCGCCCCCATCGGCGAACCAGGTAGCGGCGTTTTTGCGTTTTGGCCCCACAGCCCGGGGCCGGTGGTGCGGCCGTGGCGGCGCGCCACCTGCTGTGACTCCTTTCGAGACTCTTTTCAGCTGAGGTGCGCGATGAATTCAAGCTTCTGGAAATCCGGTCACACCCCGACCCTGTTCGCAGCATTCCTGTATTTCGACCTGAGTTTCATGGTCTGGTACCTGCTCGGTCCGTTGGCGGTGCAGATCGCCGCCGACCTGCACTTGACCACACAACAACGTGGTCTGGTGGTGGCGACACCGATTCTCGCCGGCGCGGTGCTGCGCTTTGTGATGGGCATGCTGGCCGATCGTCTGTCACCGAAAACCGCTGGCCTGATCGGTCAGGTGATCGTGATCTGCGCGTTGTTCGGCGCGTGGAAACTCGGCATCCACAGTTATGAACAGGCGCTGATTCTGGGACTGTTCCTCGGCATGGCCGGTGCTTCGTTTGCTGTGGCCCTGCCGCTGGCCTCGCAATGGTATCCGCCGCAGCATCAGGGCAAGGCCATGGGTATCGCCGGCGCCGGTAACTCCGGCACCGTGTTTGCCGCACTGATTGCCCCGGTACTGGCTGCGGCGTTCGGCTGGAGCAACGTGTTCGGTTTCGCCCTGATTCCATTGATCCTGACGCTGGTGCTGTTCGCCTGGCTGGCAAAAAACGCCCCGCAGCGGCCCAAGGCCAAAGCCATGGCCGACTACTTCAAAGCCCTCGGCGACCGCGACAGTTGGTGGTTCATGTTTTTCTACAGCGTGACCTTCGGCGGCTTCATCGGCCTGGCCAGCGCCCTGCCCGGCTACTTCAACGACCAATACGGCCTGAGTCCTGTCACGGCGGGTTACTACACCGCTGCCTGCGTGTTCGGTGGCAGCCTGATGCGTCCGCTCGGCGGTGCGTTGGCGGATCGCTTCGGTGGCATCCGCACCTTGTTGGCGATGTACACCGTAGCGGCAATCTGCATCGCCGCTGTCGGTTTCAACCTGCCCAGTTCCTACGCCGCACTGGCGTTGTTCGTCTGCACCATGCTCGGTCTCGGTGCCGGCAACGGCGCGGTGTTCCAGTTGGTGCCGCAACGTTTTCGCCTGGAGATCGGCGTGATGACCGGGCTGATCGGCATGGCCGGCGGCATTGGTGGTTTTGCCCTGGCGGCCGGCATGGGCGCGATCAAGCAAAGCACCGGCAGCTATCAACTGGCGCTGTGGTTGTTCGCCAGCCTCGGCGTGTTGGCGTGGTTCGGTCTGCACGGGGTCAAACGTCGCTGGAGAACCACCTGGGGTTCGGCCGCAGTGACCGCTGCGCGGGTCTGAAGCCTCCATGCCCCTGCAACTGAGCTTTGCCCAGGCCAGCGCCACCGGCCCGCGCGCGGAAAATCAGGACGCCCTGCGCCTGGTGACGCCCGCCCCGGCACTGGCCGCCAGCAAAGGCTATCTGGTCGCCATCGCCGACGGTGTCAGCCAATGCGCCGACGGCGGCTTGGCTGCACGCTCGACCCTGCAAGCACTGGCGCAGGACTACTACGCCACGCCGCAAACCTGGAGCGTGGCCCAGGCGCTGGATCGCCTGCTGCTCGCGCAAAATCGCTGGTTACAGGCCAATGGCGGCGGGCAACCGTTGCTGACCACGGTCAGCGCGCTGGTCCTGCGCGGTCGGCGTTTCACCCTGGCCCACGTCGGCGATTGCCGGGTCTATCGCTGGCAGGCCGACGCTTTGCAGCGGATTTCGCAGGATCATGTCTGGGAGCAGCCGGGCATGCAACACGTGCTCAAACGCGCGCTGGGGCTGGATCAGCATCTGGTGCTGGATTTTCTCGACGGTGACTTACGCGAGGGCGAATGTTTCGTGCTGCTCAGCGATGGCGTGTGGTCGTCGCTGGGCGATACCGCAATCGCGGCGATTCTGCGCGATCAGCCGGATCTCGATAGCGCCGCACACACGTTGGTCAACGCTGCGCATCTGGCCGGCAGTCAGGATAATGCCAGTGCGCTGCTGGTGCGGGTCGATGCGCTCGGCGAAGCGAACATCGGCGATGCGCTGATTCACTTACAGCAGTGGCCGCTGCCGCCAACGCTGAAAACCGGGCAGATGTTTGAAGGCTGGCAGGTGCAAGGCGTTGTCGCTCAGAGCCAGCAATCGCTGCTGTATCGAGTGCAGGATGGCCAAGCTCGGGGCTGGTTGTTGAAAACCCTGCCGGCGCGGCTGGCCGATGATCCCCAGGCCGGGCAAGCCTTGCTGTCGGAAGAATGGTTCCTCAAGCGTGTCGCCGGTCGGCATTTTCCTGAAGTCCATGCCGGCACTCAGCGTCAGCATTTGTACTACGTGATGCGCGAATATTCCGGGATGACCCTGGCGCAGCTGTTTCAAAACAGCAACCCGTTGCCGTTTGCGCAGTGGCAGGAGATTGCCGAGCGCTTGCTGCGGGCGGTAGGCCTGCTGCATCGGCGGCAGATTCTGCACCGCGACATCAAGCCGGAAAACCTGCATCTGGGTGACGATGGCGAGTTGCGCCTGCTGGATTTTGGTCTGGCATACTGCCCCGGTCTGTCCGAAGACACCCCGTCAACGCTGCCGGGAACGCCCAGCTATATCGCCCCGGAAGCCTTTCGCGGCGAGCCACCGAGTGCGCAACAGGATCTGTACGCGGTGGGCGTGACCCTGTTTTTCCTGCTGACCGGGCATTTTCCCTATGGCGAGGTCGAAGCGTTCCAGCGGCCGCGATTTGGCCTGCCGGTGAGTGCTGGTCGCTACCGCCCGGACGTGCCGGAATGGATTGCGCAGAGCCTGGAGCGTGGCGTGGCGGCGGATCCGCAACAGCGCTTTGAAACGGCTGAGGAATGGTTGCTGGTGCTGGAACAAGGTGAGCGGCGCAGTTTGAGTGTGCGACCCAGGCCTTTGCTGGAGCGTGAGCCGTTGACGGTCTGGCGGACGGTAGCATTGCTGGCTTTGCTGGGGAATCTGGTGCTGCTGGTGGTGTTGTTTCACCGCTGATACCGCGTCGCGCCCTTCGCGAGCAAGCCCGCTCCCACAGGGGATTTGTGAACGACACCGATCCACTGTGGGAGCGAGCCTGCTCGCGAAGAGGCCAGTCCAATCACAACAATTCTGTCTGCCTGAATGCCCCGCGAACGAGCAACCCGCGTCGATTCGGTGCAAAAAATCCCCGTCTATAACCGCTTCCGCCTAATAAACACGCCATTCTCCCACTTGGCACAACCACTGCATTACCCGTTTCACCATACATAAAGCCCAGCCTTCAACGACGAAGGCTGCGCTTCCCGAGAGAACGGGACCAGGACAAAGGCGTCCTCGCTAGGCAACTAGCGGGACGCCTTTTTTTGTTTGCGCAACATTTGTCGAGCACGGCCTGACTGCCCACAAGAGGCCAGCCACCGCTCCCCGGAGAACCTGATGAAAAAACTCAAACTGGTGATGATCGGCAATGGCATGGCCGGGGTTCGCACCCTGGAAGAACTGCTCAAGCTGAGCAACGAGCTGTACGACATCACGGTCTTCGGTGCCGAACCGCACACCAACTACAACCGCATTCTGCTGTCGCCGGTGCTGGCCGGTGAACAGACCTTCGAAGAGATCGTGCTCAACGACCTCGACTGGTACCTGGAAAACCACATCAAGTTGCTGCTCAACCGCAAGGTGGTGCAGATCGACCGAGTCAAACGCCGGGTGATCGCCGAGGACAACACTGAGGCTGAATATGATCGCCTGCTGATCGCCACCGGCTCGACGCCGTTCATCCTGCCGATTCCGGGCAATGACTTGCAGGGTGTGATCGGCTACCGCGACATCGCCGACACCCAAACGATGATCGACACCGCCAAAACCCACAAGCACGCGGTGGTCATCGGCGGCGGCCTGCTCGGCCTCGAAGCCGCCAACGGCCTGATGCTGCGCGGCATGCACGTCACCGTGGTGCACATCGGCGAATGGCTGCTGGAGCGACAACTGGACAAGACCAGCGGCCAACTGCTGCAAACGGCGCTCGAAGCCCGTGGCCTGCATTTTCGCCTGTGCGAACAGACGCAGGCCCTGCACGACGCAGGCAACGGCCGGGTCGGCTCGGTGCAATTCAAGAACGGCGAGATCATCCCCGCCGATCTGGTGGTGATGGCCGCCGGCATCCGCCCCAATACCGAACTGGCGGAACGCGCCGGCATCCCCTGCAATCGCGGGATTCTGGTCAACGACACCCTGCAAACCTACGATCCGCGCATCTATGCCATCGGCGAGTGCGCCAGCCATCGCGGCATCGCCTATGGCCTGGTGGCGCCGCTGTTCGAACAGGCCAAGGTCTGCGCCAATCACCTCGCACAACTGGGTTTCGCCCGCTATCAGGGCTCGGTGACCTCGACCAAATTGAAAGTCACCGGCATCGACCTGTTTTCCGCCGGTGATTTCATGGGCGGCGAAGGCACCGAAACCATCACCCTCTCCGACCCGATCGGCGGCGTGTACAAAAAACTGGTGATCAAGGATGACGTGCTGGTCGGCGCCTGTCTGTACGGCGATACGGCAGATGGCGGTTGGTATTTCCGACAGATTCGTGAGAATCACGCCATCGGCGAGATCCGCGATCACCTGATGTTTGGTGAAAATTCTATCGGCGACGTAGGACATCAGGGCCAGGACAAAGCCATGAGCATGGCTGACACTGCCGAAGTCTGCGGCTGCAACGGCGTGTGCAAAGGCACCATCGTCAAGGCGATTCAGGAACACGGCCTGTTCAGCGTCGATGACGTGAAGAAGCACACCAAGGCTGCCAGTTCCTGCGGCTCCTGCGCCGGGCTGGTCGAGCAGATCCTGATCAACACCGTCGGCGGCGCGGCGGACGTCAAACCGAAAAGCGAAAAAGCCATCTGCGGTTGCAGCGACCTCAACCACGGGCAGATCCGCCAGGCGATCCGCGAACAGCATCTGCTGACCATCGCCGACACCATGAGCTACCTCAACTGGCGCACCCCGAACGGCTGTGCCACCTGCCGGCCGGCGCTGAACTACTACCTGATTTCCACCTGGCCCGGCGAAGCCAGGGACGATCCGCAATCGCGCCTGATCAACGAACGCGCCCACGCCAACATTCAGAAGGACGGCACCTATTCGGTGGTGCCACGGATGTGGGGCGGCGTGACCAACCCTTCGGAACTGCGCCGCATCGCCGACGTGGCCGACAAATACAACGTACCGATGGTCAAGGTCACCGGCGGTCAGCGCATCGACCTGCTGGGGATCAAGAAGCAGGACTTGCCGGGCGTCTGGAAAGACCTCGACATGCCCTCCGGCCACGCCTACGGCAAATCCATCCGCACCGTGAAAACCTGCGTCGGCAGCGAGTTCTGCCGCTTCGGCACGCAGAACTCGACGCAGTTGGGTATCGAGCTTGAGCACGACCTGTTCAACATGTGGTCGCCGCACAAAGTGAAACTCGCTGTCTCCGGATGCCCACGCAACTGCTCGGAAGCGGGGATCAAGGACGTGGGAATCATCGGTGTCGACTCCGGCTGGGAGATGTACATCGGCGGCAACGGCGGGATCAAGACCGAAGTCGCCGAGTTCTTCGTCAAGCTGAAAACCGCCGAGGAAGTCCGCGAGTACAACGGCGCGTTCCTGCAGCTGTATCGCGAAGAAGCCTTTTACCTCGAACGCACCGTGCACTACCTGCAACGGGTCGGCATGGAGCACATCAAGCAGGCCGTGCTTGAAGATCCGGAGCGGCGCAAGGCCCTGAACGAGCGTCTGCAGTTCTCCCTGTCGTTCGAACAGGACCCGTGGAAAGAGCGTCTGGCGCAGCCGCAACTCAAGAAAGAATTCGAGGTGATCCCCGTGAAAAACCTGGAGGTGCCGGCATGAATTGGCTCGATATCTGTGCCCTGGAAGAGATCAATGCCCTCGGTTCGCGGATCATTGCCGGGCCGAAAGGCGACATCGCGATTTTTCGTACAAGCGACGACGAAGTTTTCGCCCTCGACGACCGCTGCCCGCACAAGGGCGGGCCGTTGTCACAGGGTTTGATCTACGGCAAACGTGTGGCCTGCCCGCTGCACAACTGGCAGATCGACCTGCAAACCGGCGAGGCTCAGGCCCCGGACATCGGCTGCGCGCACCATCATCCGGCCCGGGTCGAAAACGGCCGCGTGCAGCTGGCGCTGCGGGATGCGGTCTGATGAACCGCCAGACGACCGCCTCGACCTGCTGTTATTGCGGCGTCGGCTGCGGCGTGCTGATCGAGCATGACGGCGAGCGCATTCTCGGCGTCAGCGGCGATCCGGCGCACCCGGCCAACTTCGGCAAATTGTGCAGCAAAGGCTCGACCCTGCACCTGACCGGCGATCTGGCCGCCCGGGCGCTGTACCCGGAGCTGCGTCTGGGCAAAGGCCTGGCGCGCAGTCGCTGCGACTGGAATACGGCGCTGGATCACGCGACCCAGGTCTTTGCCGAGACCATCGCCGAACACGGCCCGGACAGCGTGGCGTTTTACATCTCCGGACAGTTGCTGACCGAGGACTATTACGCCTTCAACAAATTGGCGCGAGCGCTGGTCGGGACCAACAACATCGACAGCAATTCCCGGCTGTGCATGTCGTCAGCGGTGGTCGGTTACAAGCGCAGCCTCGGCGCCGATGCGCCGCCTTGCAGCTATGAAGATCTGGAGCTCAGCGATTGCGTGATGATCGCCGGCAGTAACATGGCCTACGCCCACCCGGTTCTTTTCCGACGCCTTGAAGAGGCAAAATCGCGCCGACCGCAGATGAAGGTCATCGTCATCGATCCCCGACGCACCGACACCTGTGAGTTGGCGGACCTGCATCTGGCGATTTTGCCCGGCACCGATGTCGCTCTGTTCCATGGGATTTTGCATCTGCTGCTGTGGGAAGACTGGATCGACCGCGACTTCATCAAGGCGCACACCGACGGTTTGCCTGAACTGAAAAATCGGGTGCGCGATTACACCCCGCAAATGGTCGCGCAACTGTGCGGCATCAGTGTCGAGCAATTGCAGCAGTGCGCGGAATGGGTGGGCACGGCGCCAAGTTTCCTGTCGCTTTGGTGCATGGGCCTGAATCAGTCCACCGCTGGCAGCGCGAAAAACAGCGCGCTGATCAATCTGCACCTGGCCACCGGGCAGATCGGCCGGCCAGGCGCAGGACCTTTCTCGCTGACCGGTCAGCCAAATGCCATGGGCGGGCGGGAAACCGGCAGCCTGTCCAATTTGCTGCCCGGTCATCGGGAGGCAGCCAACCCCGAACACCGCGCCGAAGTGGCAGCCTATTGGGGCGTCGATCAACTGCCTGAAAACATTGGACTGAGCGCCATCGAGCTGTTCGAGCGGATGCGCGGCGGCCAGATCAAGGCGCTGTGGATTGCCTGCACCAACCCCGCACAGTCCATGCCCGATCAACACGCGGTTCGCGAGGCCCTGCAGGCCTGCCCGTTCGTGGTGTTGCAAGAAGCCTTCCGCACCACCGAAACCGCCGCCTTCGCCGACCTGTTGTTACCCGCTGCCAGTTGGGGCGAAAAGGAAGGTTCGGTGACCAACTCCGAACGGCGCATTTCACACGTGCGCCAGGCCATTCTCCCACCCGGTGAAGCGCGGCCGGACTGGGCGATCACCGTGGATTTCGCACAACGGCTGGAGCAACGTCTGCGTCCGCAACAACCAAGCCTGTTTGCTTTCGAGCATCCGGCGCAGTTGTTCGACGAATACAAGCAACTGACCCGTGGACGCGATCTGGACCTGTCGGGCATCAGCCATCAATTGATCGATGAACTGGGACCGCAGCAGTGGCCCTTCCCCACCGGCGCCCGACAAGGCACCGCGCGTTTGTATGGCGACGGGATTTTTCCCACGGCCAACGGTCGTGCGCAGTTTGTTGCCGATCCTTATCGTGCGGCCAAAGAACAACGCGATGCACGGTTTCCGCTGACCCTGATCACCGGGCGTCTGCGCGATCAATGGCACGGCATGAGCCGCACCGGCACCGCAGCGCAATTGTTCGGGCATGTCAGCGAAGCGCTGTTGAGCCTGCATCCGGACGAAATGCGCCGTCATCGTTTGCAGCCGGGAGATCTGGTCAATCTGAAGAGTCGACGCGGTGCGGTGATTGTGGCTGTCGGCAGCGACGACGGCGTGCGTCCGGGTCAGGCTTTTTTGCCGATGCACTGGGGCGAGCGCTTTCTCAAGGGCGGAGTAAACAGCCTGACCCTAACGGCCTTCGACTCGCTGTCGAAGCAGCCCGAACTCAAGCACAGCGGCGTGCGTCTGGAACCGGTGAATCTGCCATGGCAGCTCTTCGCACTCATCGAGGGCGATGTTCAACGGCATTTCGAGACACTACGCCCCCTGTGTGAGGCGTTTTCCTACGTCAGCCTCAGCCTTGCCGGACGTGAACGGCCCGCGCTGCTGATACGCGCTGCCAACGCCACGGCGCCGGAGCCGCAACTGCTGCGCGATATCGATCAGTGTCTGGCGCTGCTCGACGGGCCGGTACTGGCCTACGACGACGCGCGTCGCGCCATCGGCAAACGGGTACGCATCGAAAACGGCCGCATCACCGCGATCCGCTTGGCCGGCGAAACCCTGGCCCGGCATTGGCTGCAGGGGCTATGGCTGGAGGGCCGCGCCGATGAACAACTGCGACGCTGGCTGCTGGCGCCGATGAGTGCGCCGCCGGGCAGTGCCAGTTTGCAGGCCAATCCGGGAAAAACCCTATGCAACTGCCAAAACGTCAGCCACAGCGCGGTATGTGCCGGGATTCGCCAGGGTCTCGATCTGCAAGGCCTCAAACAACAACTGGGATGCGGCACGCAATGCGGTTCGTGCGTCCCGGAAATCAAACGATTGCTGGCGGCCGATCTGCAGCCGGTATCCAGCTGATAAGGAAAACACCATGAATGCAAAAGTCTGGCTGGTGGGGGCAGGTCCCGGTGATCCCGAACTGCTGACGCTCAAAGCGGTGCGCGCATTGCGTGAAGCGCAGGTGGTGTTGATTGACGATCTGGTCAATGCCGCGGTGCTGGAGCATTGCCCCACCGCGCGAATCATTGCCGTGGGCAAACGCGGCGGCTGTCGCTCGACACCGCAGGCGTTCATCCATCGGCTGATGTTGCGTTATGCGCGCCAAGGCAACTGCGTGGTGCGGCTCAAGGGCGGTGACCCGTGCATTTTCGGTCGTGGCGGCGAAGAGGCGCAGTGGTTACGCGAACGTGGGATTGAGGTCGAGTTGGTCAACGGTATTACCGCCGGACTCGCCGGCGCGACGCAATGCGATATTCCGCTGACGTTGCGCGGGGTGGCGCGCGGGGTGACGCTGGTGACCGCGCACACTCAGGACGACAGCCAGTTGAACTGGCAGGCGTTGGCGCAAGGTGGGACGACACTGGTGATTTACATGGGGGTGGCCAAGCTTGGCGAGATTCGCGATCAGCTATTGGCCGGCGGGATGGCGGCGGATACGCCGGTGGCGATGATCGAGAATGCCTCTCTGCCAGAACAGCGTGAGTGCCGCAGTGATCTGATGAGCATGAGTGACGACGCCTGCCGGTTTGAGCTCAAGAGCCCGGCCATACTCGTCATCGGCGCAGTGGCTGCCATTGCAGAGCAAAGGATCGCAGTCTCCGGCAGCTCCCCCATGGGAACTGTGTACGCCCTGTAAAGCCAAATCGCAGGCAAAAAAAAGCCCGGCCTGAGCCGGGCTTTTCTCGTAGCGGCAGCTAATTACTTAGCTTGAGCTTCAACCTGCGCTTCTACGCGACGGTTAACAGCGCGGCCAGCTTCAGTTTTGTTGTCAGCAACTGGGCGGGATTCGCCGTAGCCGATCGACTGAACGCGGGACGACTCAACACCGTACTGCTGGGTCAGAACCTGCTTAACGGCGTTTGCACGACGCTCAGACAGTTTCTGGTTGTAAGCGTCAGGACCGACGGAGTCAGTGTGACCTTCAACAGTGGTGTGAGTGGCTGGGTACTGCTTCATGAAGTCAGCCAGGTTCTTGATGTCAGCGTAGCTGTTTGGCTTGACGACCGACTTGTCGAAGTCGAATTTCACGTCCAGCTCTACACGAACAACTTCAGCAACTGCTGGGCAGCCATCAGCGTCAACAGTTACGTTGGCTGGGGTGTCCGGGCACTTGTCAACGTTGTCGCAAACGCCATCGTTGTCGCTGTCGGAGCAGACTTCAGCCGGAGCTGGAACTGGAGCAGCAGCTGGCTTGCCGCCGCCACCGAAGTTCACACCCAGACCAACCGATGGAGCGTAGTCCCAACGGCCGTTGTCCAGCTTGTAGTCAGCTTCTACGCCAGCACGGGCGAAGAAGTTTTCAGCGAAGTAGTACTTAACGCCAGCGCCAGCAGTCAGGAAAGTCGACTGGTCGCGACCGGTGTGGCCGTCAGCAGCTACGTTGGTCAGGTTGCCGTGCTTAACACCACCTTCAACGTAAGGACGCAGAGCGTCGCCAGCGTTGTTGAAGTGGTACTGAGCGGTCAGACCGAAGTTGTCACCGCGCAGTTTCTGGCTACCGGTACCGTCGTTCGAACGGGTGTGGTTGTTACGATCCCAGCCGAAGTTGATCGAGACGTCGTCGGTCAGGAAGTAACCGATTTTGGCGCCTGGGTTGAAGCCGTCTTCGACATGATCAATGCTGTCGTTGTACTGCTTCTTGTAGTTGATCTCGCCTTCAACTGCGCCTTGGCCTTGTGCCAGTGCGCCGAACGAAGTAGCGGCAATAAGAGAACCAATGGCCAAGCCCAAGGTGTTTTTCAGTTTCATCCGTTAAATCCCCATCTGGTGATTGTGAAGCAGTCCCGCAAACCGGGGGACAACTCGGCGGCAAGTCTATCAGAACTTGCCTACACGTAAGAGATATTTGCGCTGAACTAAGTTTCAGCAATGCCTGCAAATTTCTCACGCAATTTGTCTAGAGCACGTTTGTACCGCATTTTTGTCGCACTCAAACCCATGTGCATGATGTCTGCGATCTCCTGAAACTCCAGCTCTGCGACAAATCGTAGCACCAGAATTTCACGGTCAATCGGGTTCACATACACCAGCCAGCGATCGAGTCCGCCCTTCTCCTCGGGTTTCGGCGCCTTTTCTTCCGACGCTTCTTCCAGCGGGTCCAGACTCAAGGCGTCCATCAAGCGACGCTTTCGCCGTTCCTTCCGATACTGCGTGATGCATTCGTTATACGTGATGCTGTAGAGCCAGGTTTTGAACTTCGATTTCCCCTCGAAGTTCTTCAGGCCGTACAACACCTTAAGCATCACTTCCTGACAGACATCGTCTGCGTCGCGATCGTTCCCAAGATATCTCGCACAAACGTTAAATAATGTTCGCTGGTAACGCCGCATCAGCTCTTCATAGGCGCGCGTCACGTGAAACAGCTCGGTATGCGAGCGCGCGACCAACTCCTCATCAGAGAGCTCACGGGGGTCATAGCGCGTGGATAGCGTTTGGGCTTTATTCAAAACAAGTCGTGCCGACAGTCAGGTCAATGTCCGCCGCACCCCTCTCAGGGCATTTTGCGGCGGCATACATTAGCAGGGTTTGCCGGGTTAGCGGCTACTCACATGCTGTTCCAGCAGGATCCGATTGGAGAGTGAGACTAGCTCACCCTCATCGGTCAGCAATGTGGTTTTAACCGTGCCGATCTCTTCGATCTGGCCTTCGACCTCGCCAACACGCACTTGTTGCCCAACCTGATACAACTCACGCACATAGATTCCCGCAAGAATCTGACCGGCAATTTCCCGGCTTCCCAAACCCATGGCCAGCGCAACAGCCAGACCAACGGTAATCAATACGATGACAATTACATGGTTCAGCAGGTCAGTCTTGACCTCGAGCTGGCTGATCGCGACCGAGATACTGATGATGATCACCAGCCCCTGGGCGATTCGGCCCAAACCCGAAGCGTAGTCCAGCCCTACGCCTTCTGCCGCTCCGCGCACCAGGCCGTTGGCCAATTGCGCGAGCAAAACACCCACCAGCAACACCAGCGCGGCGCCGAAAACCTTCGGCAAATACAACGCCAGCATGTCCAGCGTAGCTGAAACTCGCTCAAGTCCAAGGGACTCTGCTGCAGAAACCAGGAAAATCAGCAGAACGAACCAGTAAACAATCTTGCCGATCAAGGTTGAGATCGGCACTTGCAGGCCGGCCCGCGACATCAACTTGGTCAGACCGGTGCCGCCCATCAGGCGATCAAGGCCCAGTTTGGCGAGCAATTTGGACAGCAAGGTATCGAGCAGCTTGGCCACCACGAAACCCAACAGCAGCACCACCAGTGCGCCGAACAGGTTCGGGATGAAGTTGGCGACTTTGGTCCACAACGCAGTCATTGCAGTGACGAGGCTCTGAGTCCAGAGATCAAGTTCCATATTCAATCAGCCTTATCAGCAGTGCGTGCAGTAGTTTTACGAAGACGGGAAACCGGCGAGACGTGGGCCGATCCGTTATTCAGGGCGATCATCAGCGCGGGCAGCCAGCGGCCCAGCAGGCTGAACAGATCACCGGCGCCCACCTGGCGGTTGGCGGTTTTGAGTACGCGACCCAGGCATGCGTCGTCGTCACGGCTGGACGGCGAGGCGTTGAGCATGTCGCGCAAAGACTGTTCAAACGGATCGTGCATACGCACCTCTCGTGATGTCTGTGAAAGACGCGGGCAAATTTGGTCGGGTCACATGTTGCATCTTCACACCCAGCGCAAACGGCGGAATAACCACCATTGACCGAAGGCCATCGCCAGCACCGTCAGACAGGCAATCAGGAAACCATAAGGGCTGCTCGAGAACGGAATGCCGCCCACATTGATGCCCAGCAGGCCGGTGAGAAAACTCATCGGCAAAAAGATGCAGGTGATGATGCCGAAGCGGTACATCGTGCGATTCATGCGCACGTTCAAACGCCGGTCTTCAGCCTCCAGCACAAGCCCCATGCGCTCTCGGGTCAATTCCAGCTCTTCGAGATAGCGCGTCAGGCTGTTGTTCAATTCGTTCCAGTAGTCAGCGTCATCGTCGACAAACCACGGCAGTTTTATCCGGGTCAGTTGTCCGAAAATATCCCGCTGCGGTGCCAGAAAACGCTTCAGTCCGGCCGCCCGGCGGCGGATGTGCAAAATCGAGCCATGCTCGGGGGTATACCGTTCGTCGGCATCCAGTTTTTCTTCCTCTTCATCGACCAGTTCCGACAGGCAGGTGACCAGATCCTGCACCTTGTTGGTGAGGAATTGCGCCAGATACAGGATCAGTTCAGATGAGGTTTTCGGGCCTTTGCCTTCGCTCAGCAGCGCCAGCAGCTCATCGGTGGCACGCAGCGGACGCAAACGCAGCGAGATGACCCGTTGCGCCGACGCGAAAATCCGCACCGAGACCATGTCTTCCGGCTCGGCGCCGGGGTTGAGGTTGACCCCGCGCAGAAACAGCAGAAGTTCAGCATCCGGCAACGGCAACAGGCGTGGCCGGGTGTTCTCTTCCAGCAGCAGGTCGCAGGCAAATTCATTCAGGCCGCTGGATTTGCGCAGCCAGGTCTGGGTTTGCGGATGGCTGCGATCCCAATGTAGCCACAGGCTCTCATGGGCCTGCAGTTGCAGATCGTCGAGCTCAGTCCGGGCAATCGAACGCGCACCGCCTTTACCGTCCAGCACCAGGGCATGCACCAGCCCCCACTGCGCGTTTTCTTCCTCGAACATCCGCATCCCTTTGTCGAAAAACTTATTCAGGCATCTGCAGCGGACTCGGCGAAACGATCACGCCGTTGTTGTCCGCATAGATGTATTGGCCCGGATGGAACGTCACGCCGGCGAAAGTCACCGGTACGTTGAGATCGCCGATACCGCGCTTTTCGGTTTTCATCGGATGGCTGGCCAACGCCTGAACACCGAGATCGGTCTGGGCAATAACGTCGACATCACGGATGCAACCATAGATGACCATCCCTTCCCAACCGTTTTTCGCGGCCTTCTCGGCGATCATGTCGCCCAGCAGCGCGCGCCGCAGCGAACCGCCGCCATCGACCACCAGCACCTTGCCGCTACCCTTGAGTTCGGCTTGCTCTTTGACCAGCGAGTTGTCTTCGAAACATTTGATGGTCACGATTTCGCCGCCGAAGGAATCACGGCCGCCGAAATTGCTGAACATCGGTTCCAGCACCTGCACCAGCTCCGGATAGGCGTCGCACAGGTCAGGCGTGAGGTAATGGTTCATCGAAAAACTCCTGTAAAAAGGAAGACGATCTAGGATGTCGCACTCTTTTGAAACGAGTCCCGGCGGTCGCTGTTTACCTTAGTTCATGCAATGGTCGCTGAACGAACCTGAACAAACGCTGAAACGTAATAGCTAAACACCCACCAAATATGACCAGAACCGCACAATGCGTCATATCTTAGCCGCAAGCCGACCTGAACGAAATGCCCTTTTCAGAGCCCCGGACTCAGACCGCAGCGGCAAGATCCGGCTTGTCGCCGAGCAACGGCGTCTGCTGATCGTTCAACCAGCGTGCCACCAGCGGCCAGACCTCGGCCTGCGCCGCCTTGCTCACCAACATCTCGACATGCCCGAAGTTGTCGCTGAAACCCTGCTCGCGCCCCAGATTGACGAACTGTTTGTGCTCGGAGCCGATCTGCTCGAACAGTTTGCGACAGGCCCATGCCGGATCCTGATGATCGCCCGCCGCGGTCACTGCCAGCACCGGCACCTGAACCTCGGCCAGGCCGGCCCACCAGTCCTTGTCCTTGTCGCCAAAACGCCCGAACAAGCCGTACCAGCGCATGCTTTCCAGCGCAAGACCGATCGGCTCGTCTTCCGGGCCGCGCTTGAGGCGCGAGCCGGACAATTGCGCGAAACGCTTGAGAATGAAGCGCCCGCTCCACTCCACCGGTGGAATTTTCAGCGGCCAGTACGTGCGGCTGACCTGCGTGCCGAAAAACGCCGCCGAGGCCACGGCCGGCTCGCCGAGGTATTCGCCACCCAGCGCCGCCGCCAGCGTGATACCGCCCAGCGAATGGCCGATCCAGTGCGGCACCTGCCCGCTCTGCTCGCGGACGAACGCGGCAATCGCCGGCAGATCGTAACGGGCGTAGTCGGCCACGCGGTTGCGCCGGTAGTCCTCGTTGCGCTGCGACAGGCCGTGACCGCGCATCTCCGGGATCCACACGTCGAAGCCCAGGCGCGTCAGGTACGCGCCCAGCCCCAAGCCTTTGGGGGAAAACCAGAAACGCCGGTTGGAGAAGCTGCCGTGCAGCAAAATCACCGGCACGCCGCGTGGTGTCGTATCGTCGGCCATGCCCAAACGGGTCACGGCGATTTCCACGGACCAGTCGGGACTGTTGCCGGGTTTGAGTCGATACACGTCTTCGCTCAGATCACCGCGACGTTCGGCGCTGATCAGGGCGACAGGAAACAGGTTGCTGCTGCTTTGCATAATGCTCTTGCACAAAAAAGGGCGGCATCTACAGGAGCCCGCCCTACTTCAATCTCAAAGCCCCCGACCTTTGTGGGAGCGGGCTTGCTCGCGAAAGCGGTGTATCAGCCAACATTTGTGGCGGATCTTATTCCGTCTTCGCGAGCAAGCCCGCTCCCACAGGGGAGGATGGCCGTTCACATATGGATCAAGCCTGCGCCTGACCTTCGGCGAGGAAGAACCAGGTTTCCAGCACGGAGTCCGGGTTCAGCGACACGCTTTCGATGCCCTGCTCCATCAGCCATTTGGCCAGATCCGGGTGGTCCGAAGGGCCCTGACCGCAGATGCCGATGTACTTGCCGGCCTTGTTGCACGCGGCAATCGCGTTGGCCAGCAGCTTCTTCACCGCTGGATTACGCTCGTCGAACAGGTGCGCGATGATCCCGGAGTCACGGTCCAGGCCCAGTGTCAGCTGAGTCAGGTCGTTGGAGCCGATCGAGAAGCCGTCGAAGAATTCGAGGAACTCTTCAGCGAGAATCGCGTTGGATGGCAGTTCGCACATCATGATCACGCGCAGGCCGTTGTCGCCACGGGCCAGGCCATTTTCGGCGAGCAAATCGACCACTTGACTGGCTTCGCCGAGGGTACGGACGAACGGCACCATGATTTCGACGTTGGTCAGGCCCATCTCGTTGCGCACGCGTTTCAACGCGCGGCATTCGAGTTCGAAGCAGTCACGGAACGATTCGCTGATGTAACGCGAAGCGCCACGGAAGCCGAGCATCGGGTTTTCTTCTTCCGGCTCGTACAGCTTGCCGCCGATCAGGTTCGCGTATTCGTTGGACTTGAAGTCCGACAGACGCACGATGACCTTCTTCGGCCAGAACGCAGCAGCGAGGGTGCTGATGCCTTCCACCAGTTTTTCGACGTAGAAGCCGACCGGATCGTTGTAACCGGCGATGCGCTTGTCGACGCTGTCCTTGATTTCCTGCGGCAGACCGTCGTAGTTCAGCAGCGCTTTCGGGTGCACGCCGATCATGCGGTTGATGATGAATTCCAGACGGGCCAGGCCCACACCGGCGTTCGGCAGCTGCGCGAAATCGAAGGCGCGGTCCGGATTGCCGACGTTCATCATGATCTTGAACGGCAACTCCGGCATGGCGTCCACGGAGTTCTTCTTGACGTCGAAGCCCAGCTCGCCTTCGAAGATGTAACCGGTGTCGCCTTCGGCGCAGGACACGGTTACGCCCTGGCCATCTTTCAACAGTTGGGTGGCGTTGCCGCAGCCCACGACCGCTGGAATCCCCAGTTCACGGGCGATGATCGCCGCGTGGCAGGTACGGCCGCCACGGTTGGTGACGATGGCGCTGGCGCGCTTCATCACCGGCTCCCAGTCCGGGTCGGTCATGTCGGAGACCAGCACGTCACCGGCCTGGACTTTGTCCATTTCCGAGACGTCCTTGATGATCCGCACTTTGCCGGCGCCGATGCGCTGGCCGATGGCACGACCTTCCACCAGCACGGTGCCGGTTTCTTTCAACAGGTAACGTTCCATGACGTTGGCCTGGGTGCGGCTTTTCACGGTTTCCGGACGGGCCTGCACGATGTACAGCTTGCCGTCGTCACCGTCTTTGGCCCACTCGATGTCCATCGGGCAGCCGTAGTGCTTCTCGATGATCATCGCCTGCTTGGCCAGCTCGCTGACTTCGGCGTCGGTCAGGCAGAAACGCGCGCGTTCGGCCTTGTCGACATCGACGGTCTTCACCGAACGACCGGCCTTGGCCTCGTCGCCGTAGATCATCTTGATCGCTTTGCTGCCCAGGTTGCGGCGCAGGATCGCCGGGCGACCGGCTTCCAGGGTGCCTTTGTGCACATAGAATTCGTCGGGGTTGACCGCGCCTTGAACAACGGTTTCGCCCAGACCGTAGGCGCCGGTGATGAACACCACGTCACGGAAACCGGATTCGGTATCGAGGGTGAACATCACGCCAGCGGTACCGGTTTCCGAACGCACCATACGCTGCACGCCAGCCGACAGGGCGACCAGTTTGTGGTCGAAGCCCTGGTGCACGCGGTAGGAAATCGCCCGGTCGTTGAACAGCGAAGCGAACACCTCTTTGGCGGCGCGGATAACGTTTTCCACGCCACGGATGTTCAGGAAGGTTTCCTGCTGGCCGGCGAACGAAGCATCCGGCAAGTCTTCGGCGGTGGCGGAAGAACGCACGGCCACGGCCACGTCAGGGTTGCCGGCCGACAGCGCGGCGAACGCGGTGCGGATCTCGGTATTGAGTTTTTCAGGGAATTCGGCGTCCATGATCCATTGACGGATCTGCGCACCGGTCTTGGCCAGTGCATTGACGTCATCGACGTCCAGGGCGTCGAGAGCCTTGTGGATCTGGTCGTTGAGGCCGCTCAGTTCGAGAAAGTCGCGATAGGCCCGCGCGGTGGTGGCAAAGCCGCCGGGGACCGACACACCGGCACCCGCCAGGTTGCTGATCATCTCGCCCAGGGATGCGTTCTTGCCCCCCACATGCTCAACATCGTGTTTGCCGAGCTTATCGAGGGAAACTACGTACTCTACCAAGGTGATCTCTCCACTAACTGTGTTGGAAAAGCTCAGAAACCGGCGGCTCGGGGGAGCGTTGGCCGGCTGTATGGCCTGGACCTGGAAAATAAGTGAGAATGCGGGCCAATGGCGGCCGGCAAATCGCGCCTATCATATCCAGAAATACTCTTTAGCTTAAGGCCCAAGGTGCAAATGAAACGATCTGCTTTCTTTATCTCCGATGGCACCGGCATTACCGCCGAAACCCTGGGTCAAAGCCTTCTGGCGCAGTTCGAAAACATTACCTTCACCAAGCTCACGCGGCCGTATATCGACAACGCGGACAAAGCGCGGGCCATGGTACAACAAATCAACAAAGCCGCTGAAACCGACGGCTTCCGTCCGATCATCTTCGACACCATCGTCAATCAGGACATCCGTGAGATTCTCGCAACGTCCAATGGTTTCATGATCGACATTTTCTCGACCTTCCTCGCCCCGCTCGAACAGGAACTGACCGAGCATTCTTCCTACACCGTCGGCAAGTCCCACTCGATCGGGCACAACTCCAATTACATGGAGCGCATCGAGGCGGTGAACTTCGCCCTCGACAACGACGACGGCGCGCGCACCCACTATTACGACAAGGCCGACCTGATACTAGTGGGCGTGTCGCGTTGTGGTAAGACGCCGACGTGTCTGTACATGGCGATGCAGTTCGGTATCCGCGCGGCCAACTACCCGCTGACCGAAGACGACATGGAGCGTCTGACCCTGCCGACCGCCCTGCGCGCCCATCAGCACAAGTTGTTCGGCCTGACCATCGACCCGGACCGCCTCACCGCGATCCGCAACGAGCGCAAGCCCAACAGCCGCTATTCGAGCTACGCCCAGTGCGAATTCGAAGTGCGCGAAGTGGAAAACCTGTTCCGCCGCGAGAACATCCCGCACATCAACTCCACACATTTTTCGGTGGAAGAGATTTCGGCGAAGATTCTGGTGGAGAAAGGTGTGGAGCGGCGTTTCAAATAGATTGGCGGCGTCTGCTTTGGCGCCTTCGCGGGCAAGCCCGCTCCCACAGGGTTTCAGAGTGTTCATGCATGTTGTGCCAGGCACAAAACCTTGTGGGAGCGGGCTTGCTCGCGAAGGCGGTGTGTCAGCCAGCGAAAATGTCGACTGACACTACGCCTTCGCGAGCAAGCCCGCTCCCACAGTTTTTGTTCGGTGTAGTGTCAGAAGGAGTCGCCTGGGATGCGTACGTAGCCTTCCATGAGGACGCGGGCACTGCGGCTCATGATGGCCTTTTTCACTACCCACTCACCGTTTTCCAGACTGGCCTCGGCGCCTACGCGCAGCGTCCCGGACGGATGGCCGAAGCGCACCGCGTTGCGTTCGACACCGCCCGCAGCGAGATTCACCAAAGTCCCGGAAATCGCCGCCGCCGTGCCGATTGCCACCGCCGCCGTACCCATCATCGCGTGGTGCAACTTGCCCATCGACAACGCACGCACCAGCAAATCCACATCAGCGGCGGCAATCGCCTTGCCGCTGGACGCCACGTAATCCGCAGGCTTGGCGACAAACGCGACTTTCGGCGTGTGCTGTCGCTTGGCCGCTTCATCCAGACTGGAAATCAGGCCCATGCGCAACGCACCGTAGGCGCGGATGGTTTCGAACATCTGCAAGGCTTGCGGGTCGCTGTTGATCGCGCTTTGCAGTTCGGTGCCGGTGTAGCCGATGTCTGCGGCGTTGACGAAAATCGTCGGGATCCCGGCGTTGATCATGGTCGCCTGGAACGTGCCGACACCCGGCACTTCCAGCTCGTCGATCAGGTTACCGGTGGGGAACATCGAACCGCCGCCGCCCTCTTCTTCCGCCGCCGGGTCCATGAATTCGACCTGCACTTCGGCGGCCGGAAAGGTCACGCCGTCGAGCTCGAAATCACCGGTTTCCTGCACTTCGCCGTTGGTGATCGGCACGTGGGCGATGATGGTCTTGCCGATGTTGGCCTGCCACACGCGCACCACCGCCACACCGTTGTGCGGAATGCGGCTGGCCTCCACCAGACCGTTGCTGATGGCGAACGAACCGACCGCTGCCGAGAGGTTGCCACAGTTGCCGCTCCAGTCCACGAACGGCTTGTCGATGGACACCTGACCGAACAGGTAATCGACGTCGTGATCAGCCTTGATGCTTTTCGACAGGATTACGGTTTTGCTGGTGCTCGACGTGGCGCCGCCCATGCCGTCGATCTGCTTGTCGTACGGGTCGGGGCTGCCGATCACCCGCAGCAGCAAGGCATCGCGGGCGGGGCCGGGAACCTGCGCGGCTTCGGGCAGATCCTCGAGGCTGAAGAACACGCCTTTGCTGGTGCCGCCGCGCATGTAGGTGGCGGGGATTTTGATCTGCGGTGCGAAATGAGCTGCGTGAGCCATGGTGCTCCTTATCCGCAAACGCGGGTCAACCGACCCGCGCTCGCACTACGTGATTTAAACGGCAACCGCCGACTCTTCGAGGAAGTCCTGGGCGAAGCGCTGCAACACGCCGCCGGCCTCGTAGATCGACACTTCTTCAGCGGTATCCAGACGGCAGGTCACCGGCACCTCAACACGTTCGCCGGACTTGCGATGGATCACCAGCGTCAGGTCGGCGCGCGGGGTGCGGGCGCCGATCACGTCGTAGGTTTCGCTGCCGTCGATGGCCAAGGTGTGGCGGTCGGTGCCCGGTTTGAACTCCAGCGGCAACACGCCCATGCCCACCAGGTTGGTGCGGTGAATGCGCTCGAAACCTTCGGCTACGATCGCTTCCACGCCTGCCAGTCGCACGCCCTTCGCCGCCCAGTCGCGGGACGAACCCTGACCGTAGTCGGCACCGGCGATGATGATCAGCGGCTGCTTGCGCTCCATGTAGGTTTCGATGGCTTCCCACATGCGCATCACCTGGCCTTCCGGCTCGACCCGCGCCAGCGAACCCTGTTTGACCTTGCCGTTTTCCTGGACCATTTCGTTGAACAGTTTCGGGTTGGCGAAGGTCGCGCGTTGCGCGGTCAAGTGGTCGCCACGGTGCGTGGCGTAGGAGTTGAAGTCTTCTTCCGGCAGGCCCATTTTCGCCAGGTATTCACCGGCAGCGCTGTCGAGCATGATCGCGTTGGAGGGCGACAGGTGATCGGTGGTGATGTTGTCCGGCAGCACCGCCAGCGGGCGCATGCCCTTCAGCGGCCGCGCGCCGGCCAGCGCACCTTCCCAGTATGGCGGCCGGCGGATATAGGTGCTCATCTCGCGCCAGTCGTACAGCGGCGTGACTTTCGGGCCGGTGTCTTCGTGGATGGCGAACATCGGAATGTAGACCTGACGGAACTGCTCCGGCTTGACCGACGACCTCACCACCGCATCGATTTCTTCGTCGCTCGGCCAGATGTCCTTCAGGCGGATTTCCTTGCCGTCGACCACACCCAACACATCTTTCTCGATGTCGAAACGGATGGTTCCGGCGATGGCGTACGCGACCACCAGCGGCGGCGACGCGAGGAACGCCTGTTTGGCGTACGGGTGAATGCGGCCGTCGAAGTTGCGGTTGCCGGAGAGCACGGCCGTCGCATACAGATCGCGGTCGATGATCTCTTGCTGGATCACCGGATCGAGGGCGCCGGACATGCCGTTGCAAGTGGTGCAGGCAAACGCGACGACGCCGAAACCGAGTTGCTCCAGCTCCGTGGTCAGCCCCGCCTCATCGAGATACAGCGCCACGGTTTTCGACCCCGGTGCCAGCGAGGATTTGACCCACGGCTTGCGGGTCAGGCCGAGCTTGTTGGCGTTGCGCGCCAGCAGACCGGCGGCGATCACGTTGCGCGGGTTGCTGGTGTTGGTGCAGCTGGTGATGGCAGCGATGATCACCGCGCCGTCGGGCATTTGCCCCGGCACGTCATCCCACTGCCCGGAGATGCCTTTGGCCGCCAGATCCGCTACCGCCACACGGGCGTGCGGGTTGCTCGGGCCGGCCATGTTGCGCACCACCGACGACAGATCGAAAGTCAGGCCACGCTCGTATTGCGCGCCTTTCAGGCTGTCGGCCCACAGGCCGTTGAGTTTGGCGTACTGCTCGACCAGTTGCACTTGCTGGTCTTCGCGACCGGTGAGTTTCAGGTAGTCGATGGTCTGCTGATCGATGTAGAACATCGCTGCGGTGGCACCGTATTCCGGGGCCATGTTGGAGATGGTCGCGCGGTCGCCGAGGGTCAGCGCCGAGGCGCCTTCGCCGAAGAACTCCAGCCAGGCGCCGACGACTTTCTGTTTGCGCAGGTATTCGGTCAGCGCCAGCACCATGTCGGTGGCGGTGATGCCCGGTTGCAGCTTGCCGGTCAGTTCGACGCCGACACTTTCCGGCAGGCGCATCCACGAGGCGCGGCCGAGCATCACGCTCTCGGCTTCGAGGCCACCGACACCGATGGCGATCACGCCCAGCGCATCGACGTGCGGGGTGTGGCTGTCTGTGCCGACGCAGGTGTCGGGGAACGCCACGCCGTCGCGCAACTGGATCACCGGGGACATTTTCTCCAGGTTGATCTGGTGCATGATGCCGTTGCCCGGCGGGATCACGTCGACGTTTTTGAAGGCCTTTTTGGTCCAGTTGATGAAGTGGAAACGGTCTTCGTTGCGCCGGTCTTCGATGGCGCGGTTCTTCTCGAACGCCTGCTTGTCGAAACCGCCCGCTTCCACCGCCAGCGAGTGGTCGACGATCAGTTGCGTCGGCACCACCGGGTTGACCTGCGCCGGGTCACCGCCCTGCAGGGCGATCGCGTCACGCAGGCCGGCGAGGTCGACCAGTGCGGTCTGGCCGAGAATGTCGTGGCAAACGACACGCGCCGGAAACCACGGGAAGTCGAGGTCGCGTTTGCGCTCGATCAGTTGTTTGAGGGAATCGGTGAGCGTGGCCGGGTCGCAGCGACGCACGAGGTTTTCCGCCAGCACGCGGGAGGTGTACGGCAGGGTGTCGTAGCTGCCGGGCTGAATCGCCTCGACCGCCGCACGGGCGTCGAAATAATCCAGGGAACTGCCGGGCAGGTTTTTGCGGAATTCTGTGTTCATCGGGTCAGGACTCGGGTCACGGTAGTTTCAAAGGGTGGCTGACACAAACCTGAGTTACACACCATCCACTGTGGGAGCGAGCCTGCTCGCGAAAGCGGTAGATCAGTCGACATCCATGGTGAATGTCAGTCCGTCTTCGCGAGCAGGCTCGCTCCCACAGGGTCTAGCGGTGTTCTCTGGTTCCGGGTCAGCCCACCATTCAGCGACGTTCGATTGGCACGAACTTGCGCTGTTCGACGCCGATGTACTCGGCGCTTGGACGGATGATGCGGTTGTTGGCGCGCTGTTCGAACACGTGCGCGGCCCAGCCGGTCAGGCGCGAGCAGACGAAGATCGGCGTGAACAGCTTGGTCGGGATGCCCATGAAGTGGTACGCGGAGGCATGGTAGAAGTCGGCGTTGGGGAACAGTTTTTTCTGCTCCCACATGGTCTTGTCGATGGCTTCGGAGACCGGGAACAGCACCTTGTCACCGACTTCGTCGGCGAGTTTTTTCGACCAGCCCTTGATCACCTCGTTACGCGGATCGCTGTCCTTATAGATCGCGTGGCCGAAGCCCATGATCTTGTCCTTGCGCTCGAGCATGCCGAGGGTGCCTTTGATCGCCTCTTCCGGCGACGAGAAGCGCTCGATCATTTCCATTGCCGCCTCGTTGGCGCCGCCATGCAGCGGGCCACGCAGCGAACCGATAGCCGCCGTGACGCAGGAATACAGGTCGGACAGGGTCGATGCGCAAACGCGAGCGGTAAACGTCGAGGCGTTGAATTCGTGCTCGGCGTAAAGGATCAGCGACACGTTCATCACTTTGACGTGCAGTTCGCTCGGCTTCTTGTCGTGCAACAAGTGCAGGAAGTGGCCGCCGATAGTCGGCTCGTCGCTAACGCAGTTGATGCGTTTGCCGTCGTGACTGAAGCGATACCAGTAGCACATGATCGCCGGGAATGCGGCGAGCAGACGGTCGGTCTTGTCGCGCTGTTCGGAAAAATCCTTCTCCGGTTCAAGGTTGCCGAGGAACGAGCAACCGGTGCGCATCACGTCCATCGGGTGCGCATCGGCAGGGATGCGTTCGAGCACTTCTTTCAGCGCTTGCGGCAGGTCGCGCAGCTTGCTCAGTTTTTGCTGGTAGGCATCGAGTTGTGCACGGGTCGGCAGCTCGCCGTAGAGCAACAGGTACGCCACCTCTTCGAACTGCGCGTCTGCCGCCAGTTCACGCACGTCGTAGCCGCGATAGGTCAGCCCGGCACCGGCCTGGCCCACGGTGGACAGTGCGGTTTGCCCGGCAACCTGGCCACGGAGCCCGGCGCCACTGAGTACTTTTGCTTCGGCCATTGCTGTCTCCAGTTTTCTTGAATTTGTAGGGGAAACGTGTGGGAGCGAGCCTGCTCGCGAAAGCGTCGTGTCAGTCACTTTGTTATTGCCTGACTCACCGCTTTCGCGAGCAGGCTCGCTCCCACAGGGGATCTTGTTCAGCCTTTCTTTTGTGCAAACAACGCATCGAGCTTCTGCTCGAAGGTGTGGTAATCGATGCGATCGTAAAGCTCCATGCGCGTCTGCATGGTGTCGATGACATTCTGCTGGGTGCCGTCGCGGCGGATCGCGGTGTAGACGTTTTCCGCTGCCTTGTTCATCGCGCGGAACGCCGACAGCGGGTACAGCACCAGCGACACGTCGGCGCCGGCCAGTTGCTCGGTGGTGTACAGCGGCGTCGAGCCGAACTCGGTGATGTTGGCGAGGATCGGCGCCTTCACCCGGTTGGCGAACAGCTTGTACATCTCCAGCTCGGTGATGGCTTCCGGGAAGATCATGTCGGCGCCGGCCTCGATGCACGCCGCGGCGCGATCAAGCGCCGACTCCAGACCTTCCACCGCCAGCGCGTCAGTCCGCGCCATGATCACGAAGCTCTCGTCGGTACGGGCATCGACCGCGGCCTTGATGCGATCGACCATTTCCTGCTGGCTGACGATTTCCTTGTTCGGACGATGGCCGCAGCGCTTGGCGCCGACCTGGTCCTCGATGTGAATCGCCGCCGCGCCAAACTTGATCATCGACTTCACGGTGCGCGCCACGTTGAACGCCGACGAACCGAAACCGGTGTCGACGTCCACCAGCAGCGGCAGGTCGCAGACGTCGGTGATGCGCCGCACGTCGGTGAGCACATCATCCAGGCCGGTGATGCCCAGATCCGGCACGCCGAGCGAGCCTGCGGCCACCCCGCCACCGGACAGGTAGATCGCCTTGAAACCGGCACGCTTGGCCAGCAGCGCGTGGTTGGCGTTGATCGCGCCGACCACCTGCAATGGATGCTCGCTGGCGACCGCATCGCGGAAACGCTGGCCTGGAGTGTTGTGCTTGGAACTCATGACTCACCTCGTTCAGTGGCTGTCTTATTGTCGGCGCCGTCCTGGTAGTGACGGGCGATGTTGCGTTTCGAGGCGCCGATGTGGCGGCGCATCAACAATTCCGCGAGCTCGCCGTCACGGTCGGCGATGGCATCGAGAATCCGGTGGTGTTCGGCGAAGGCCTGACGCGGGCGGTTGGGCGTGGTGGAAAACTGGATGCGGTACATGCGCACCAGTTGATACAGCTCGCCGCAGAGCATCTGGGTCAGCGTGCGGTTGCCGCTGCCCTGGATGATCCGGTAGTGAAAGTCGAAATCGCCTTCCTGCTGGTAATAGCCGACCCCGGCCTGGAACGCCGCGTCGCGCTCGTGGGTTTCCAGCACCCGGCGCAGTTCGTCGATTTCTTCGACGCTCATGCGCTCGGCCGCCAGTCGGCAGGCCATGCCTTCAAGGGATTCGCGGATTTCGTAGAGTTCGAGCAATTCGGCGTGGCTGAGCGACACCACCCGCGCGCCGACATGCGGTACGCGCACCAGCAGGCGTTGGCCTTCGAGCCGATGGATGGCCTCGCGCAGCGGCCCGCGACTGATGCCATAAGTGCGCGCCAGCTCGGGTTCGGAGATCTTGCTGCCTGGGGCGATCTCGCCTTTGACGATGGCCGCCTGGATGCGCCGGAAGACGTTTTCCGAGAGCGTCTCGGAATCGTCGCCGCTGATGACCGGGGGATCGAGTTGATCCAGCATGATTGTCGACACCTTTAAATCCAATGCGGCAAAAACTAGCCAATTAGCCGGCATCAGTCAAAGGATAAATAGATATTGTCGACAATCGTCTAATAGCCCTAGGCAATCTCCCACAGGATTACCCAAGGGGTATAGACCGGCGGGAGCGCTGGCGCCATAAAACCACCGTGCTAGAATGCCGCCCGCATTTGCTGGCCATTTGTACGGCTTGTCATAAAAAGCTGATAGGCACACGAAGGAGCTTGCGCAGTATTGCCAGGAACCTGAACCGAAAACGGAACGCTGCGCACCAGGATTTATGAGACTCAAGCCCTTCCCCACATTTTTTGCGCTGTTTTGCCTGCCCGGCCTCGCCGCGGCGGGGGAAAAAACCGTGTACGGCCTCAACGAATACGCATCGCTTGACGGCATCAATCTGCAAGTCGCGGCCAAACTCGACACCGGCGCCAAAACCGCCTCGCTGAGTGCCCGCGACATCAAACGCTTCAAACGCAACGGCGAGTCCTGGGTGCGTTTCTACCTGGCGATCGACGCGGCGCATTCGCACCCGATCGAGCGGCCGCTGGCCCGGGTCAGCAAGATCAAACGCCGCGCCGGCGACTACGACCCGGAAGAAGGTAAAAAGTACACCGCGCGCCCGGTGATCGAGCTGGATATCTGCATGGGCACGGCGTTGCGCAGCATCGAAGTGAACCTGACCGACCGAAGTGCGTTCCAATACCCGCTTTTGATCGGCTCCGAAGCCTTGAAACGCTTCGACGCGCTGGTCGACCCCAGTCTTAAATACGCTGCCGGCAAACCTGCCTGCACCATCGCCGCTCATACCGCCGAGTAATTTCCATGCGTTCTCTAACCTTCCACCTGAAAATCCTGATCACCATTCTGGTGCTCCTGGGCGTTTCGGTTACGGCCTATCAGATTTTCGTGCTCGGCATCCCGGTGACCGAAGATGCCACCGACGACTTGTGGAACATCGACGCCAAAGTCGAGTTCGTCGCCAGCACCAAGGACCCGGTGAAGGTCCAGATGTTCGTGCCACCGCTGAGCCGCGATTACGTCAGCCTCAACGAAAGCTTTATCTCCAATAACTACGGCGTGGCAGTCAACCGCGTCGACGGCAACCGCAAGGTCACCTGGTCGGCGCGCCGGGCCAAGGGCAACCAGACCCTTTATTACCGTCTGGTGCTGACCAAGCGCTACACCGCGGAAAAATCCAAGATCAAAGGCCCGACCTTCCGCGACAGCATCGCCATCGAAGGCCCGGAAAAAATCGCCGCCGAAGCCTTGCTCGCGCCGATCCGCCAGCACTCGGCCGACGTCGAAACCTTCATCGGCGAAGCGATCAAACGCGTCAACAACGCCAACGATGACAACGTCAAACTGCTGCTGGCAGGCGACCCGTCGACACCGCACAAGGCGAAGATCGTCGAACTGCTGCTGTCGATCGCTCACGTGCCGGTGGAAAAAGTCCACACCATCCGCCTCGTCGCCGATCAGCCGCAAACCCCGGAACTGTGGCTGCGCAGTTTCAACGGCAACGACTGGCTGTACTTCAACCCGGAAACCGGCGAGCAAGGCCTGCCGACCGACCGCCTGCTGTGGTGGACCGGTGATGAAAACCTGATCACCATCGAGGGCGCGAAGAAAGCCAACGTGACCTTCAGCCTGAACAACAGCGAGATGAACGCGATTCGTCTGGCCAAGCTGACCGACGAAAACACCGACGCCAACTTCCTCGAATACTCGCTGTACGGCCTGCCGCTGCAGACCCAGCAGACGTTCATGATCATGGTGATGATCCCGATCGGCGTGCTGGTGATCCTGATCCTGCGCAACCTGATCGGCCTGCAGACCCTTGGTACCTTTACCCCGGTACTGATCGCCCTGGCCTTCCGCGAAACGCAACTGGGCTTCGGCATCCTGCTGTTTACCGTGATCACCGCGCTGGGCCTGTCATTACGTTCGTATCTGGAACATTTGAAGCTGCAGATGCTGCCGCGCCTGTCGGTGGTGTTGACCTTCGTGGTTGTGCTGATTGCCGCCATCAGCCTGTTCAGCCACAAGCTTGGTCTGGAGCGTGGTCTGTCGGTGGCGCTGTTCCCGATGGTGATTCTGACCATGACCATCGAACGCCTGTCGATCACCTGGGAAGAACGCGGCGCCAGCCATGCCATGAAAGTGGCGATCGGCACCCTGTTCGCCGCCTCGCTGGCACACCTGATCATGACCGTGCCGGAGCTGGTGTACTTCGTGTTCACCTTCCCGGCGATCCTGCTGATTCTGGTCGGCTTCATGCTGGCGATGGGTCGCTATCGCGGCTACCGCCTGACCGAACTGGTGCGCTTCAAGGCTTTCCTGAAAAAGGCTGACGCCTGATGTTCGGTTTCTGGAAGACCTGGAAGGCCCTGGAGGCGCGGGGCATCATGGGCATCAATCGGCGTAACGCCGACTACGTGCTCAAGTACAACAAGCGCAGCCTGTACCCGATCGTCGATGACAAGATCATCACCAAGGAGCGCGCGATCGAGGCCGGCATTCATGTGCCGGAACTGTACGGCGTGATCTCCACGGAGAAGGAAATCGACAAGCTCGACGAGATCATCGGCGGGCGCAACGACTTCGTGATCAAGCCAGCCCAGGGCGCTGGCGGTGACGGCATCATCGTCATCGCCGACCGCTTCGAGGGCCGCTATCGCACGGTCTCGGGCAAGATCCTTGCCCATGAAGAACTCGAACATCACATCTCGAGCATTCTTACCGGCCTGTATTCGCTGGGCGGCCACCGCGACCGCGCGCTGATCGAATACCGGGTGACCCCGGACCAGATCTTCAAGAGCATCAGCTACGAAGGCGTGCCGGACATCCGCATCATCGTGCTGATGGGCTATCCGGTGATGGCCATGCTGCGTTTGCCGACCCGTCAGTCCGGCGGCAAGGCCAACCTGCACCAGGGCGCCATCGGCGTCGGTGTCGACCTCGCCACCGGCCTGACCCTGCGCGGTACCTGGCTGAACAACATCATCACCAAACACCCCGACACCACCAACGCGGTGGACGGCGTGCAACTGCCCTACTGGGACGGTTTCATGAAGCTCGCCGCCGGCTGCTACGAGCTGTGCGGCCTGGGTTACATCGGTGTGGACATGGTGCTCGACCAGGAGAAAGGCCCGCTGATTCTCGAGCTGAACGCGCGGCCGGGGCTGAATATCCAGATTGCCAACGATTGCGGGCTGACCCTGCGTACGCATGCGGTCGAGGCGCATCTGGAAGAGCTGAAGGCACGCGAGGTGACGGAGTCGGTCGAGGAACGGGTGGCGTTTACTCAGGAGATGTTTGGGCATATTCCGGCGGTCGAGGGCTGATCCGGGACCGCATCGCGGCCTTCGCGAGCAGGCTCGCTCCCACAGGAAAATGCGTTCCAATGTGGGAGCGAGCCTGCTCGCGAAGGCGGACTGCCGGTCACCGCAGGTTTCAACGCGGCCCCCAACCTGCCAATCCCCGACATCCCCTCTAGGAGCAATTCCCGCAGAAGACTACAATCCCCACCCCGCCTCAATGGCCGATCTGCCCCGCCCATGTTGACCTGTTCCGTACACCCGCTGCCCTACCGCGCCAACCCCGCCGATTACTTCGCGGCCATCCGCCATGCGCCCGGCGCCGTGCTGCTCGACAGCGGTCGGCCGAGTGCTGACCGTGGCCGTTATGACCTGCTCAGCGCCTGGCCGCTGGAACAACTGGCGGTGTTGCCCGACGAAAGCGGCAGCGTTTTCCTGCAACGCCTGCGCGATAACCTGAGCCGTCTGGGCGAGGCGCAGCTGCCTGGCGAATATGATCTGCCGTTCGCCGGCGGCCTGATCGGCTACCTGAGCTACGACTTTGGCCGGCATCTGGAACACCTGCCGAGCCAGGCCCGGGATGATCTGCAACTGCCCGACGCGCGGTTCGGCCTGTACGACTGGGCGCTGATCAGCGACCACCAGACCGCCACCAGCCAACTGATATTTCACCCGTCACTGGCCGACAGCGAACGGCAACGGCTGATCGCGCTGTTCAGCCAACCGACTTCAGCGCCGCTGACGCCGTTCAAGCTGGACACGCCGATGACCGCCGACCTGTCGGCCGATGACTATCGCCAGGCGCTGGAACGCATTCATCAATATATCCAGGCCGGCGACTGCTATCAGGTCAACTTCGCCCAGCGTTTCCGCGCACCGTGTCAGGGCGATCCGTGGCTGGCCTATTGCGCGTTGCGCGAGGCCTGCCCGACGCCGTTTTCCGGTTTCCAGAGCCTGCCCGACGGCGACGCGGTGTTGAGCCTGTCGCCGGAGCGCTTCGTCAAAGTTAGCCAGCGTCAGGTGGAAACCCGTCCGATCAAGGGCACCCGCCCGCGCGGCCTGACACCTGCCGAAGACGCCGCCAACGCCGCCGAACTGCTGGCCAGCCCCAAGGATCGCGCGGAAAACCTGATGATCGTCGACCTGCTGCGCAACGACCTCGGCCGCACCTGCCGGATTGGTTCGGTGCGGGTGCCGGAGCTGTTCAGCCTGGAAAGCTATCCGAATGTGCATCACCTGGTCAGCAGCGTGACCGGTGAACTGGCCGAGGATCGCGATGCGCTGGATCTGATTGCCGGCAGTTTCCCCGGCGGCTCGATCACCGGCGCACCGAAGATCCGTGCGATGCAGATCATCGATGAACTGGAACCGACCCGGCGCGGTTTGTATTGCGGTTCGTTGCTGTACCTGGACGTACGCGGCGAGATGGACAGCTCCATCGCGATTCGCAGTCTGTTGGTCAAGGATGGGCAAGTGTGTTGCTGGGGTGGCGGCGGGATCGTGGCCGATTCGGACTGGCAGGCGGAGTATCAGGAGTCGATTACCAAGGTCAGAATCCTCCTCGAAACCCTGCAAAACCTTTAAAAGCTTAAAAGCTTGAAAGCTTGAAAGCTTCGCGAGCAGGTTCGCTCCCACATTAGGAATGCATTTCCCTGTGGGAGCGAGCCTGCTCGCGAAAGCGTCCTTCCAGACGACTACAAACTCAACGCTCTGTTAGAGGCTTTGAGGAATTCCTGCTTCAACTCGACAAACGTATGCACCGCCGGAAACTGCGGGAACTCGCGAATCACGTTGTCCGGCGCATGGAACAGAATCCCCGCATCCGCCTCACCCAGCATGCTCGTGTCGTTATACGAATCCCCCGCCGCAATCACCCGGTAGTACAGGCTCTTGAACGCCAGCACCGACTGACGCTTGGGATCTTTCTGACGCAATTGATAGCCGGTCACCCGCCCGCTGTCGTCCGTGATCAGGCGGTGGCAGAGCAAGGTCGGAAAGCCCAGTTGCCGCATCAGCGGCTGGGAAAATTCGTAGAAGGTGTCCGAGAGAATCACCACCTGAAAGCGCTCGCGCAGCCAGTCGACGAACTCCACCGCGCCGTCCAGCGGCTTGAGGGTGGCGATTACTTCCTGGATGTCCGAGAGCTTCAGGCCGTGCTCGTCGAGGATGCGCAGACGCTGCTTCATCAGCATGTCGTAATCGGAAATGTCCCGGGTGGTGGCCTTGAGGGATTCGATTCCGGTTTTTTCGGCGAAGGCGATCCAGATTTCCGGCACCAGTACCCCTTCAAGATCCAGGCAAGCAATTTCCACAAGACACTCCCGTTTGTAGTGATTATTGAGTCGAGCGAGCCCGAACTCTAGCGACTCCCCCGCCACCGCGCAACGCAGCGGGCACACCCTACTCCGCCGCTTTTTGTTACCATCGCCGCCATATAGAGCGCCCAGCGCCACCGACCTGTAGGAAGCCGCCCTGATGAGCCCAACGTTCGATGTCGTGGAACTCGCCACGACCTATGCCAACAAATCCGCCCAGGACATCCTGAAACTCGCGTTCGCCGAGTTCGGTGACGAGCTGTGGATATCTTTCAGTGGTGCCGAGGATGTGGTGCTGGTGGACATGGCCTGGAAGCTGAACAAGAACGTCAAGGTGTTCAGCCTCGACACCGGCCGCCTGCACCCGGAAACCTATCGCTTCATCGATCAGGTGCGCGAGCACTACAAGATCGATATCGAACTGGTGTCGCCGGACTACACGAAGCTGGAACCGTTCGTGAAGGAAAAAGGCCTGTTCAGTTTCTACAAGGACGGCCATGGCGAATGCTGCGGCATCCGCAAGATCGAACCGCTGCGGCGCAAACTGTCCGGCGTCAAAGCCTGGGCCACCGGCCAGCGCCGCGACCAGAGCCCGGGCACCCGCAGCGCGGTGGCGGTGCTGGAAATCGACACCGCCTTCTCCACGCCCGAGCGCACCCTGTACAAGTTCAACCCGCTGGCGCAGATGACCAGCGAAGAGATCTGGGGTTACATCCGCATGCTCGAACTGCCGTACAACAGCCTGCATGAACGCGGCTTTATCAGCATCGGCTGCGAACCGTGCACCCGCCCGGTGCTGCCGAACCAGCACGAGCGCGAAGGCCGCTGGTGGTGGGAAGAAGCGACGCAGAAAGAGTGCGGGCTGCATGCGGGGAATATCATCAGCAAGGCCTGATTTCCAATTCCAGTGACATCCTCTGTGGGAGCGAGCCTGCTCGCGAATGCGTAGTCTCAGTCGACATCTTCGTTGACTGATCCAACGCATTCGCGAGCAGGCTCGCTCCCACATTTTTCAATTGCGCCACCTTAAAAATGTGTACACACGAATGTCACCATCGGTGCCATTTATGTGTGCACTTTTTGCTTTCACGCCCTGAAAAGTTACATCCCTGCTGAATTCTCCTGCGCTCTGCCACCTCCGCAAAATCCCTCGCAAAAAATAAATACCTGTTCAATCGGTCAATTTATAACCAATTATTTTCAAACACTTAGCGCTCATCGATAACTTTTAGAAATGAGCACAGCGCTGCATAGATCGCTAACTGGCACAGATTTGGCTTTGGTGCATACATGTTTTGTATACAAAACTGCAAAACATCAATCCACACTTTCGATCCGCAAGCCTGAAGCGCCCTATCCCGTACAGGCTGCAGATGCCCCGTAACCAGTGATGTCTGCTGGCCGCGACGAAGATTTGTCGAGCCCTGAGCTCATGCACAGTCATCGCGGCCCCGCCCATCAGGAGCCTGCCGGAATGCGTACAAGTCTCTCCAACAACATCGCGCTGAATCTGCCCGCCTCTGCACTCGACCAGCCATTGCCCGACACGGGTCTGGCTCAACCGTTACAACTGAGCCCGCGCCTGCACAACCGCGACCTGGCACCGACCCGCGCCGAAGGTCGGCGCTGGGGCAAATACAGCATCTTCGCCCTGTGGACCAACGATGTGCACAACATCGCCAATTACTCGTTCGCCATCGGGCTGTATGCGTTGGGCCTGGGGGGCTGGCAGATTCTGCTGTCGCTGGGGATCGGCGCGGCGCTGGTGTACTTCTTCATGAACCTGTCCGGCTACATGGGGCAGAAAACCGGGGTGCCGTTTCCGGTGATCAGCCGGATCAGTTTCGGCATCCACGGCGCACAGATTCCGGCGTTGATTCGCGCGGTGATCGCCATCGCCTGGTTCGGCATTCAGACGTATCTGGCGTCGGTGGTATTTCGTGTGCTGCTGACGGCGATTCATCCTGGCTTCGCCGATTACGACCACAACTCGATCCTCGGCCTATCGACGCTGGGCTGGGTGTGTTTCGTGGCGATCTGGTTCGTGCAACTGGCGATTCTCGCCTACGGCATGGAAATGGTCCGCCGTTACGAAGCGTTTGCCGGGCCGGTGATTCTGCTGACCGTCGCCGCCCTCGCCGTGTGGATGTACACCCAGGCCAACGCCACGATTGCCTGGTCGATCCGCGAACCGCTGAGCGGTGGCGAAATGTGGCGCAACATCTTTGCCGGCGGCGCCTTGTGGCTGGCGATCTACGGCACGCTGATCCTGAATTTCTGCGACTTCGCCCGTTCTTCGCCGTGCCGCAAGACCATCAAGGTCGGCAATTTCTGGGGCCTGCCGGTGAACATTCTGGTGTTCGCCGCTATCACCGTCCTGCTCTGCGGTGCGCAATTTCAGATCAACGGACGGATCATCGAAAGCCCGACCGAAATCATCGCCTCGATTCCCAATACGTTCTTTCTGGTGCTCGGTTGCCTGGCGTTCCTGATCGTCACCGTGGCGGTGAACATCATGGCCAACTTCGTCGCCCCGGCCTTCGTCCTCAGCAACCTGGCGCCGAAGTACCTGACCTTCCGCCGCGCCGGGCTGATCAGCGCGACCATCGCCGTGCTGATCCTGCCGTGGAACCTCTACAACAGCCCGCTGGTGATCGTGTACTTCCTCTCCGGCCTCGGCGCCCTGCTCGGCCCGCTGTACGGGGTGATCATGGTCGACTACTGGCTGATCCGCAGAGGCCGGATCAACGTCCCGCAGTTGTACAGCGAAGACCCCAACGGCGCCTATTACTACAGCCGTGGAGTGAATTTCCGCGCGGTGGCGGCGTTCATTCCGGCAGCGTTGATCGCCATCGTCCTGGCGCTGGTGCCGGGCTTCCACAGCATCTCGCCGTTCTCCTGGCTGGTGGGCGCCGGCATTGCCGCGATGCTCTACCTGATCATCGCCAAACGTCAGCCGCACTACGCCGACATCAGCGGCGAATCGATCGCCGTCGACAACGTCAGCCATTAACTTCCTTGCGGCCCGGATTTGGGCCGCTGAACTGCCCGCAATAAGGACTTCCCATGCGTATTCTTGTGGTCAACGTCAACACCACCGAATCCATCACCCAGGCCATCGCCCGCTCGGCGCAGGCCGTCGCGTCTCCCGGCACGGAAATCGTCGGCCTCACGCCGTTCTTCGGCGCCGACTCGGTGGAAGGCAATTTCGAAAGTTACCTGGCGGCCATCGCCGTGATGGACCGGGTGATGTCCTACGATCAACCGTTCGACGCGGTGATTCAGGCCGGTTACGGCGAACACGGCCGCGAAGGATTGCAGGAACTGCTCAACGTGCCGGTGGTGGACATCACCGACGCGGCTGCCAGTACCGCGATGTTCCTCGGTCACGCCTATTCGGTGGTGACCACGCTGGACCGCACCGTGCCGCTGATCGAGGACCGGCTGAAACTCTCGGGCCTGTGGGATCGCTGTGCCTCGGTGCGGGCCAGTGGTCTTGCGGTGCTGGAGTTGGAGCACGAACCACAGCGCGCACTGGAAGCCATCGTGCAACAAGCGGAACTGGCGGTGACTCAGGACAAGGCCGAGGTGATTTGCCTGGGCTGCGGCGGCATGGCCGGGCTGGATGAGCAGATCCGCCGCCGCACCGGCGTGCCGGTGGTGGATGGCGTGACGGCGGCGGTAACCATCGCCGAATCGCTGGTGCGACTGGGGTTGTCGACGTCCAAAGTGCGGACTTACGCGACGCCACGGCCAAAGCAGATCATTGGCTGGGCGGAGCGGTTTGCCCGGTAGACCGGGTTATCGCTCTTCGCGAGCAGGCTCGCTCCTACAGTGATCGGTGTTGCCCACAGATTTCGGGCACAACACTGTTCCTGTAGGAGTGAGCCTGCTCGCGATGGCCGCAACTCGGTCAAAAGCCAAACTCAGACAGCACTGAACCGCCGAGCCAACCCCCGCTCGGCAAACTGCTCAATCACAAAATCGACAAACGCCCGAGTCTTGCCCGGCAACAATTTATGCTCGGCGTAGTAGATCGAAATGTTGCCGTCATCGATGTACCAGTCCGGCAGCACGCGTTGCAATGTGCCCGCGTCGAGGTAACCCACGGCAAACGGCATGCTGACCAGCGCGATGCCCAGCCCTTGTGCTGCAGTAGCGCAGGCGGCTTCGGAGTCGCTCATGGTCATTCGCGTCTTGAGGGTCAAGGGCTGACAGAGCTGACTGCCGCCACTGATCAACTGCCAGGAGCGCACTCGACCGGTCTGCGGCGAACGAATCAGGATGCCATCGTGACGTTGCAGGTCATCCGGTTCGGCGATGGCTTCGTGCCTTTGCAGATACTCAGCAGATGCGACCAACACACGATGCGCGGGTGCCAATCTGCGTGCGACCACGCCTTGGGGCAATTCAAAGCCGCCGCCAATCGCCGCATCGAAACCCTGCCCAATCAAATCGACCTGACGGTTATCAAAATGCCAGTCAGGGTTGATCGCCGGAAACCGACGTAAAAATTCTTGCAGCAATGGCACGATGTACAAGCGCCCGAATACCGTGCCCATGCTGACTTTCAACGTCCCCGCCGGCAGCCCTTCCACACTCGCCAGATTGGCCACCGCATTCTGAATCGTCGTCAGACTGCCACTGACCTGACTCAAAAACAGCTGACCTGCCTCGGTCAGGGTCAGGCTGCGTGTACTACGCTGGAACAGCCGTACACCGAGCCGCACCTCGAGCTTCGCCACACTCTTGCCGACAGCGGCCGGGGTCAGGCTCAAGCGCCGGGCGGCCTCGGCAAAGCTGCCGACTTCGGCGCTGCGCACGAAGCATTCGATACTGCTGAAAGTTTCCATGATCGCCACTATAAACTTCTGGTTTACACAGACTATAGCAATCATGGTCTACACGGTTGTCGATGCGAGGCCGATACTCGGCTCCAACTACAAGGCACCCCGCCTTGAATTCTCTGGAGATCGAACATGACCACTCAACACCTCAGCGGCAAAGTCGCTCTGATTCAAGGCGGTTCTCGTGGTATCGGCGCCGCCATCGTCAAACGCCTGGCCGCCGAAGGCGCCGCTGTCGCATTCACCTACGTCAGCTCCACCGCCAAGGCCGAAGAGTTGCAGAACAGCATCACCGCCAGCGGCGGCAAAGCCTTGGCGATCAAGGCCGACAGCGCCGATGAAGCCGCAATCCGCAATGCTGTCAGCGCCACCGTCGAAGCCTTTGGCCGCCTGGATATTCTGGTGAACAACGCCGGCGTCCTGGCCATCGCGCCGCTGGAAGACTTCAAACTGGAAGACTTCGACCAGACCCTGGCGATCAACGTACGCAGCGTGTTCATCGCGTCTCAGGAAGCCGCTAAACACATGGGCGAAGGCTCGCGCATCGTCAACATCGGCAGCACCAACGCCGACCGCATGCCCTTTGGCGGTGGCGGGGTGTACGCGATGAGCAAATCGGCGCTGGTCGGCCTGACCAAAGGCCTGGCCCGTGATCTCGGCCCGCGCGGCATCACCATCAACAACGTGCAACCCGGCCCGGTCGACACTGACATGAACCCGGCCCATGGCGATTTCGCCGAGAGCCTGATCCCGCTGATGGCGGTGGGCCGTTACGGCACTGCTGATGAAATCGCCGGTTTCGTCGCTTATCTGGTCGGCCCGGAAGCCGGTTACATCACCGGTGCCAGCCTGACCATCGACGGTGGTTTTGGCGCCTGATTGCGCTGAATCCCGGATACAAAAAACGCCGCACCTCTTTGCAGAGGGCGGCGTTTTTTATCGGCGCTTATTGGCTGATCAAGCCCATTCCAGCGCCGGCAAACCGCAGGCACTCGGGGTGAAAGCCTTGAGCGTGCGCAAAATCCCGTCGGCATGCGCGTATTTTTCATCGGCCATGGCCGCGTCGGGAATCGCAATGGCAGTCATTCCCGCCGCTTTCGCGGCGGTGACGCCAAACGGCGAATCCTCGAAGACCAGACAGTCTTCAGGCGCTACACCCAGACGCCGGGCGGCGGTGAGGAAAATATCCGGCGCCGGTTTTGCTGCGCCAACTTCCGGGTCGTCGGCGGTGACGATGAAATCGAACAGCGCAAACCAGTCGCGGTGCAAGGTGGTTTTCTGGCCGAACGACTGCCGCGACGAACTGGTGCCCACGGCGATCGGAATGTTGTGCGCCTTGAGGTGACGAATCAGCTCCTCCGCGCCGGGCATCGCCTGGGCCTTGGGGAAGCGTTCACGCATCAGCGGCTCGCGGATCAGCAGAAACTCTTCGGCGCTGATCGGCAGATCCAGCGCCTGCACCACGTAGTTCGCCAGATCATTGGCGCCACGACCGATGATGTTCTGTTTAACGCTCCAGTCGAAGGTCCGCCCGTAACGCTCGGCAATGAGCGAGGTGACCTCGGTGTAGATGCCTTCGGTGTCCAGCAGCAAACCGTCCATGTCGAAAATCACGGCCTTGATCGGGCCAAACGTCTTCATCGGTGCATTCATCATCGGATCCGTTATCAAAAACATCCCGGGCGGCCCAAACGGCGCCGCTACGCGGATCTGATTAATGGGTTCAGCAGCATAGCGAGGCCAGCGGACATTGAGCAACGGGCAATGTTTACGGGCGGTGGAATGACTCGCTGACATTTAGCGAAATGCCCTACAGATAACGCCTACTTTCCCGACTTCTTTCCATGTTGATCCCCCGCAAAGTCCGCGCACCTCTTTCATGTGCGCGAGTGCTTGCGAATGTTCCAAACCGATCGGCTCCTGGCCCTGAACAACAGCATCGGCCTGCTGGTGGTTGCCGCCCTGAACCCGCAACACCCGGACTTCGAAACGCTGATCCGCGAGTTCCGCCTGTGCCTGAACGACTACGAGGCCTGGGCCGAGCAGTTCTGGACGGGAACCGCGCTGGATATCGAGCAGGTGTTCAAGGTCGGCGACGACGTGCACCTCAGCGCTCCGGTCAAATCCCGCCAGCCGATCCAGACCTCGGTGGTCATGTGCCCCGCCAGCGGCCCGTTGACTCTGGTGCACCTGTTCGAGGCAGTGCGCTTCGTACCGATCGGCAATACCCCGGTGATGCTGGAACCGGTGATCGGCGAAGTCGACGGGGTATTGAGTTTCGGTGAACCGCTGCGCCATACCATCGGCCCGAGCGGCATTCTGGAAGTCAGCGACTGCGACCGGGGCCAGCGTTATCGCATCACCTTCTTTCCTGATGTTTCCACCGACCATATCCAAGCGCTGTACGCCTCCTATGAAGAGATTCTGGACGGGCTGGAGGTCTGGCTTCGCCAGGAGTGGGACGGGTTTCAGCCGCTGTGGGCGGAGTTTTCCGGCGCCGGTTTGGCTGATCGTTACCAGCAGTTGCAACAGGCCGACTGGCGCGGTTTCGAGAAAGCCCTGCACGACATCTGGGATGACGTTAAACAGCTGTTTGCCCTGCTCGCCGATCTGCAGGCCAACAGCGAAAAACTCCTGCAGTACCTGAGCGATGTCGAGCTGCAAGCGCTGCTCGACGCCTCTGGCGAGGCCATCGCCAATGGCTTGCTGATCCTCAGTGACGAGCCGTTGCTGTTTATCCATCTGGCAGCGTTCACCAGTTGGCTGAAGATGCTGCCGCCGCAGTATCTGGCAGAAGTAGTGGCCGAAGTCCGGGTCGAGTTGTTGATCAGCTTTTTGCTGATGCGCGTTTCCGGCGGCGTTGGCGTGCCCGTGCGACTGAGCAGCAAGGTGCTGAGCAAGATCAAGTCGCCCCGGGCTCGGCAATGGCTGGCCGCATCGGCCTTGCGCCTGAGCGAACTGACTTCCCCTGCGGATCTGAACAAGCATGCGGGCGCGTTGAAGCCATTGATGGTGCATGCGCGCGACATCCCGTTGAAGCCGACGCCGGCGATCCCGCTGAACATTCGACAAGCGGACGCCGTGGTTTTAAGCGTGCCAAATCCGGCACCGATGGCCCGGGACAAGTCCCGTGGCACGACGCGGATGGAGCGACACGAACCCCACGACGACAATCCCGATCAAGCGAAAAACCCCAACGGCGACAGCGCCGACTGCGCCCCGTTGACCTGCACCAACGGCTGTCCGGTGTCGATGGTCACCGGCGAAGAACTGCTGACCCTGACCGACGGCACGCTCGATGGTTTGCTGCCGTTCGAGTTCACCCGGCTGTATCGCACCAGCGCGGTAGAGATCGATGTCGGGCTGGGGTTTGGCTGGAGCCATTCGCTGGCGCATCGGCTGGAGTTCGATGGCGAGGCGGTGATCTGGGTCGATCACGAAAATCGCCGTACGCGGTTTCCGTTGCCCAGTGTGGAGCGGCCGCAGATTCACAACAGCCTGTCGCGGGCGGCGATTTTTCTCGGGGATGAACCGGAGGAACTGATCCTCGCGCTGGCCGGGGATACAGCGCGGTTTTATCACTTTCGTGCCGGGCGGTTGGTGGCGATCAGTGATGCGTATGGCAATCGTCTGACGGTGCATCGCGATTTTTCCGAGCGTGTGCAGCGCCTGGATAACGGGGCCGGGCGGTCGTTGTTGTTGCGCTACGACCGGGCGCATCTGGTGGCGGTTGATTACCAGGTGCTTGGGGCTGATGGCTGGCGCACCGAGCAAACGCTGGTCAGTTATTGCTACGACGCCCGTCAGCGTTTGTTGGCTGCGACCAACGCGGTCGGTGACAGCGAGCGTTACGACTACGACGATCAGCACGTCATCCTGCAGCGGCAACTGACCGGCGGCGCGAGCTTTTTCTGGGAGTGGGAACGCTCGGGCAAGGCGGCGCGCTGCGTGCGGCACTGGGCGTCGTTCGCGCAGATGGACACCCGTTACGTCTGGGCCGATGACGGCAGCGTCGCGGTGCACTACGTCGATGGCAGCGAAGAAACCTACGTCCACGACGACAGCGCACGGCTGGTGCGCAAGGTCGAGGCCGATGGCGGTGAGCACCTCAAGGCTTATGACGACGCGGGCCGGCTGATCGCCGAGCAGGATCCGCTGGGCGCGGTCACCGAATACCGCTACGACGACGTTGGACGGCTGATCGCGCTGCTGCCGCCGGACGATGAGCCAACGTCCTACGAGTACCGCAACGGTTTCCTGCACAGCCGTTCTCGCGGCGAGGCGGTGTGGACGTTTCGGCGCAACGCCGAGGGCGATGTCACCGAGGCGGTCGATCCCGACGGACAGGTCACCCATTACTACTACGACACGCGCGGGCAGTTGCTGTCGATCCGCTACCCGGACAGCAGCCGGCACAAGTTGTCGTGGAACGACCTCGGGCAACTGATCGAGGAAACCCTGCCCGACGGTGGTGTGCGGCGCTTTTCCTACGACGCGCTGGGGCGACGGACGACCACTTGCGACGAGCACGCCGCGATCACCCGCCAGCAGTGGGATGCGGTTGGCCGACTAATTCAGACGACCTTTCCTACGGGCGCTACCCGTGCCTACAGCTACGGCGCCTACGGCCAGGTCACTGCCGAGCGCGACGAACTCGGGCACATCACCCGCTACGAGTATGACGACGACCTGCACCTGGTCTCGCGCAAGATCAATCCCGACGGCACGCGGGTGCAGTACCGCTACGACCATGCGCAACTGCTGCTCACGGAAATCGAGAACGAGTCCGGGGAAAAGTACCGGCTGGACTACACGCCAACCGGATTGATCCGACAGGAAACCGGCTTCGACGGCCGACGCACCGCTTACGCCTACGACCGCAACGGGCACCTGCTGGAAAAGACCGAGTTCGGCGATGACGGCTCGACGCTGGTCACCACTTACGCGCGTGATGCGGCCGGGCGCTTGCTGCTCAAGACCCTGCCTGACGGGGTTGAGGTGGCTTACACCTACGACCGACTGGGCAGGCTGATCGGGGTCGATGATGGTCAGCAACATCCGCTGGCCTTTGAATACGACCGGCAGGACCGGCTGATCACCGAGCATCAGGGCTGGGGCACCTTGCGGTATGCCTACGACGCCTGCGGCCAGCTCAAGCGCCAGCGTCTGCCGGACAACAGCAAGCTCGATTACCACTACGCCAAGGGCGGTGCGCTGACGGCGATCGACCTCAATGGCACGCGGCTGACCAGCCATCAGTTTGAATGCGGTCGTGAGCAACAACGCCAGCAAGGCCTGCTGCTCAGCGATTATGCCTACGACGATCAGGGCCGTTTACTCGCCCACGCTGTAGGTCATCAGCACGACTCGCTGTATCGCCGGGATTATGCCTACAGCGCCAACGGCAATCTGGAACACATTGCCGACAGCCGCCACGGCCAGCGCACCTATGGCTATGACGCCCTCGACCGCTTGATCCGCGTCCGTCACTCGCGCGACGAACTGCCGGAATCCTTCGCCCACGACCCGGCCGGCAACCTGCTGATGCAGGATCGTCCCGGCCCCACGCGGATCAAGGGTAATCGCCTGCTGATGCAAGGCGACCGCCATTACGACTACGACGCCTTTGGCAACCTGATCCGCGAACGCCGTGGCCGCGACCAGCAACTCGTCACCGAATACCGCTACGACTGCCAGCACCGCCTGATCGGCCTGACCCGCCCCGACGGCCAAACCGCGACCTACCAATACGACGCCTTCGGCCGGCGCATCCGCAAAACCGTCGACGGCCAGACCACCGAGTTCTTCTGGCAAGGCGACCACCTCGTCGCCGAAAGCAGCAAAACCCACCACCGCAGCTACGTCTACGAACCCGGCACCTTCCGCCCGCTGGCGCTGCTCGACGGCAAAGGCCCGAAAAAGGCCTGCCCGTTCTACTACCAACTCGACCACCTCGGCACGCCGCAGGAACTCACCGACTACAGCGGCGAAATCGTCTGGTCAGCGCAATACGACGCCTACGGCAAGGTGTCGGCGATCACCCTCGCGGGCGAGGACTACCTGGACCAGCCGCTGCGCTTTCAGGGGCAGTATTTCGATGCGGAAAGCGGCCTGCATTACAACCGGCATCGGTATTACGACCCGAGGTTGGGCAGGTATCTGACGCCGGATCCGGTGAAGTTGGCTGGAGGACTAAACCAATACCAGTACGTGCCGAATCCGACGGGTTGGGTGGATCCGTTGGGGTTGAATTCCAATTGTCCGCCGCCGAATAAGCCTGGGTGTGAAGTACCGGGTGGGATTGTTGGGGCTAAGGTTGATGAGGGTGAACCGCAGGTACCAAATCTAACTCATGGCGTAGACCCAAAAACATTGAAACGAACACATGCGCTCATGGGGAAAACCTCAACTAGACTAGTCGAGAAAATGAGGATAGAAATGGGAGATATTGGGTTTAACCGCGAGTTTCCTATAGATGTCGCTGAGCACCACGGAAACCTTTACATTTTAGATGGCCATCATAGAGCTTCGGCTGCACGACAAACCTCTACCGAAGTAACGATCCAGCTAATAACCAACATCGAAGATCACCACGGCAACCTAAACACTATTGAAGAAGTGCTAGAGTCAGCGGCTAACGTCGGTAATGACAGATTGGAGCATCGCAGAAGAAGATGAATAAAAAAGACAAAAACCTTGAAGACCTCATTAACGACTTTCTTTCTAAGGTTGATAGTGCGACGTTGCTGCTCGAGAAAAGATTTGGTACCAGAAATATCCTGAGGCTTTGGCGCAGCAATCAAATACAACGGTGCGGTAACATAACTGACAACACCCAATACGAGCTTCATGGAGTTGGATGCATCGTTCACTTCACTACAGAATCAGTGAATTTCGATTACGGTTCAAACAGTAGAATCGACGGTTTTGATGTTTGGCGCCTTTACATTTATGCCAGTGACAGGCCATCCAAATATAAAAAATACTGCGACAAAAAAACAGTTGAAAAGGAGTTTAAAGAGTACATCGCATCAGGCCGAATAAAAAAAATGTCGGCATCAGATAATCTTTACATACTCATCAACCCTGATTTAACTGCCAAATAACAAAATATTTTGTCGGTTTGCTTTCGTCCGGCTTGACGACTGTTTAACAAGCTTGACCTCGAGAACAAACCGATCCGAATCAAAGGGCCTGAAGTACAGGCCCCGGATATTTAAATTCAGTGCGCCGCCACGCTCGACTTTCAAGACAACTTATTGCTCATCCTCATTCTCTTCATACTCCTCATCCAAAGCCTCATCCGCATCATTCAACGGCACCGTCGCATCATCCATCAGCGACCCCGGATCCTCGTTCCCCGGATCATTGATAAACGGCAGACCACTCGGGCCTTTTTCTTCCTTGCCTTCGGTTTCGGGCGTCATGGCAAACCTCTACGTCTGGTGGGTTGTATAACGTTCGAAAAGCCTTACAGCCAATCGTTCCAGTATCCGACCGCCAGAAACGAAAAACCCGGCGCCAGGCCGGGTTTGTTTTCGAATATTCAATCAGTGATGGCGGTTTTTATGTTTGTACTTGTTGTGCTTGTGACCACCACCGGAATGAGCTCTGCCACCGTCGTCACCCAGGTTGTTGCCCACCGCACCACCCGCTGCGCCGCCCAAACCAGCACCGATGGCCGAACCGGTGGAGCCGCCCAGGCTGTTGCCGACCACCGAGCCGCCGGCAGCGCCGAGGCCACCACCAATGGCAGCTTCGGTGCGATTGTGTTTATTCGCCCCAACCGCGCTGCCCGCCGCGCCACCGACGCCTGCGCCAACCGCGGCACCAGTGCTACCGCCGAGCTGGCCACCGACCACGTTACCGAGCACACCGCCCAAACCGCCACCTACGGCGGCGCTGCCATCTCCGGCGGCCATCGCACCTTGAGCGATGAATAATCCGAAAAACAGTGCAGACAATGACAAGCGCATTTGAACCTCACAGTTCCCGAATCGGGAGGGTATGCCCACAGGGGCCTATGTCACATTGGAGACATTTTTCGGGAAAACGTTCAGCCATGAAAAAGCCCGACATCGAGCCGGGCTATTTCTGACAAACGTTCGCTATCAGTGACGCTTGTGCCCCTTGGACAGGTTGGCGCCGACGGCACCACCGGCAGCGCCACCCAGACCGGCGCCAATGGTCGCGCCATTTCGGCCACCCAGGCTGTTGCCGATCACCGAACCACCGGCCGCGCCAACACCACCGCCGATAGCCGCTTTGGTGCGGCTGCCCTTGCCGGCTGCCATCGCACTGCCGGCCGCGCCTGCAACACCGGCACCAATCGCTGCGCCCGTGCTGCCGCCCATCTTCTGGCCGACCACGTTACCCAGCGCGCCACCCAGACCGCCGCCGAGTGCAGCAGTGCCTTCACCGGCGACCGCACCTTGAGCAACGAGAAGCCCCAGAACCAGAGCAGGCAATGTTAGACGCATGACGAAAACCTCAAAAATAGGGAGATCAAAAGGGGCCGAGATTGAAAGCTGCCGACGCGCTGAAGTCCAGACAAATCAGCTGCCGCCGCGCACTTGGCGCCGATTGGACAGCGATTTCGCCAAAGGTTTTATCGCAGGCAAAAAAAAGCCCGCTGGGGAGACGGGCTGGAGACTTGCTTTCTAACGGATGGCTTCACCCTACGACCGTGGACGTGAAAAGTTTGTGAAAAACACCAAACCGGGCCAAGAGTTTGTAGGAGATTTCCTTTTCATAAACAGCAGGCATAAAAAACCCCGTTCATAGACGGGGTCGTTCGGTCTCACTTTATTTTCTTGAGCGGGCCGAGACCTTTGGAAGGAATTTGGCTTTCGGCCCCTTGGGTGCCGTGGACTTGATCTTGCCGGTCTGCACCGGATCCTCGCCAAAGCCCGATTGGTACTCCGTCTGGCCGCAACGGACACAGTTGTTGAATGAAAATTCGGCTCCATCGTCTTCGATATACGGATCAGTCATAGCCTCTCCCCTTTGCGATAGATCGACACCGGCAAAGCCCTTTTGCCTGAAAAAATATCGACCTCCAAGGCTTTTGAGACTAGCCGGTCATTACCGGACTTGTGGTTCAGTTCGACCGATGCCCGACGAATGGCGTACATCTGCTCAACATCCGAACCAACCGTTGATCTCACAACGCTAAAGATTCCCGGCCACAGGCCGTTGCCCTTTTTCATACAAATGAATCTCAAGGAGAGAACATGAAAATCAACGGATTCCCGGAAATGCCGGTCGTAAAACTCACGGACGAACAAATCGCTGCCGGCAAAGCCGCCGGTGAGAAATTCAAGGAAAAGCTCGCTTCAGGCGACATCACCATCACCTACCCGGACAAACCGGTTCTGACTCCCGGCGTTATCTACCACCCGAGTCAGCCGGCCGATCCGACGCCCTCCACCGGCACCCCGCCGATGGTCGCAATCGATACGCCCCTGACCTATGACGCCCACGGGCTTGTCATCCTCAAGCCACAGGGCTGATCGAAAGCAGAAAAAGCAAAAAGCCCATTCATCATCTGAATGGGCTCGCTTGAACACCGCGACTGCATCAACGCAACTTGACCGCCGTACCCGTCGCGAACACCACAACCATGCCACCCTTGCCCGCCGGCATGCTGATCTCGAAATCCAGCCCGACCACCGCATCCGCCTGCAACGCCCGCGCCCGCTCCTTGATCTCGTCCGTCGCCTGAACCCGAGCTTCTTTCAACGCACGCTCCAGCGTCTGCGAGCGCCCACCGAAAAAATCGCGCATGCCGGCAAACATGTCACGGATCACGTTGACGCCCTGCACCGACTCCGCGCTGACAATGTCCAGGTACGCGGTGATCTGTCGGCCTTCGATGGCGTGGGTGGTGGAGATGATCATGGGAACAGTCCTTTTTTCTACGGATAAAGCGGCGATTGTAATGTGCTATGGGAAATCAGACCGAGCACTTGCGCAGCGGTTTAAAATCCAGACGTCAGAAACCACAAAACCCCTGATCTCTTTCGAAATCAGGGGTTTTGCGTATTGAATTTGGCGGTGAAGGAGAGATTCGAACTCTCGATACAGTTTCCTGTATACACACTTTCCAGGCGTGCTCCTTAAGCCACTCGGACACTTCACCGTATCTCTTCAAACATGTTCTGTCTGTCGAGGCGCGCTAATGTAGTCGAAAGCTTTTCTGATGGCAAACTTTTTTTCAGAATTTTCATGCGGTTAAGACAAAAAGGCGTTTCGCCCCACCCTGGGCGATGGCAAACCGGCCAATCTCTGGTGACGGCTGCCCTTCTATATAGAAGCAGAACGGTGTGCTACGCCGCGCGCGGCCGGAAACTGTGACCGGCGAGTCAGTCACAGTGCTTTACCTGGCCTACGGTGGTGGGTAACGTCTGCCCATCTTTCTTACAAGGAATAGCGTCATGAGTGAGTTGATTGCCTACCACCTCGAAGACGGTATCGCGACCCTGACCTTGAACAACGGCAAGGTCAATGCCATTTCCCCGGACGTGATTGCGGCGTTCAACGCGGCGCTGGATCAGGCGAAGACTGATCGTGCCATCGTGATCATTACCGGTCAGCCGGGGATTCTGTCGGGCGGCTATGACTTGAAGGTGATGACCGCCGGGCCTAAAGAAGCCGTGGCGCTGGTGACTGCGGGTTCGACACTCGCCCGTCGCCTGCTGTCCCACCCGTTTCCGGTGATCGTTGCCTGCCCAGGCCACGCCGTGGCCAAAGGTGCGTTCCTGCTGCTGTCCGCCGACTACCGCATCGGTGTCGACGGCCCGTTCAGCATCGGTCTGAACGAAGTGCAGATCGGCATGACCATGCACCATGCCGGTATCGAGCTGGCGCGTGATCGTCTGCGTCGTTCGGCGTTCCACCGTTCGGTGATCAACGGCGAGATGTTTGATCCGAAAGGCGCGGTGGATGCCGGTTTCCTCGACAAGGTGGTGGCTGCCGAAGAGCTGCAAGGCGCAGCCCTGGCCGCGGCGCGTCAGTTGAAGAAGATCAACATGAACGCGCACAAGAACACCAAGCTCAAAGTGCGCAAGGCGCTGCTCGAAGCCCTCGACAACGCGATCATCCAGGATCAGGAACATCTGGGCTAAGCCCACGCTTCCCGAGCCGAAGAAAAGCCCGACCGTCGTGTCGGGCTTTTTCTTGCGCGTTCGGTTGATCATCCGCCGACAGCTCTAGGACACGTCTGACGATCAACTTGGAAACATGCGCTTAAACATCGCCTATCTCCGGACTCTATAGCAGCAATTGCCGAAAACAGTGCACATCCGTACACTGCGCCACCTTTTGTCCCGGTGGGGCCTGAAAATGCTGTTTGTGTTTCGTATGTTATTGATGGGCCTGCACTTTATTCTGGCCGGCGTGTTGGGGGTGATCCTCGGGATGTGCCGGCCGTTCAATCCGGACAACAGCCGACTGTGCGCCCGCCTCTACGCGCTTCCGGCCATGTGCATTCTGCGCTTGCGGGTAAAAGCCGACGTCGGCCTGTTAATGAACAAGCCAGACAGTTGCGTGATCGTTGCCAACCATCAGTCCAACTACGACCTGTTCGTGTTCGGCAACGTGGTGCCACGCAGGACCGTATGCATCGGCAAGAAGAGCCTGAAATGGGTGCCTCTGTTCGGGCAACTGTTCTGGCTCGCGGGCAACGTGTTGATCGATCGCGGCAACGCGCACAAGGCGCGCAAGTCGATGCTCACCACCACCCACACCTTGCAGCACGAAGACACGTCGATCTGGGTATTCCCGGAAGGCACGCGCAACCTCGGTGAAGAACTGCTGCCGTTCAAGAAAGGCGCGTTCCAGATGGCGATCGCCGCCGGTGTGCCGATCGTGCCGGTGTGCGTCAGCAGCTACATCAAGCACATGCGCCTGAACCGCTGGCGCAGCGGGAAAATTCTCATACGCTCGCTGCCGGCGATTCCTACAGCCGGGCTGACCATGGATGACATGCCCATGCTCATGTCCCAGTGCCGCGAGCAGATGCGCGAATGCATCGCCGCGATGGATCAGCAGCTGCAGGCTGCGTGAAAAAAACCCGCCTTGTGCGGGTTTTCTTTTGCCGGGTGAACTGTACAGATTTCACTGACTCTCAAGCAGCGACACAGCTAAGCTGAAGCCTTGTATTCCCTGCCATCTGCCAAGAAGAAGTGAACCACTACCATGGGTCGAGTTGTTGCTGCTGCGGTTTACAGCGCCGGTAAGAAAGTCACCAATATCACGCTTGACGAAGGTGCCGCCTGGGCCGCAAAAACCGGACATTTTGTCTGGATCGGCCTGGAAGAGCCGGACGCTCAGGAGCTGGCCAATCTGCAGCGCCAGTTCAACCTGCACGAACTGGCCATTGAAGACGCCCTGGAAAAACACAGCCGGCCGAAGCTGGAAACCTTTGGTGACGCCTTGTTTATCGTCACCTACTCGCCGATCCGCGAACATGGGATCTTGCAGTTCATCGAAACACACATCTTCGCCGGCAAGGGCTACATCATCACCGCCCGCAACGGCCACTCGGCGTCCTACGCGCATGTCCGCCAACGTTGTGAGGCGCGGCCGCTGCTGCTGGAGCACGGCGAAGATTTCGTCCTGTATGCGCTGCTGGATTTCGTCATCGAAAACTACCAGCCGGTGGGCGAAGCGATTCATGCCGAGATCGATGAACTGGAGCGCAACGTGCTGTGCAGTGCGTTGAACGAGCATGACATTCAGAAACTCCACGGTCTGCGCCGCGACGTTTTGCGCCTGCGCCGCTATGCAGCGCCGATGGTGGAGATTGGCGAGGAGCTGCAGAAGCTGAGCTTCCCGTTCATCGACAAGAATATGCGCCCGTACTTCCGCGATGTGCAGATTCACGTCACGCGGCAGATGGAAGACCTGACCACGCTGGCGGATATCGCCAGCCAGACCATCGAGATCGGCGTGCTGCTCGAGGCGTCACGGCAGAGCGTGGTGCAACGCAAGTTTGCCGCGTGGGCGGCGATTCTGGCATTCCCGACGGCGGTAGCTGGGATTTACGGGATGAACTTCCAGAACATGCCGGAGCTGAGCTGGCACTACGGCTATTTCGCTGTGTTGGGGTTTATTACGGTGGGGTGTGTAAGTTTGTGGGCGAGTTTCAAGAGGTCGGGGTGGTTATAGGGAAGCAAAAGCAAAAGATCGCAGCCTGCGGCAGCTCCTACAGGGTGTACGCCATCCCAATGTAGGAGCTGCCGCAGGCTGCGATCTTTTGATCTGCTATTAAGCAGCTTCTGGCTTGTGCGCCACAAAGCGCATCATCCACTCTGCCACGGTGGTGCCATGGTGCTCCTGCTCCAGGCTGGCCACGCCTTTCGAGTAGATCTGCGAACCCAGCGCGTCCTGGCGCAGATCCAGCAGCGCCCTTGAATAGTCGTGAATGAATTCCGGGTGACCCTGGAAGCACAGCACCTGATCGTTAATGTGGTACGCGGCAAACGGGCAGAAATCGCTGGAGGCAATGACCGTGGCGTTTTCCGGCAGCGCCGTGACCTGATCCTGGTGACTGATCAGCAGCGTCAGCTCTTCACGCACCGGACTCATCCACGGCGCCTTGGCCGCGAGTTTGTAGTTGTGGGTGCCGACGCCCCAGCCCTGGCTGGCGCGCTCGCTCTTGCCACCGAGCAACAGCGCCAGCAATTGATGGCCGAAGCACACGCCGAGCAGCTTGTCGCCACGCTCGTAGCGGGTCAGCAGGTATTGCTTGAGGGTCTGGATCCACGGGTCGGTGCCGAACGAATCGGCCTTGCTGCCGGTGATCAGGTACGCATCGAAGGTCAGGTCGTCGCTGGGGTATTCGCCCTGCATCACGTTGTACACGGTGAACTCGGCGGCAATCGGTTGCTGCGAGAACAGGCGCTGAAACATCTGCCCGTAACCCTGATATTGATCGACCAGTTCCGGACGCAGGATGTCGGTTTCCAGAATGCAGATGCGTAGCGACATAAAAAATACCTGACACGTGATGGGAATAATGAACACCCCAGAGCCTGCCTTGAAACACCCTCGCAAGGCAAGCCCCGCAGCGTTCAGCCGATCACTTAAAACAGCTCGCCTTTCGCGGCTTTCTCCAGCAGCAGCGCCGGTGGCGCAAAGCGCTCGCCGTACTGCTCGGCCAGATACTGCGCGCGTGCGACGAAGTCCTGCATGCCGTACTGATTGATGAATTGCAAGGCGCCGCCGGTCCACGGCGCAAAGCCGATGCCGAAGATCGAGCCGACGTTGGCATCCGCCGTCGAAGTCAGCACGCCCTCCTCCACGCAGCGCACGGTTTCCAGGGCCTGCACGAACAGCAGACGATCACGCACATCCTTCGGCGAAATCTGCCCGTCGGCCTTCTCGAAGCGCGTCTTCAACTCCGGCCACAGATGTTTCTGACCACCCGCCGGGTAATCGTAGAAACCACCGCCAGCGGCTTTGCCCGGGCGCTTGTATTCGTTGAGCAGCAAGTCAATCACGGCGAAGGCCGGGTGTTCTATCAGCGGTTTCCCTTCCGCTTGCAGGTCTTTGGCCGTTTGCTGACGGATATGGCTCATCAGGCTGAGGGAAACTTCGTCGGAGATCGCCAGCGGCCCGACCGGCATCCCGGCCTTGCGCGCTTCAGTCTCGATCATCGGCGCGCTCACGCCCTCGCCGAGCATGGCGATGCCTTCATTGGTGAAGGTGCCGAACACCCGCGAGGTAAAGAAGCCGCGACTGTCGTTGACCACGATCGGGTTTTTCTTGATTTGCAGGACGAAGTCGAAACCGCGCGCCAGGGTTTCAGCACTGGTCTGCGCACCTTTGATGATTTCCACCAGCGGCATTTTGTCCACCGGGCTGAAGAAGTGCAGACCGATGAACTTGCTCTGATCGGGTACCGCGGTCGCCAGCCCGGTGATCGGCAACGTTGAAGTGTTGGAGGCAATCACCGCGTCAGCGCCGACAATTTTTTGCGCTGCCGACGAGACCTTGGCCTTGAGTTCGCGATCCTCGAACACCGCCTCGATGATCAGATCACAACCCGCCAGATCCGCATCATTTTCAGTGATGTGAATCCGCGCCAGCACCGCTTCGCGCTTTTCGACCGTCATCTGGCCACGGGAGACTTTCTTGTCCAGCAGCGCCGCCGAATGGGCCCTGCCCTTCTCGGCCGCCGCCAGGTTGATGTCCTTGAGCACTACGTCGATGCCGGCTGAGGCACTGACAAAGGCGATCCCGGCGCCCATCATGCCCGCACCGAGCACACCGACCTTGCGCGTGACATATGGCGCAAAACCCTGCGGCCGCGAACTGCCGGCGTTGATCTCGTTGAGCTGAAACCAGAAGGTGCCGATCAGGTTTTTCGAGATCTGCCCGGTGGTCAGTTCGGTGAAGTAACGGGTTTCGATCAGGTGCGCGGTGTCAAAATCGACCTGCGCGCCTTCCACCGCCGCACAAAGAATCTTCTCTGGCGCCGGCAGCGTGCCCTGAGTCTTGCTGCGCAGGATCGACGGCGCTATCGCCAGCATCTGCGCGACTTTCGGATTCGACGGTGTGCCGCCGGGGATCTGATGACCCTTCACGTCCCAACGCTGCACCGCGCTCGGGTTGGCGACAATCCAGGCGCGCGCCTTGGCCATCAACTCGTCGCGATCCGTCGCCAGCTCATCGATCAGACCGGCCTGCAAAGCCTGCTGTGGGCGCACCTTCTTGCCTTCGAGCAGATACGGCAAGGCCTTTTCGATGCCAAGCATGCGCACCATGCGCACCACCCCGCCGCCGCCCGGTAGCAGGCCCAGTGTCACCTCCGGCAGACCGAGTTGCACCGCCGCATCGTCCAGCGCCACCCGGTGATGACAGGCCAGACAGATTTCCCAGCCACCGCCGAGCGCGGCGCCGTTGATCGCCGCGACCACCGGTTTGCCGAGGGTTTCCAGGGTGCGCAACTGCCCCTTGAGGCTCAGCACCATGTCATAGAACGCTTTGGCCTCGGGTTTGCCGACCTTGATCAGCTCATTGAGGTCGCCGCCGGCAAAGAAGGTTTTCTTCGCCGAGGTGATGATCACCCCGGCGATGCTGTCTTTTTCCGCCACCAGCCGCGCAACGCAGGCGCCCATGGCATCGCGGTACACGGCGTTCATGGTGTTGGCGCTCTGGCCCGGCATGTCGATGGTCAACACGACGATGCCGTCCTGGCCTTTTTCGTAACGAATGGCTTCGCTCATAACAAGGTTTCCTTGAATTCGGGGCTCAGAGGCGTTCGATGATGGTGGCAATGCCCATGCCGCCGCCGACGCACAGCGTCGCCAGGCCGTAGCGCAGGCGCCGGGTTTCCAGTTCATCGAGCAAAGTGCCGAGGATCGCGCAACCGGTGGCGCCCAGCGGATGGCCCATGGCGATCGAGCCGCCGTTGACGTTGACCTTGTCCGGGTCCACCGCCATGTCCTTGATGAACTTGAGCACCACCGAGGCAAATGCCTCATTGACCTCGAACAGGTCGATGTCTTCCACGCGCAAACCCGCCTTGGCCAAGGCCTTGCGGGTGGCCGGTGCGGGGCCGGTGAGCATGATGGTCGGGTCAGTGCTGGTGACCGCCGTGGCGACGATCCGGGCCCGTGGTTGCAGGCCGAGCGCACGACCCTTGGCTTCGGAGCCGATCAACATCAGCGCCGCACCGTCAACGATCCCGGAGCTGTTGCCCGGCGTGTGCACGTGGTTGATCCGCTCGACGTGGCTGTAGACCCGCAGCGCGGTGGCATCAAACCCCATCTGGCCGATCATTTCGAAACTTGGCTTGAGTTTGCCGAGGCCTTCCATCGTCGACTCGGCGCGAATGAATTCGTCGTGATCGAGCAGGATGATGCCGTTCTGATCCTGCACCGGCACCAGCGACTTGTTGAACGAACCGTCAGCCCGCGCCCGTGCGGCTTTCTGTTGCGAGTGCAGCGCGTAGGCATCGACATCCTCACGACTGAAGCCTTCAAGGGTGGCGATCAGGTCCGCACCAACGCCCTGCGGAGTGAAGTGGCTGTGCAGATTGGTTTGCGGATCCAGTGCCCAGGCGCCGCCGTCGCTGCCCATCGGCACCCGCGACATCGACTCGACGCCACCGACCACCACCAGATCCTCGAAGCCCGAGCGCACCTTCATCGCACCGAGGTTGACCGCTTCCAGACCCGAGGCGCAGAAGCGGTTGATCTGCACACCGGCCACGCTAACGTCCCAATCCGCCACCTGCACCGCAGTCTTGGCAATGTCCGAGCCCTGATCACCAATCGGCGTGACGCAGCCGAGCACCACGTCATCGACCTGACTGGTGTCCAGCGCCGTGCGGCTTTGCAGCGCGGTCAACAACCCGGCCACCAGATTCACCGGTTTGACGCTGTGCAGCGCGCCATCGGCCTTGCCTTTGCCACGGGGCGTGCGTAACGCATCGAAAATCAAAGCTTGGGTCATGACGTCCTCGAACCTGTGCGGTGAGTGAATTTCGTAGTGTCACTGTTGTCCCGAGCGCCCATGGATTCAATGACCACAGCGCTCAATGACGTTGACGTGCACGCTCAGACGGACGGTCATCCAGCCTCAGGTGAACCGGTTCAGGTCAGCGAGTTGTCTAGCAAGCGGGCGGCGAAGAAGCTGGCAATAAGCCTCATGCCGTTTTTATCGCAAACGGCAGCAAATACATATGAAATGGATCTAAGCCAAGCGTGACGCGGGCTCTAAGGTAGTAAATGTACGTCAGGGTCGTCGGGTTTTGCCGGGGCCGACGTTCTTCAACAGGAAGTGCAGCGTTTGCCGTCATGGATATGCAGGCAGACATCAGGAAATAACAATAAAGGCGGTCAAGCCATGTTCAAACAACCGAAAGTTCGTCAAGCAGGACTCATTCTTTTCGCCACCACGCTGCTGTTGATTTTGCCCAATCTGACCAAGGTGATTGGCTGACTCAAGCGGCAGGCGTCCGCTATCGCCAGACAAAATGTGACTGGCCCGCTACCCGGGCCAGCGTGGCTGTGCGAACCTTTGCGCACTTCCACGACAGGGACGGCGATCATTTGAAAACGCTCATTGTGTTCTGGGCCTTGCTGCTGAGCATGCCCTTGTCTGCCGCGCAGCTCACGCTGGAGCTGGACGCGAACAGTCGCACCTGGCAGACCGAAGAGTTGCTCAAGCATCCGCAAGCACAAACTCTGACCATCAAGAACGATGTCTCCTACAAGAAGGACATGACTTATCGCGCCGTGCCCGTGGCGGCGCTGCTCACCGGGATCAAACCGGCCGATCACCTGCAAGCGGTGGCACTGGACGGGTTTGCCGCCGAACTGAACGCTGCACCGTTGCTCAACACAAAAGGCGCGCAGGCCTGGCTGGCGATCGAAGACCCGGCGCAGCCGTGGCCGCCGCTGTCCGAGGGCAAACACAGCGCCGGGCCGTTCTATCTGGTGTGGACTGACCCGCAGGCCGGCAACATCAGCCCGGAGCAATGGCCGTTCCAGGTGGCGAGCATCAAGCGCATGGCGCCGGTGGCCGAGCGCTTCCCTGCGCTGTTACCAGATCCCAAGCTGAAAGCGGATGACCCGGTGAATCAGGGTTTTGCGCTGTTTCAGAAGAACTGCCTGGCCTGCCACCGGTTGAACGGTGCGGGAGATGCGCAGTTCGGGCCGGACTTGAATATTCCGTACAACCCGACCGAGTATTTCGGCGCGGACTTCCTCAAGCGCTACATTCGCGATCCGCAGAGTTTGCGCCAGTGGCCGCAGGCGAAGATGCCGGGGTTTTCGGCGGATGTGTTGCCAGAGGGGGATTTGCAGTTGCTGATCGGTTATCTGCAGCACATGGCTGGGCGCAAGGTTAAGCCCTGATGCAACTCCCCATGTGGGAGCGAGCCTGCTCGCGAAAGCGGAGTTTCAGACACCGCATTGCTGACTGATAAACCGCTTTCGCGAGCAGGCTCGCTCCTACAGGGTTTTGTGTGAAGCAAATTACTGTTGTTGCACGGAGATGACTGGGGTCGGCGACACGAACACCTTCGCATGCATCTGCTCACAACCACCGCCCCGACGCATGCCGCGCACCGGGCAGGCATCCAGATAATCCAGGCCTACCGCCAGTTTCAGGTGCCGCTCCGGGCGGGCCAATTGGTTAGTCACGTCAAAGCTGTACCAGGCGTCATCCAGCCACGCTTCGGCCCAGGCATGACTGGCCAGATGCTCGGCGTCCTCGCTGTACAGATAACCCGACACATAACGCGACGGAATCCCCAGGCTGCGTGCACAGGCGAGAAACGCATGGGTGTGATCCTGACAAACCCCGGCGCGCCCGGCGAAAGCTTCAGCAGCGCTGGTGTCGACTTCAGTCGAACCCGGCGTGTAGCTGATGTGCTGGTTCAAACCATGCATCAGGTCGATCAGCGCAGTGCGATCGCGCCGCTGTTTGCAGGATTTGTCGGCAAACGCCCGTAGCGCTTCGTCAGCCTCGGTCAGGCGGGTGAAACGCAGGAACGGCAGCGCCGACTGGCTCTCATGCTCAGCCTCGCGCAATTCGTCGATATCGACCTGGCCACGGGCGCCGATAATGATCGCTTCGTGCGGTTCGTCCATGGTCAGCACGTGCAGGATATTGCCGAACGGATCGAGCTGGGCGCGCACCGGACGCGGCAGGTCGAGCTGCCAGCTCAACACGTGCTGACGCTCGCTGTCGTGCGGGGTCAGGCGCAGATACTGGATGCTCGCCCGCACCTGATCTTCATAGTGATAGGTGGTCTCGTGGCTAATGGAAAGTCTCATGCAGCCTCCAGGTATGAACTGTGAATCGCGTTGCCCAGCTGGCGCACCAGCGGGATGAATTCGGTGAGCCAGGCGTGCAGGCCTTCGGCGAGGATCTCGTTGATGCCGGTGTAGCGCAGGCGTGCGTCCATCTCAGCAGCGAGGCGCTGTGCCGGACGGCCATTGGCACCCGGTAACTGGGCGAGGATCTGGTCGATTTCCTCGGTGCAGGCGCGCAGCGAGCGCGGTACATCGGCGCGCAACAGCAGCAGCTCGGCGACATGCCGGGCGCCCGGTGCGTCGCGGTAGATCTCGGTGTAGGCCTCGAACGATGACAGCGCCCGCAGCAGCGCACTCCACTGGTAATAGGCGTGGGCGGTGCCATCGCTGACAGCTTCGGCCTGATCGCCAGCCATTTCATAGCGCGCATCGAGCAGGCGCAGCGTGTTGTCAGCACGCTCGATGAACGTCCCCAGACGAATGAAGCGGAACGCATCGTTGCGCATGATCGTGCCGTAGGACGCGCCACGGAACAGGTGCGAGCGCTCCTTGATCCACTCGCAGAAACGGCTCATGCCGTAACGGCTGAGGCCCTGTTCGGCAATGCCGCGAATCTCCAGCCAGGTGGCGTTGATGTTCTCCCACATGTCCGCGGTGATGCGCCCGCGCACCGCATGCGCACTGGCCCGCGCTGCGCCGAGGCAACTGTAGATGCTCGCCGGGTTGGCCGCGTCGAGGGCGAAGAAGTGCAGCAGGCGTTCGGCATGCAATTCGCCGTGACGCTCCAGGTAATCGTCGAGGGTGCCGGTGATCAACAGCGGCATCGCCAGTTCGTGCAAACCGTCGCCGCGACCGTCCTGCGGCATCAGCGACAGCGAATAGCTGATATCGAGCATCCGTGCGAGGTTTTCCGCCCGCTCCAGGTAACGCGACATCCAGTACAGATCCGAGGCAGTTCTACTTAACATGGCAAGCTTCCTTCAATCCTCGACCACCCAGGTGTCCTTGGTGCCGCCGCCCTGGGAGGAGTTCACCACCAGGGAGCCTTCACGCAGGGCGACACGGGTCAAACCGCCGGGCACGACCCGGGTTTCGCGGCCAGACAATACAAACGGACGCAGGTCGATATGACGTGGCGCAATGCCGTTTTCGACAAAGGTCGGACAGGTCGACAGCGACAGCGTCGGCTGCGCAATGTACGCGTGGGGCTTGGCCTTGATCCGCTCACGGAACGCATCGATCTGCGCCGTGGTTGACGCCGGCCCCACCAGCATTCCGTAACCGCCGGAGCCCTGGGTCTCCTTGACCACCAGATCCGGAAGATTGGCCAGCACGTGGGAAAGTTCCGAGGGGTTGCGGCACTGCCAGGTCGGCACGTTCTTCAGGATCGGTTCTTCATCGAGGTAGAAACGGATCATCTCGGTGACAAACGGGTACACCGATTTGTCATCCGCCACGCCGGTGCCAATAGCATTGGCCAGCACCACGTTGCCCGAGCGATAGGACGAGAGCAGCCCCGGCACACCGAGCATCGAGTCGGGGTTGAATGCCAGCGGATCGAGGAACGCGTCGTCGAGACGGCGGTAGATCACGTCCACCGCTTTCGGCCCGTCGGTGGTGCGCATGTACACCTTGTCGTCACGCACGAACAGGTCGGCGCCCTCCACCAGTTCAACGCCCATTTCCCGCGCCAGGAAAGCGTGTTCGAAGAACGCACTGTTGAAGCGCCCCGGCGTCAGCACCACCACGCTCGGGTCGTCAATCGGGCTGGAGCTCTTCAGGGTGTCGAGCAACAGATTCGGGTAGTGGTCGATGGGCGCGATGCGCTGGGCGGCGAACAGCTCCGGGAACAGACGCATCATCATTTTGCGATCTTCGAGCATGTAGCTGACGCCGCTCGGAGTACGCAGGTTGTCTTCGAGCACGTAGTAAGTGCCATCGCCGTCGCGCACGAGGTCGACGCCGGAGATGTGCGAATAGATGTCGCGGTGCAGATCCAGGCCCTGCATCGCCAACTGGTACTGCTCGTTGGCCAGCACCTGTTCGGCGGGGATGATCCCGGCCTTGATGATGCGCTGCTCGTGATAGAGGTCGGCGAGGAACATGTTCAACGCCTTGACCCGCTGGATGCAGCCACGCTCGACGATCCGCCACTCGCTGGCGGGAATGCTGCGCGGAATGGTGTCGAACGGAATCAGGCGCTCGGTACCCTGCTCGTCGCCATAGAGCGTGAACGTGATCCCGGCCCGGTGGAACAGCAGATCGGCCTCGCGTCGCCGTTGTGCCAGCAACTCGTCAGGCGTGTCGGCCAGCCAGCGGGCGAACTCCCGGTAATGCGGGCGGACCTGGCCGCCGGCATCGTACATTTCATCAAAATAGGTGCGGATCATGCCGTACTCCTTGTCACCCGGACCTACAGGCCTTCGCAAGGCCCGTGCCATCGGCATAAACGCTTTGATTTCAATCGGTTGGATAATCACGCCGCGAGCACCGCACCATTCCTGTGCGGCAATGGCCCCAACCGGATTGCTCCCGCTTCATTGCGACGCATTGCATCGCCTATCACCAGCATAGTCAGAGTTGATTTCACCGCTCGCACCGAGCTGCGGATAATCGGCGCATTCGCTGAAAACTTCCCCGGTGAAGGTTTCAGCTCCACTGACCCGGACTGCCCGCGCAGTCCCCGCAGGCCGTAACCCTGACCGGTTTCCTCTCCTTATCGGTCTTCCCTTTAGCCACCCTCTCCGGTGGCTTTTTTTTGCCCGGGATTCTTGTTTCAGGGTTTTGCCACGGGCTATTCGGCGGCCAGAAACGACAACGGCCAACCCGAAGGTCAGCCGTTGCTCAATACCTGAAACCAGAGATCAGTTCAGACGATGGCGGTTACGCACCTCCTGCTTGACGCCCCAGCCCTCGATGATGCCGCCCAGCGGCTCGACCACGGCAGAGAAGCCCTGCTCGAAATCGCCAATGTCGTCATAGGTCGCGTACATCACTTTGCTCAGTTCCAGCGACCAGGCGCCATCGTCGCGCGCACTGACCTGGGCATTGATGGATTCACCACGAAATTTGCCTGCCGCCCTGCGCGCCCGCTCCTCGTCCGGGAAAATGGCGTAGAACTCGATGGGATGGAACCGGGAAAAGTCGAAACCGCCTTCTTTCATGCGGCGCAGAACATTGCTGCTGATGTCTTCTTGATAGGCTGTGCTCATGAATCGTCCCCCTCGGATAGATGGATAGACTTTCCGTATTCCCGCCCCGGGCCTTACAGGCCAAAGTACTTCGGCAACGTGGTTGCACGCGGGAAACAAGCATGTAGCTGACAAGACCAGACCTTAGCGATTGTTTCGCTGATCTCGCTTGCAGAGTAGCCCCAAGATAGAGCTGCTGCCAAGGCCTGGTGCTTCAAGTGACAGGAAGAATTTCAGATTGGCGTGATACTGCGGATTTCGATGCTGTTCTGGGTTTTCAGGCTTTTCACGCCAGCATCGGTGGTGCGCCCTTCAAGATCGTTCATATCCAGTTCGGCGGCCACCGGCAGGAGCCGTTCCTTGATCAGGCGTGCAGCCTCGTCGTCGCTGGGGCATTCCGCGCGCTCGAACACCTCATCGACAATTTCACCATGATCGTCCACGAAAGTGACTTTCCACTTTTGCATCGGTGCCTCCTCGATCAAACCCGCAAATGGGCTTACTACTATCTCGACTTTTGGCGAGATTGATCGTTCAAAAGGATTGCAGCGGACGAACATGAAAAAAAATTAACCGATGGGGAAACAGGCTTGTGTGGCGAGGGGATTCATCCCCGATGGGCGCGAAGCGTCCCTGAATTCAGCGAACGCATAGTGTCAGTTCCAACGCGTCTGCCGATTTTACGACTGCTGCGCAGCCGATCGGGGATAAATCCCCTCACCACAGGGGATCTATCACCGATCCGGGAATAGTGCGTCAGTCGTTGCTTGGCTTGTTGATCGCCTGCAGCACGTACTGCGGCAGCGCGAATGCGCCGATGTGGATTTCCGGGTTGTAATAGCGGGTGACGATGCCGCTGCCGATGAAGCGCTGTTGCAGGGTTTCACGGCTCAGCTTGCGGTAGGCCGGGTTGGTCGAGCCCCAGGCAAAGGTCATCGAACCGCCGATGTAGGTCGGCACGGCCGCCTGATAGAAGTGCCAGTCCGGGAACAGGCTGCGCAGGCGACCGGCAGTGGTTTTGACTTCGTCGATCTGCATGAACGGCGTGCCGTTCTGGGTCACGAGGATCCCGCCTTCGTTCAGGCAACGATGGCACGCCTGATAGAAGTTCTCCGAGAACAGCACTTCGCCCGGGCCGATCGGGTCGGTGGAGTCGGAGATGATCACGTCGAATTTTTCGGTGGTGGTGGCGACGAAACGCATGCCGTCGTCGATCACCAGGTTCAGCCGTGGATCGTCGTAGGCGCCCTTGGAGTGGTTCGGCAGGAATTCCTTGCACATGTCGACCACGGTGCCGTCGATCTCGACCATGGTGATGTGCTCGACGCCGGCGTGCTTGGTCACTTCGCGCAGCATGCCGCCGTCACCGCCGCCGATGATCAGCACGCGTTTGGCAGTGCCGTGGGCGAGGATCGGCACGTGGGTGAGCATTTCGTGGTAGATGAATTCATCGGCTTCGGTGGTCTGGATCACGCCGTCCAGCGCCATCACCCGGCCCATGCGCGGGTTCTGGAAAATCACCAGGTGCTGGTGTTCGGTGCGCACTTCGTGCAGCAGTTTTTCCATGCGAAAACGCTGGCCGTAGCCTTCGTAGAGGGTTTCCAGGTACTCGCTGGTTTTGGTGACGGTCATGGTCAAGTGCTCCGATGAATGCGCGGGCGCCAATCGTGGGGGACGATTGCCCGGGAAAGGCGCGCATTCTACGTTGCCGAAGATGACAGGTCGAACCTTCCTCCGACAGGGCACACTCTGGAGCTACCACAAGACCAATGTGGGAGCGGGCTTGCTCGCGAAAGCGGAGTGTCATTCAACCTGTGTTTCGACTGAACAATCGCCTTCGCGAGCAAGCCCGCTCCCACAGGGGATCAGCGTGTTTTCGGGAAAGCGTCAGACCCGCACATTGCCCCGTGGCCCGGCGATCGCCCAGATGATCAGGCCCAGTACTGGCAGGAGGATGATCAGCAGAACCCAGAGGATTTTCATCCCGGTCTCGGCGCCGCTTTTCAGTACGTTGATGATCGCCCAGATATCGAGGGCAAGAATGATCAGACCAATCAGACCGTTGAACGTGGAACCCATGGTGTCGCTCCAGAATAGTGGCATGCACTTTTAGGATAGACGGTCGCGCGCAGGGTTCCCTTTTATTGCGTTCAGACGTGAACGGCGACTTTCAGCGCTTCCAGCGAAGGCGCAGCAGCGATGCCGACTTCGGCGCACAGCTCCAGCACCCGTGGCACGTCGTTGCCGTAGACCAGCACCACTTGCAGCTCGTCGTCGAGCAACTGGCTGAAGTTCATCAGCGTGTAACCGCCGTTTTCCTTGTTCAGGCTGCTCATCTGCACCTGGATGCGATTGAGCGCAGTCAGCGCTTCGGTCTTGGCCAGTTGTTTGGGCTTGAGGTTGAAATCGACGCCCGGGCCGAACGAGGCGACGATCTGCGCGAACAGGTCAGCGTAGGTATCAGCCTGGAACAGCACGGTTTCCGGCAGGCTGCCGACCACCACCCACTCGCCCAGCGGGATCGGGAAGGTGTCGTCGTAGTTGATGTCTGGGTTGGCTGCCAGAAAGGCGTCGGCATCGGCGTAGGCCTGCGCCGCTTCGTCGGCCACGTTCAGGATCTCGTCCTCGCCCATGCAGCCAGAGCTGATTTTGCTGATGAGTTCGACGAGTGCGGCTTTCATGAGGGCGGATCCTGTGGAAGGTTGAATTTGAGGGCGCGGAGGATAGCGCACAAAGCAAAAGATCGCAGCCTGCGGCAGCTCCTACAAGTTCCGCGCCCATTTGGCGAACGAATGTGAGACCTGTAGGAGCTGCCGCAGGCTGCGATCTTTTGACCTGATCAGGCCAGCAGTTTTTCCAGCTGCGCCGTGGTATCGACCGCGCCCATGGTGCGGGCCGCGTCCAGCGCGGTGACGCCATTGGCATCCTTGGCTTGCGGGTCGGCGCCCTTGCTGATCAGGTAATCAACGATTTCAACACGGTTGAACATCGCCGCCATCATCAGCGCGGTACGGCCGTCGAAGGACGAACCTTCGATCTCGGCGCCCGCTTCCACCAGCGCCTTGACCACCGCCAGATCGCCCTTGAACGCGGCGCCGGCAATCGGGCTCTGGCCGTTGCCGTTGCGCATTTCCGGGTCGGCCTTGTGCTTGAGCAGCACCTGCACGGCGTCGACGTGGCCATAGTAACTGGCGAGCATCAGCAGGGTGTCGCCCTTGCTGTTTTTCAGGTTCACCGGCAAACCGGCGCTGATCAGCCGATCGAGCATCAGCGCATCACCTTCGCGCGCCTTGTTGAAAACCTGCTCGGTGAATTCGGCAGCTTCTTCAGGGGTCATCTGGCGGCTCTGGTCAGACATAGGGCAACTCCACTTTCGGTTATTCGCAAAGCCGACAGTTTCCCGAGCGCGACGATAGCTGTCACCCCCTTTTTCTCAAGTCAGGCCATAGCCAATCTCAATAGCGGTATTTGCCTTGATGAATATCGGCCAGAATTTCGTCCGTCACCTGCACGTAAGTCTGGGTGCCGGGCAGCCACGCGTAGATCGGGTCATCGCCCGTCTGGCCGGGGTCGAAGCCCTCGTTTTTCAGTCGGGTCTTTTGGTATTTGAAAGTCCCGGTGGTTTCCATTTTCACCTTCACCCGCAGGAACAGCGGCACCGCGTAGGCCGGCATGCGCTGGCGGGCGAACGCCAGCAATTCGGCGAAATCCAGGGTCGCCAGTGACTCGGCGGGCGTGATTGCCGCCATCCCGGCGCGACCGTTGGTGTTGCGCACTTCGACGCCGTAGGCGACTGCCTCGGAGATATGCGGATGCTGCAGCAACAGGTTTTCCACTTCAGTGGTCGAGACGTTTTCGCCCTTCCAGCGATAGGTGTCGCCGAGTCGATCGACGAACTGCGCGTGGCCGAAGCCAATATTGCGCAGCAGGTCGCCGGTGTTGAAGAAGCGGTCGCCCTTGCTGAACACATCGTGCAACACCACCTTGGCGGTTTTCTGTGGGTCGGTGTAACCGTCCAGCGGTGCTTTTTCGTCGATCCGCGCCAGCAGCAAGCCCTGCTCGCCTTTACCGACCTTGCGCATGAAGCCGTCGGCGCTGCGCAACGGCTGACCGCTGTCGTGGTCGTACGCCACCAGCTCCCAGGCCATCAGCGAGAAACCGATGGTGTTGTCGAAGTTGAGGATATTGCTGAAGCCGATATTACCGTCGCTCGCCGCGTACAGCTCGCAGATGTGCTCGACGGCAAACCGGGTCTTGAACTCGGCCCAGGCGCCGGGACGCAAGCCGTTGCCGATCATCTTGCGCACCGCGTGACGGCTGTCATCGGCGCTGGGCGGTTGATCGACCAGATAACGGCACAATTCGCCGACATAGCCGAGGGTGGTCGCGTTGTAGCGACGCACGTCCGGCCAGAACTGACTGGCGCTGAACTTGCGACGGATCGCGAACCCGGAAGCGCCGTTGATCGCCGAGCCCCAGCACACACAAAGGCCGGTGGCGTGGTACAGCGGCAAGGTGCAATAGACGACATCGTCGGGGGTCATGTTCAGGGCGATCATGCCGAAGCTGGCCGAGCTGCGCATCCAGCGGCCGTGCTTGAACACCCCGGCCTTGGGCAGGCCGGTGGTGCCGGAGGTGTAGATGTAGAAGCACGGATCGTCGAAGAACACTTCGCCGCTGCTGGGCGGGTTTTCAGTGCAGGCGTCAGCACTGGCACTGATCAGATTGACGTAGCCCTCGGGCGCAATGCCTGGGTGGCTATAGGTGTCACGGTCGGCGATAAACCAGGTGCGCTGCGCCGGGATCGACACCTGCTCGCGGATCGCGGCAAACGCCGGCTGCAATTCCTCACCGAGGACAATCGCCACCGGCGCCACCAGATTTACGCTGTGAATCAGTGTGTCGCGGGTTTGCGAAGTATTGAGCAGCGCACTGACCGCGCCGAGTTTGGCCAGCGCCAGAATGGTCACCAGCAGCTCGGGACGATTTTCGATGAACACCGCGACCACGTCGCCCTTGCCGATGCCCTGCGCGCTCAGATAGTGGGCGATGCGGTTGGCCCACTGGTTGACCTGCGCATAGGTCAGCAAGACGTTGTCCTGCAAGATCGCCTGCCCCTCTGGATTGCGCAGCGTTGCTTGCTCGAAGGTCCAGCCGAGGCCACACGTTTGGGTCGGATCCGTGACGTTGGCGACTTTCATGCCCTTGACCACCCGCGGGATGGCTTTGGCGATCGTCGGCAGTTTGCGGAGCATCATGCTCCAGGTAATCGTGTCGCTCGACGCGTGACGCATGGCAGCTCCCCGGTCGGCCTGGTCGGCCGGTTTTTTATTGTTCGGGCTGTGGCATGACCTGCGTGGTGGGCAAGGTCGAGATCGAAAATACGTCAGCGCTTCGCGGCCTGTACACGCGGTTTTTGCAATGTTTTGTATCCGCCCTTTCACGTCTGGCGGCAGTGATTGCGCCTTTGCCGTTTGGTTCCGTTCAACTCATGAGAATCCCGCAAAATGCAGGATGCACGATGGCCATTCATGCAGTTTGCACGACGCCTGCAAATTTCATGATTTTTAACTTATTGATTTATAAGCATTTTTATTTTTTCGCGTGCTGGCACAATCGCTGCAACCTCCTCTGCATGCTTGCCATTCAAGTGCATACGGAGCTGAAAGACATGAGCCTGATCCAAGAAAAATTTACCTCGCTGTTCTCCAACTTCAACGTCACCACTGCGCCACGTCCCGATGGCGGGATCCTGCTGACGCTGCGCAGCAGTGAAGGCAAAGTGTTCAAGCGCGCCCTGACGTATCAGCAAATGCACAACGCCGACCAACTGTCGTGGGCGATCAGCGCGATCCGTCGTGACCTGGCGGAAGAAGCCAGTGAGCTGCCGCAGATTGCGATGCTGCAAAGCCAGCAGCGCTTTGCCCTGCCGACGTATCACTCGCTGTAATTTGATTCGAGGTTTTAAACAGCCTTAAACAAAAACAGGCCGGGCAGTTTTCACTGTCCGGCCTGTTTTTTTGGCTGATGCAAAACTCCGTGTGGGAGCGGGCTTGCTCGCGAAAGCGGCGTGTCAGTCAAAAATATTTGGCTGACACACCGCTTTCGCGAGCAAGCCCGCTCCCACATTGGATTGAGGGTGGTTAGAAGGCTTCGGGTTCGATGCCGGTGAAGCTGTCGACGGTGATATGGCTTCCCAGCTCCCCACCCTCGCGCGCCAGGCCGCAGGTCTGCAGGCCTGCCGATTGAGCGGCATCCAGCTCCTCAACAATGTCGGACAGAAACAGAATGTCCTGCGGCTCGACACCAATCGCCTGTTGAATGTTGGTGTAAGACTGCGCCTCACGCTTGGGCCCCGACGTGGTATCGAAATACCCGCTGAACAGCGGTGTCAGATCTCCCGCCTCGGAGCAGCCAAAGATCAGCTTCTGCGCCTGGATCGAACCCGACGAATACACAAACAGTTGATAACCGGCCTGATGCCAGCGCTTGAGCGCTTCAACGGCATCCGGGTACACGTGGCCCTTCAACTGCCCGGCGTGATAACCCTGCGCCCAGACCATGCCTTGCAAGGCTTTGAGCGGCGTGGCTTTGCGATCTTCCTCGATCCAGCTCAAGAGAATTTCAACAACCCGTTCAACATCGGCCTGCGGTGCATTGCTGTCGCGGCGCACGGCGTCGAGTTGCTCAGCCACATCGGCACGTTCGGCGTTCTGTCGCACGAAGTCCGGCAGGTGTTTGGCCGCATACGGGAACAGCACATCAAAAACGAAACTCACCGCGCTGGTGGTGCCTTCAATGTCAGTGACAATGGCTTTGATCGGCATCGGCTCAGTCCTCCAGACGTGGGAAGCGCCCGGCGATGTCTTCGCCGGTGAAATTCGCGACCCAGCCTTCCGGGTTGTTGAACAGGCGAATCGCCACGAAGTGCGGGTGCTCGCCCATGTCGAACCAGTGCTTGGTACCGGCCGGCACCGAGATCAGGTCGTTCTTCTCGCACAACACCGCGTAGACATAATCGTCGATGTGCAGGGTAAACAGGCCACGACCGGCAACGAAAAAGCGCACTTCGTCTTCGCCATGGCGGTGTTCTTCAAGGAACTTGGCGCGCAGTTCGGCTTTTTGCGGGTGGTCGCTGTTGAGGCTGATCACATCGACGGTGATGTAACCGCGCTCGGTCATCAGTTTGTCGATCTGCTCCTGATAGGCGCTGATCACCTCCTCCTGGCTGGCGCCGGGCTGGATCTTCGCGGCGGCTTGCCAGCGGTCGAAGCGCACGCCCTGCTCGGCGAGCGTCGAGGCGATGTCTTCGAAATGGGTCAGCACCTTGTTCGGAATCTCGGGGCTGGATACGTGATAGACGGACAGGCTGCTCATGGGCAATTCCTCGGTATCGGCCTTGCCGTCCGGCTCTTGCAGACCGGTCGGGCAGTGCATTTGATCAGGCAAATGGGCGGCTTCTGGTGAAGTCAGCCTTGGCGGTTCATGACGCTGCGGGTTTTCAACTCGCATTCAAACAGAAATTCGAAGGCCTCGATCTGCCGCAGGGCATCGCTCATCTGCGCGCCCCAGGTGTAGAGGCCGTGGCCGCGAATCAGGTAACCGACGCAATCGGGATGGGCGTCGAGCCAAGGCTGCACCTTGGCGGCGAGGCGCGCAATGTCCTGATCGTTGTCGAAGATCGGCACGCGCACCCGCGACTCGTGGGTCGAGATGCCGCTGAAGGCTTTTTGCAGTTCGTAGTCTTCGAACTCGATAAAGTCTTGCGGCGCCAGGCGCGACAGCACCGTGGCGTTCACCGAGTGGGTGTGCAGCACCGCACCGATTTCCGCGCGCCAGCTGTAGAGCTGAGTGTGGAGCAGGGTTTCGGCCGAGGGCTTTTTGCCCGGTTCCAGGCTGTTGCCGGACAAATCCGTGGCGAGCACGTCGTCCAGGCCCAACTGGCCCTTGTGCTTGCCGGACACGGTCAGCAGCGCTTCGCTCGGCGACAGACGCGTCGAGTAATTGCTGCTGGTGGCCGGCGACCAGCCGCGACCATAAAGAAAACGCCCGGCATCGACGATTTGCTGGGCGAGTTGTTCACGCGTAAGGCTCATGGCCTGTCCTCTTGCATACGTGTGGCAATGATAACGGCGGCAGCGAGCGCCGCGAGACTGGCAATACTAAAGGTCAATGTCGCACCGAGGGCATTCCAGCTGTAACCGGAATACAACGCGCCCAGCGCGCCACCGGTGCCGGCCAGCGCCGCGTACAGCGCCTGACCCTGACCTTGCTGACGCGCACCGAAGCTACGTTGCACGAACGCGATGGCAGCCGCATGAAAGCTGCCGAAGGTCGCCGCGTGCAGCACCTGGGCCAACAACAGTACCCAGAGGAATTCGGCGAACGAACCTAGCAGCAACCAGCGCAGCGCCGCCAGCAGAAAACTCGCCATCAGCACCCGACGCAATGAAAAGCGCACGAGAATCCGGCTCATCGCCATGAACATCAGCACCTCGGCGACCACGCCCACGGCCCAGAGCATGCCAATTGTGCCGCGTGTGTAACCGAGGCGTTCAAGGTGCAAGGTCAGAAACGTGTAGTACGGGCCGTGGCTCATCTGCATCAGCGCGACGCAGGCGTAAAACGCCAGCACACCGGGGCTGCGCAGCTGCTTGAGAAAGCCCTCCCCGCTCGGCCGATTACCTTGCGGTGGCTGCGCGTTCGGCACCCACAGGCTGCTGAGGACGATGCCGGCCATGATCAGCACCAGCGCCGCCGGGTAGATGTCGAGGCTCAGCCATTCGAACAAACGGCCCAGCGCGACCACGGTGATGATGAAACCGATCGAGCCCCACAGGCGAATCTGGCTGTAGCGCGAGGTTTGCCCCTGCAAGTGCGCGAGGGTGATGACTTCGAATTGCGGCAACACCGCATGCCAGAAGAACGCGTGCAACGCCATGACCATCGCCAGCCAGGCGTAGGTCTTGCTGACGAAAATCAGCGAGAACGTCAGCAGCGTACACACCGCACCGAAGCGCACGATGGCCAGGCGTCTGCCGGTGTAGTCGCCGAGCCAGCCCCAGATGTTCGGCGCCACACAGCGCATCAGCATCGGGATCGCCACCAGCTCGCCGATCCGCGCAGGGCTGAACCCGAGGTGATCGAAGTACAGCGCCAGAAACGGCGCTGTCGAGCCGAGCAAGGCGAAATAGAACAGATAGAAACTGGACAGCCGCCAGTAAGGGAGCGCCGCCACGGTCAGGCCGCGACGGCTTGGCGATCAACCATCAAAGCTGACCCAGCACCGGGGTGCTGACGCGCACGTCGGCGTTCTGCCCACGATGACGCAGCAGGTGATCCATCAGCACGATGGCCATCATCGCTTCGGCAATCGGCGTGGCGCGGATGCCGACGCACGGGTCGTGACGGCCCTTGGTGATCACGTCCACCGGGTTGCCGTGGATGTCGATCGAACGGCCCGGGGTGGTGATGCTCGACGTTGGCTTCAGTGCCAGATGCGCGACGATCGGCTGACCGGACGAGATGCCGCCGAGGATGCCGCCAGCGTTGTTGCTGAGGAAACCTTGCGGGGTCAGTTCATCGCGATGCTCGGTGCCGCGCTGAGCGACGCAGGCGAAACCGGCGCCGATTTCCACGCCTTTCACCGCGTTGATGCTCATCAGCGCATGCGCCAGTTCAGCGTCGAGGCGGTCGAAAATCGGCTCGCCGAGGCCCGGCATCACGCCTTCGGCGACTACGGTGATCTTCGCCCCGACCGAGTCCTGATCGCGGCGCAACTGGTCCATGTAGGCTTCCAGTTCCGGGACCTTGTCCGGATCCGGGCTGAAGAACGCGTTCTGTTCCACCGAATCCCAGGTCTTGAACGGGATTTCGATCGGGCCGAGCTGGCTCATGTAGCCACGGATGACGATGCCCTGGCTGGCCAGATACTTTTTGGCAATCGCACCTGCCGCCACACGCATCGCGGTTTCCCGCGCCGAGCTGCGACCGCCACCACGGTAGTCGCGCTCGCCGTATTTGTGGTGGTAGGTGTAGTCGGCGTGCGCCGGGCGGAACAGATCCTTGATCGCCGAGTAGTCCTTGGACTTCTGGTCGGTGTTGCGGATCAGCAGGCCGATCGAGCAACCGGTGGTGCGGCCCTCGAACACGCCGGAAAGGATTTCGACTTCATCGGCTTCCTGACGCTGGGTGGTGTGGCGGCTGGTGCCTGGCTTGCGCCGATCGAGGTCGCGCTGCAGGTCTTCGAGGGAGATCTCCAGGCCCGGCGGGCAGCCGTCGACAATGGCGACCAACGCCGGACCATGGCTCTCGCCAGCGGTGGTGACAGTGAACAACTTGCCGTAGGTATTGCCGGACATGCAGGACGCTCCGTGAAATCAAACCCGAATTCGTGATGCGCGCCAGTATACGCAGGCTAACCGAGTAGTTCATCCTCGAACCTTAGTGGTGTTGGTGAGTCCAACCGGCACCTTGGCGAATGATGGCGTGATGATGCTGCGAGTTCTGATCTTGAGTCTTACCCTGTCTACCGGTTTTGCCCACGCGACTGTCCTGCAGCGCCCGATCTCTCTGGATACTGGGAGCGGTGAACTTTTCGGCTCGCTGTTGCTGCCAAAATCCGACAACCCAGTGCCGGTTGTCCTAATCCTTGCCGGCTCCGGTCCTACAGATCGTGACGGCAATAATCCCGATGGCGGGCGCAATGACAGCCTCAAGCGGCTGGCCTGGGTGCTGGCCAAACACAACATCGCCAGCGTGCGCTATGACAAGCGCGGGGTGGCTGCGAGCCGGCCGGCCACACCTGACGAGCGCAATCTGTCGGTGGAAGGCTACGTCGACGACGCCGTGGCGTGGAGCCAGAAGCTGAAAAACGATCCGCGCTTCGGCCCGTTGATTCTGCTCGGTCACAGCGAAGGTGCACTGATTGCCACCCTCGCCGCCCCGCGTGCCGACGCCGCTGCGCTGATTTCGCTGTCCGGCAGCGCCCGCCCGGTGGATCAGGTAATCCGCGAACAACTGGCCCGTAGCCTGCCGCCACCGTTGATGCTGCGCAGCAACCAGATTCTCGACAGCCTCAAGGCCGGTCACACCGATGCCGACGTGCCGGCGCCGTTGCAACCGATCTTCCGCCCGAGCGTGCAGCCGTATCTGATTTCGCTTTTCCGCCAGGACCCGGCCAAGGCTTTTGCGCAACTGAAGATGCCGGCGCTGATCGTCCAGGGCAGCAACGACATGCAGGTCGGCGTCGGCGATGCGCAGGCGCTGAAAGCCGCCAAACCCGACGCCGAACTGGTGGTGATCGAAGGCATGAACCACGTCATGCGCATCGTCCCCGCCGATGTGAAGCGGCAATTGGCCTCGTACAAGGACCCCAATTTGCCACTGGCGGCGGAACTGGGCGGCAAACTCATCGAATTTATTGACGGCATTCGCAACCGTTAACCGTAGTTTGCCCTCCAGTCCTGCAAAAAACGGCCGATAAGCCTTTGTCGCCAGCGTATCGGCTGGCGACAAGCAGGGCTTGGACAGGATCTCGCCGTTATGACTGATACCCCGACTTCACCCGACACCACCGCTGAAAAAGACGCACCGCCAGCGGTCGAGCTGCCATGGGCGGACGTCAGCGTCGAGCACCACAAGATGCTCCGCCTGGCCCCACTGCAGACTGACCGTCACACCGGTGGCCGGCCGTTGCGCTTTGTCGAGTTCGGCTACGCCGAGCGCAACAGCAAAGAACACAGCCTGATGCGCATGGCGATCAAACTGCCCGGTCAGCGCGTGCGTAAAGAGCAGAACCATCTGGATGTGTGGGTCAATCACACCAGCAAACGTGTGCACTTCGGCCCCGACAGCGGTTTGCAGATCGAACCGTTGAACCGTGGTATCGGTCGTTTCATGGCTGCACAAGGTATCAATTGGGCGAAAAAACGCTGGCCCGCCTACACCGTCGACGGCATGGACTTGAACAACAAGGACGCGCTGAACGAAGACACCCGCCTGCGTCGCGATCACTTCTTGCGCGTGCATGGTTTTGACGTGGTTTACGCCGACGCCCAGCATTTGAAGGGCAGCGTCAAAGAGGTACAGGTCGGTGACCTGTTGGGCGACTGGAACAGCGAGAAGCTGCAGATCGTCGAGATTCTCGAAGCGGCGCAGATGCTGCAACAGGCCGAGCAGAACCTGGCCGAGCAGGAAGTGAAGCTGAAGAAGCAGGAAGACAAAGTCAGCAAGTTCAAGCGTGAAGACGCTGGGTTGCGCTTCACCATTACCTGTCTGGTGGCGTTTGCGGTGTTTCAGGCGGGGTTGTTGATCTGGATTGCCACACACCGGTAGAGCCTTGAAACCGAGGCGTACCCATCGCGGGCAAGCCACGCTCCCACAGGATTTGTGTCGTGCACCGGACCTGTGGGAGCGGGCTTGCTCGCGAAGCTTTTAGGGGTCAGACGCGGGAGACGAACAAGGCCTGATGATCGCGGCACTGCTCTGCGGTCAGCATGAACACACCATGCCCGCCGCGCTCGAAATCGAGCCAGGCGAAGTCGACTTCCGGGTACAACGCTTCGACGTGTACCTGGCTGTTGCCCACTTCGACGATCAGCAGACCCTTCTCGGTCAGGTGATCCGCCGCTTCGGCGAGCATCCGGCGTACCAGGTTCAGACCGTCATCACCACAGGCCAGGCCCAGCTCCGGTTCGTGCTGGTATTCGTCCGGCATGTCGGCGAAATCTTCGGCATCAACGTACGGCGGGTTCGACACGATCAGGTCGAAACGCTGCCCCGGCAGGCCATCGAAACCATCGCCCTGCACGGTGTACACACGCTCATCGACGCCATGGCGCTCAATGTTCTGGTTGGCCACTTCCAGCGCTTCGAACGACAGGTCCGCCAGCACCACTTCGGCGTTCTGGAACTCGTAGGCACAGGCGATACCGATGCAGCCCGAGCCGGTGCACAGGTCGAGGATGCGTGCCGGCTCGTCGCCGATCCACGGTGCGAAGCGGTTTTCGATCAGCTCGCCAATCGGCGAACGCGGGATCAGCACGCGCTCATCGACGATGAACGACATGCCGCAGAACCATGCCTCACCCAACAGGTACGCAGTCGGGATGCGCTCTTCGATGCGGCGCTTGAGCAGGCGTTGCAGGTTGACCAGTTCGTCGTCTTCCAGCGCACAGTCGAGATAGCTGTCGGCGATCTCCCACGGCAGGTGCAACGCACCGAGCACCAACTGCCGGGCTTCATCCCAGGCGTTGTCGGTGCCATGGCCGAAAAACAGATCCTCCCCATGGAAGCGGCTGACGGCCCAACGGATGTGGTCGCGCAGGGTACGAAGTCGGGAAGTGATCACGGGGCAGAACTCCAGAAAAAACGACTGGCGATTCTACCAGCCAAAACGCGTCACGACGACGCGGGAAACATTCGCGGCCGACAGTAGGACTTTTCTGTTTTTTGCATCAGCTATTGAACAGAACGTGTAACTTGACAAGGCTGCAGGCCAGTAACGACGCTGCCTACGATGGTAGCGGTTCACAGAACCGCTCAGCCAGAGGACAATGCCGCAAAAGCCCCACCCCAAGGAGCCCCGAATGTCCGTTCCAAAAACGATGTTTCAACTCAGCGGCCGCGGTTACGCAGCGGCCACACTGAGCCATGCCACCGTGGTCATCATCGATGCCCAGAAAGAGTACCTCAGTGGCCCGCTGGCCCTGAGCGGCATGGACGCGGCCGTCGCGAACATCAAACAACTGGTCGCCGCGGCCCGTGCAGCCGGTCGGCCGATCGTGCACGTGCGTCATCTCGGCACCGTCGGTGGCCTGTTCGACCCGCAGGGCGAACGCGGCGAATTCATCCCCGGCCTTGAGCCACAAGGTGACGAAACCATCATCGGCAAACTGCTGCCGAGCGCGTTCCACGGCACCGAACTGCTCGACCGTTTGCAGAATCTTGGCTCGCTGGACCTGATCGTCTGCGGTTTCATGAGCCACTCCAGCGTCAGCACCACCGTACGCGCGGCGAAGAACCTGGGCTTCCGTTGCACCCTGGTCGAAGACGCCTGCGCCACCCGTGATCTGCCGTTCAAGGGCCGCGTGCTCAGCGCCGCCGTGGTGCAGGAAGCGGAAATGGCGATCATGGCCGACAACTTCGCCACCCTCGCCCTGACTCAAGATCTGATCTGATCTGCTCTGATGAGCGGCTCAGCATGCCGCTCATCCGCAAAAGCCTCGCATTTGCTTCAATTGCCTTAGCCTCAGGAACAACCCGGTCAACTCCCGGTCGAAGGGCCGATACCCATTGAGGAAGGTCGGAATGAAGTTATCCGATGGATTTGACGCACGCCGCTTGCGGCCCAAAGGCCAAAGCAACTGGCGTTTTCGATTCGGCGCAGCGATCGCCGCCATTCTGGCGACGTTCGGTGTGCTGCTGGCGATGGCCGGTGCCGCCAGCCTGCTGGGGCGCCCGCCGGCGCTCGGCGACTTGAATGCCACGCCGATGGGTTCGGCGATCATTCTCGCGGTCGGCTTGTTATTCCTGTATTTCGGTGTGGCGCTGTGGCGTCGATGCCGGCGTCGCGCCAGGCAATCGCGGGAGCTGAACATGTCCCCGCACCTGATGAAAAAACACGACTGACTCCACGGCCTGGCTTTTTGCCGGGCCGTTTTGTTTCGACTTGGGTAAACTGGCCGCCCTTCGCGGAGGCTGACATGCAAGACGACGATTTTTCCCTGTTCAAAAGTGCGATCCAAGGCGTCAAGCCGATCAAGCACGACCGCGCCGACACTGGCAAACCCAAGGCTGACCGCGCGCAGATCGCCAAACTGCGCCAGTCCGCCACCGTGCGCACCGACACCACCACCGTGGATGGCCTGTCCGATCAGTTCGTGATCGACGTCGGCCCCGAAGACGAGTTGATGTGGGCCCGCGACGGGGTGCAGGAAAGCCAGATGCGCAAGCTCAAGATCGGCCAGATCCCGTTCGAAGGCAGCCTCGACCTGCACGGCATGAACGTCGAAAAAGCCCGCGAGACCCTCTGGGCCTTTCTCGCCGAAGCGACCAAATTCGAAATCCGCTGCGTGCGCGTCACCCACGGCAAGGCCGTGCGCCTGGACGGCAAGCGGCCGATGATCAAAAGCCACGTCAACACCTGGCTGCGTCAGCATCCGCAAGTGCTCGGTTTCTGCTCGTGCCAGGCGAAACACGGCGGTGCCGGCGCGGTGTACGTGATGCTCAAACGCACCATGATGGAAGGCCGCGACGAATAATCGCGTTACACCGAACTTGCAGGGTTGTGTCCGCCACCGTACCCTTGCCCTTTGCGAAAATCCACACAGGTAGTTTCATGTCCCTGGAACAGAATTACACCGCGATTCTCGGCCAACTGGGCGAGGACGTGTCCCGCGAGGGCCTGCTCGACACGCCAAAGCGTGCCGCCAAAGCCATGCAGTACCTCTGCCGCGGTTATGAACAGACGCTCGAAGAGGTCACCAATGGTGCCCTGTTCAGCTCCGACAACAGCGAAATGGTGCTGGTCAAGGACATCGAGCTGTACTCGTTGTGCGAACACCACCTGCTGCCGTTCATCGGCAAGGCGCACGTTGCGTACATTCCGAGCGGCAAAGTGCTGGGCCTGTCGAAGGTCGCGCGGATCGTCGACATGTACGCCCGCCGTCTGCAGATCCAGGAAAACCTCAGCCGCCAGATCGCCGATGCGGTGATGCAAGTCACCGGTGCGCTGGGCGTGGCCGTGGTGATCGAGGCCAAGCACATGTGCATGATGATGCGCGGTGTCGAGAAACAGAATTCGTCGATGATCACTTCGGTGATGCTCGGTGAGTTCCGCGAAAACGCGGCGACTCGCAGCGAGTTCCTCAGCCTGATCAAGTAATCGGCTGCAGAAAAAAACCGGCGTTGATCGCCGGTTTTTTTTCGCCTGTGAAAAATCGGGTAAGCTGCGCGCCCTTCTCTCTTTGCACCGTGAGGCTTTCAACGTGTTCGTAAAAGCGCTTCGTGTCGGCCTTGGCCAACTGATCATCTTCATTGACTTCATCACCCGCCCGGGCAAGAAACAGCGCCCGGCGGAGGTACAGGCGCAAGTCAACGCCGCCGCCAAAGGCCTGACCCTGTATCAGTTCCACGCCTGCCCGTTCTGCGTGAAAACCCGTCGTACGCTGCGTCGCCTGAATGTGCCGGTCGCACTGAAGGACGCGAAGAACAATGAACAGGATCGCCAGACGCTGCTTGACCAGGGCGGCAAGATCAAAGTGCCGTGCCTGCGCATTGAAGAGAATGGGCAGACGACCTGGATGTATGAGTCCAAGGTGATTATTGATTATCTGGATAAGCGGTTTGCGGCGGTCTGATATTGATGTTGTGTTGCTTATGACCCCATCGCTGGCAAGCCAGCTCCCACAGTGATCTGTAGCGTTCACATAACCTGTGGGAGCTGGCTTGCCAGCGATGAGGGCCGCAAGAACAACACATTACTCAGACAAAAATAAACCGGCCCTCGAGCCGGTTTATTTGTTTTTCACGCCGCTTTATTTATCTGCGCCTGCCTCACCACCGCCGCCAACCGCTTCAACCCTTCATCCAGTCGCGCCGGGTCGATGTGGCTGAAATTCAAACGCAGGTGCCCGAGGTTTTTATCCGGTTCGGGAAAGAACGGCTCGCCCGGCATGAACGCCACGTCATTGGCCAACGCCTCGTTGAGCAACGTCCGCGTATCCAGCGGTTGCTTCAGCGTCAACCAGAAAAACAACCCGCCCTGCGGCATGTTCCAGTTCGCCAGATCGGAAAAGTGCGTTTCCAGCGCTGACTGGAAAGCATCCCGCCGCTGCCGGTAAAAGCCGCGCAACTCGCTCAGGTGCTGCTGATATTTTTCACTGCCGATCCATTGCAGCGCCTGCCACTGGCCGATGCGGTTGGTGTGCAGATCCGCCGATTGCTTGAGCTTGAGCAAATGCGGGAACAGGTCCGGGCTGGCGATCAGGTAGCCGACGCGCAAACCCGGCAGCAAGGTTTTCGACACGGTGCCGGTGTAGATCCAGCTGGCTTTCTGCAAACGCCCGGCAATCGGTTTGGCGCTGCCGCCATCGAACGTCAGTTCGCGGTACGGCTCGTCTTCGATCAGGGTCACGCCGAATTCATCGAGCAATGCGGCGACGGCGGCGCGCTTGGCTTCGCTGTAGCGCACGGCGGAGGGGTTCTGGAACGTCGGGATCAGGTAGATGAACGCCGGGCGATGTTGCTCAAGGCGACTGCGCAGTTGGGCCAGATTCGGGCCATCGGCCTCTTGCGGCACGGTCAGGCAATCGGCGCCGAACAGCTGGAAGATCTGCAACGCGGCCAGGTAGGTCGGCGCCTCCAGCAGGATTTCGGTGCCTTTGTCGATGTATAACTTGGCCGCCAGATCGAGGGTCTGCTGGGAACCGCTGACCACCAGCACCTGACTCGCCGTGCACTCCAGCCCCAACGCTCGCGCCTGCGCCGCCAGCGCTTCACGCAGCGCCGGCTCGCCTTCGCTCATGCCGTACTGACCAAGCGCCAACGGCATCTCGGACCATTCGACTTTCGGCAGCATGGCTTCGGCCGGCAAGCCGCCGGCAAACGACATCACCTCCGGGCGCTGGGCGGCGGCGAGGATTTCACGGATCAGAGAACTTTTAAGGCGCGAAACACGTTCGGAAAAAGCCATGGGAGTCACCGGTAGCGAGGCCTGGGAAAAATGAGTCAAACTGGTTGACTGAAACTACGACAGCTTGAGCGAGTACGTCAACATGCTTGACCTTAAAAACCCCGCCAGCCAGCAACAGGCGATGGAAGCGTTTTTCTTCGGCTATCAGGCGTTCACCGCCAAGGCTGATGAAATGCTCGAGCGGCGCGGCCTGTCCCGGGTGCATCAGCGGATTGTGTTCTTCATCGCGCGTTATCCGAATTTGAGCGTGAAGGAATTGCTGAGCTTGCTCGGCGTGAGCAAGCAGGCGTTGAACATGCCGTTGCGCCAGCTGCAGGAAATGCACCTGGTGGAGAGCCTGGCGTCGGAGGCAGACAAGCGTAAGCGCCTGCTGGAGCTGACTGCTGAAGGTGAGAAGTTTGAGCAGGCGTTGCGGCGTGAGCAGGTTAAGTTGCTCGAGCGGGTGTTTGCCGAGGCTGGGGAGGCGGCGGTGAATGGGTGGTTGGCGGTGAATATGGCACTTGGGAGCTCCCAGTCACATCTTGATTGACTGGACTGGCCTCTTCGGGAGCAAGCCCCCTCCCACAGTGGATCTCCAGTGGACCCTAATCATGGGTAACCAGCAGAACCCTGTGGGAGGGGGCTTGCTCCCGAAGAGGCCAGAACAGGCGATATATCCCTATCGCCTGACCTTTCGTAAACAAAACCAAAAACAATATTTGCTTTATTTGTACACAAAAGCATAATCCACTGCGTGCGAGTTCCTGACCGCATGGTCAACAAATTCGCGTATGCCTCAAAGGGCTGCTGCCACCCCTCATGGGTCCGGCCCTGGAAATAACAATAAAACTCTTGAGGAGTACTCGCTGTGGAAAGCCGCAAATCCGAAGCATCGACGCTGGAACTCTCGCCGCCCTTACGCACAGGCGTGCTGGAGCGCATCTTCAAACTCAGCTTGCATGGCACCACGGTGAAGACCGAGCTGATTGCCGGTCTGACAACCTTCATCACCATGGCTTACATCATCTTCGTCAACCCGAACATCATGGCCGATGCCGGGATCGATCACGGTGCAGCCTTCGTCGCCACCTGCATCGCCGCCGCGCTCGGCTGCCTGCTGATGGGCCTGTACGCCAACTGGCCGGTGGGCCTGGCACCGGGCATGGGCCTCAACGCTTTCTTCACTTACACCGTGGTCGGCACCATGGGCTACAACTGGGAAACCGCGCTCGGTGCGGTGTTTGTCTCCGGTGTGCTGTTCATGATCCTTACCTTCTCGCGCATTCGCGAATGGCTGCTCAACAGCATTCCGGTCAGCCTGCGCTTTGCGATGGGCGCCGGTGTCGGTCTGTTCCTCGGGCTGATTGGTCTGAAAACCGCCGGTATCGTCGTCGACAGCCCGGCCACCCTGATCAAACTCGGCTCCCTGCGTGAACCCGGCCCGCTGCTGGCGGCGATCTGCTTCCTGATGATCGCGATCCTCAGCTACCACAAAGTCTTCGGCGCGATCCTCATCAGCATCATCACCGTGACCCTGGCCGGCTGGGGCCTGGGCATCGTGCACTACGAAGGGATCATGTCGACCCCGCCAAGCCTGGCGCCGACCTTCATGGCAATGAACGTCGCGGGTGTGTTCAACGTCAGCATGATCAGCGTGGTCCTGGCTTTCCTCTTCGTGCACATGTTCGACACCGCCGGCACCCTGATGGGCGTGGCCCAGCGCGCCAATCTGGTCAACGCGGACGGGCGTATCGAAAACCTTTCCCGAGCGATGAAAGCCGACAGCGCCTCCAGCGTCTTCGGCGCGGTGGTCGGTGTCCCTCCGGTTACAAGCTATGTGGAAAGTGCCGCGGGTGTAGCGGCTGGTGGTCGGACTGGTCTTACCGCAGTCACCGTGGGTGTGCTATTTATAGCGGCGATGTTTTTCGCGCCACTGGCCGGGATGATTCCGGCTTACGCCACCGCCGGTGCGCTGATTTATGTCGCGATGCTGATGATGGGCGGCATGGCGCACATCGAATGGGATGAAGCCACTGACGCCATCCCGGCGATCGTCACTGCGATCATGATGCCGCTGACCTTCTCGGTCGCCGATGGCATTGCGCTGGGCTTCATCACCTACGTGGCGTTGAAGGCCGGTACCGGCAAGTACAAGGAAATTTCCGTCAGCCTGTGGGTGCTCTGCGCGATCTTTATCGCCAAGTTCATCTTCTTGTAAGCGTCACGCGGTTCAAGCGTCAAACCAGCCTCACCCTCGCGGGTGGGGCTTTTGCACATTCTTGAGTACAACAAAAAAAGGAGCAAAGTGATGAGTCTGGAAACCTGGCTGCTGTTCAGCGGCGCGGCATTGGTGGTGATCCTGATTCCGGGGCCGCTGTCATTGCTGATGATCAGCAACAGTCTGAACTACGGCTTGCGCCGCTCTTACCCGGCGTTTCTCGGCGGCGTGATTGCCTCGATCTGCCTGCTCAGTGCTTCGGCGCTGGGGCTGGGCGCCCTGCTGCTGGCGTCAGAACAACTGTTCAGCGCCCTGAAAATCGTCGGCGCGCTGTACCTGTTCTATCTCGCCTGGCAGAGCTGGCAGCAATCGCGTCAGCCAGCGGTCGGTGCCGAAGTGCCACAAGCCGCACCAGTGCCACGCTTTCGCACACTGTTCGGGCGTGCGTTTGTCTTGGGTGCGAGCAATCCGAAAGACATTCTGTTCTTCGCCGCGTTTCTGCCGCAGTTCCTCAGCGCACAACAGCCGTTCCTGCCGCAGTTGCTGATCATGATCGCGACTTGGGTGGTGCTCGACCTGTGCTGCAAACTGGCTTATGGGCTGGGTGCACATGGCGCGGCGCGCTATCTGCGCAGCGGCAAGGGACAGAGCTGGTTCAACCGGGTGAGTGCCGGACTGTTCAGTGGTGCCGGTGCTGCGTCGCTGTTGAGCCGCTGACAGCAAAAGCTTCGCGAGCAAGCCCGCTCCCACATTTGGAATGCATTCCCTTGTGGGAGCGGGCTTGCTCGCGAAGGCGTCAGACCAGACAGCACTTTCCTCCAAGCGAAAAAAAGCCCGCAGTGTGAGCGGGCGAAAGACCAAAGAAGCTATATGCGCAGTCGCTTCCCGGTAGGGGCAGCTGCTTGGGGTCAGCTGCCCCGGTAGGTGGAATAGCTGTAAGGCGAGATCAGCAGTGGCACATGGTAGTGATCCTGTTCGGCAGAGATGCCGAAACGCAGCACCACCACGTCGAGGAACGCCGGTTCCGGCAGTTGCACGCCACGGGCGCGGTAGTAATCGCCGGCGTGGAACTGCACCTGATAGACCCCGGTGCGGTAGTCATCGCCTTGCAGCAGCGGCGCATCGACCCGGCCATCACTGTTGGTAATCGCACTGGCGACCAATTCCAGATGCGAGCCTTCAACGCGGTACAGCTCGACCTTGATCGAGCTGCCCGGGCAACCGTGTGCAGCGTCCAAAACGTGTGTTGTCAAACGTCCCATTGATTCTGCGCGCCTGGCCGCAAAGAGCAGTCAGACTTCGCGCCTCCCGAAGTCAGGTAAAAAGGAGACCGCACCGATTCGGAGCACGAAAAGTTGCGGCGAGCGACTGATTAAGACACTTTTAAAAAAAATTGTACACAATAAAAACGACATTTTTCACCTCACCCCCGCCATTCGGGCGTTTACCCCTGATCTGCCCCTCAAGCGCCTGCCTATTGAACCTCACAGCCATTAGCTGACTGATCAGGCAGGTTTCTTGCAGGTTTACGCCATTAGCAGCAAAAGATGACAGTCGGTGAAAAATGCGAAAATTCAGGCTTACAAATTGCGAGTAAAGTTGTATACAATCAGCCCATCGCTGTGACGCCAGCCTGTGCAGGCCGTTACACAAACCTGTCAACGAATAAGAAGGAAGACTGCAGTGAGCGCTGACTACCCACGCGACCTGATCGGTTACGGCAGTAACCCTCCTCACCCACACTGGCCGGGCAACGCGCGCATCGCCCTGTCCTTCGTGCTCAATTACGAAGAAGGCGGCGAGCGCAACATTCTGCACGGCGACAAAGAATCCGAAGCCTTCCTCTCCGAGATGGTCGCTGCTCAACCGCTGCAAGGCGCACGCAACATGAGCATGGAATCGCTTTACGAGTATGGCAGCCGCGCCGGCGTATGGCGGATTCTGAAACTGTTCAAGGAATTCGACATTCCGCTGACCATCTTCGCCGTGGCCATGGCCGCCCAGCGCCACCCGGATGTGATCCGCGCGATGGTTGAAGCCGGTCACGAGATCTGCAGCCACGGCTACCGCTGGATCGACTACCAATACATGGACGAGGCGCAGGAGCGCGAGCACATGCTCGAAGCGATCCGCATCCTCACCGAACTCACCGGCGAGCGCCCACTGGGCTGGTACACCGGCCGCACCGGCCCGAACACCCGACGCCTGGTGATGGAAGAAGGCGGCTTCCTCTACGACTGCGACACCTACGACGACGACCTGCCCTACTGGGAACCGAACAACCCGACCGGCAAACCGCACCTGGTGATCCCGTACACCCTCGACACCAACGACATGCGCTTCACCCAGGTGCAGGGCTTCAACAAGGGCGACGATTTCTTCGAATACCTCAAAGACGCCTTCGACGTGCTCTACGCCGAGGGCGCCGAAGCGCCGAAGATGCTTTCGATCGGTCTGCACTGCCGGCTGATCGGCCGTCCGGCGCGTCTGGCCTCGCTCAAGCGCTTCATCGAATACGCCAAAAGTCATGAACAGGTGTGGTTCAGCCGTCGCGTCGACATCGCGCGTCACTGGCACCAAACCCACCCGTACCAAGGGGCCGCTAAATGAGCCACTTTCAAACCCTGCAACCGTCGACCCTGAGCCGCGACGCCTTCGTCAAAGCCTTCGCCGACATCTACGAACATTCGCCATGGGTAGCCGAGAAGGCTTACGACCTGGGCGTGGACGCTTCGATCGACGAGATCGAAACCCTGCACCAGCGCATGAGCGACATCCTGTTGAGCGCCGATCACACCAGTCAACTGGCACTGATCAACGCTCACCCGGACCTGGCCGGCAAAGCTGCCGTCCAGGGCCAACTGACCGAAGCCAGCACCAATGAACAGGCGGGCGCCGGTATTCACCAATGCACGGCCGAAGAGTTTCAGCGCTTCACCGAGCTGAACGACGCCTACAAGGCCAAGTTCAAGTTTCCCTTCATCATGGCGGTAAAAGGCAGCAACCGGCATCAGATCCTCGCGGCGTTCGAAACGCGCATTCACAACCCGGTCGACACCGAATTCAAATGCGCGCTGGCGGAGATCAACAAGATCGCCCTGTTCCGTTTACTGACTCTCTAGCGAAGCCTGGCCCGAGTGCATCAAACGCGGAGAGCACCCAGGGCCTTGCAAGCATCCCCAGCCAACTTATTAAAGGCAGACAAGAAGAATGAAAGCTTACGCCGTACCTTTCGAGAAGTTCGTCAACCTGGCCGATGCCCGTCTGGGCACCAAAATCATCTCGGTCACCGATGACTGGTTCGCAGACGCCAATCGTCTGTTTCAGCCGACCCCGGCCGTGTGGAAGGAGGGTGTGTTCGACGACAACGGCAAGTGGATGGACGGCTGGGAATCGCGTCGCAAGCGCTTCGAAGGCTACGACAGCGCGGTAATCCGCCTGGGCGTACCGGGCTCGATCAAAGGTGTGGACATCGACACCTCATTCTTCACCGGCAACTTCCCGCCATCGGCCTCGCTGGAAGCGTGCTTCCTGGCCTCGGGCGAGCCGGACGAAAACACCCAGTGGACTGAAGTGCTGTCGGCCGTCGAACTGCAAGGCAACAGCCACCACTACCACGAAATCAGCAATGACCAAGCGTTCAGCCACCTGCGCTTCAACATCTACCCGGACGGCGGTGTCGCCCGTCTGCGCGTCTACGGCATTCCGTTCCGCGACTGGTCCGCTGTTGGCGACAATGAGCAAGTCGATCTGGCTGCAGCCCTCAACGGTGGCCGCGCCCTCGCCTGCTCCGACGAACACTTCGGTCGCATGAGCAACATCCTCAACCCGGGCCGTGGCATCAACATGGGCGACGGCTGGGAAACCGCACGTCGTCGCACCCCGGGCAATGACTGGGTGATCGTCGCGCTGGGCCATCCGGGTGAGATCGAAAAAATCATCGTCGACACCCTGCACTTCAAGGGCAACTACCCGGACACCTGCTCGATCCAGGGCGCGTTCGTCAAGGGCGGCACCGACAGCCAGATCGAAACCCAGTCGCTGTTCTGGCGTGAACTGCTGCCAAGCCAGAAGCTGGAAATGCACGCCGAACACACCTTCGTCGAGCAGATCAAGGCACTGGGCCCGATCACCCACATCCGCCTCAATGTGTTCCCGGATGGTGGCGTGAGTCGCCTGCGCGTTTTGGGCAAGGTCGCGAAGTAAGCAGTGAAACCATTCGCGAGCAGGCTCGCTCCCACAGGAGACTGCATTCCAAATGTGGGAGCGAGCCTGCTCGCGAAGGCGTCAGAACAGTCAACACAGAATTCGGAAAAGAACAGCATGCGCACACTAACGATTGAACCGCTGACCAAAGAAGCCTTCGCCCCCTTCGGTGACGTGATCGAAACCGACGGCAGCGACCACTTCATGATCAACAACGGTTCGACCATGCGCTTCCACAAACTGGCGACGGTCGAAACCGCTACGCCTGAGGACAACGCGATCATCAGCATCTTCCGCGCCGACGCGCAGGACATGCCGCTGACCGTGAGCATGCTGGAACGCCATCCGCTGGGCAGCCAGGCTTTCATTCCGCTGCTCGGCAACCCCTTTCTGATCGTGGTCGCGCCACTTGGCGATGTACCTGTATCAGGCTTGGTCCGCGCCTTCGTCACCAACGGCAGGCAGGGCATCAATTACCATCGCGGCGTCTGGCACCACCCGGTGCTGACGATCGAAAAGCGGGATGACTTCCTGGTGGTTGATCGCAGTGGCACAGGCAACAACTGCGATGAGCATTTTTTCAAAGAGGATGAGCGTTTGATCCTCGCCCCCCACCAATAAGAGAAGGTCTGATCACTCGACAACAAGAGTGACAGGCGAGAGGTAAAGACTGTGGAAGCACATCTGTTGGAATGGCTGAACCTGAGCGTGCGCTGGGTTCACATGATCACTGGCGTGGCCTGGATCGGCGCGTCGTTCTACTTCGTCTGGCTGGAGAACAACCTCAACCGCGTCAACCCGAAAACCGGCCTGGCCGGTGATCTGTGGGCAATCCACGGCGGCGGTATCTATCACCTGGAAAAATACAAACTGGCCCCACCGTCGATGCCGGAGAACCTGCACTGGTTCAAATGGGAAGCCTACTTCACCTGGATGTCGGGGATCGCGCTGCTGTGCGTGGTGTTCTACTCCAATCCCGTGCTCTACCTCGTGGCACCCGGCAGCGGCCTGACCGGCCCTGAAGGCGTGGCCATCGGCATCGGTTCGCTGATCGCCGGCTGGTTCATCTACGACTTCCTCTGCGATTCGGCTCTGGGCAAGAAACCCGCCCTGCTCGGCTTCATCCTGTTCGTGCTGATCATCGGCGCGGCGTATGGCTTCAGCAAGGTGTTCAGCGGTCGTGGTGCGTATCTGCACGTCGGCGCGATCATCGGCACCATCATGGTCGGCAACGTGTTCCGCATTATCATGCCGGCGCAGCGTGCACTGGTCGCGGCGATTGCCGAGAACCGCACGCCGGACCCGGCGCTGCCGGCCAAAGGCCTGCTGCGTTCGCGTCACAACAACTACTTCACCCTGCCGGTGCTGTTCATCATGATCAGCAACCACTTCCCGAGCACTTATGGCAGCCAGTACAACTGGTTGATTCTGGCCGGGATCGCGGTGTTGGCGGTGTTGGTGCGTCACTACTTCAACACCCGTCACGACAGCCACAAGTTTGCCTGGACCCTGCCTGTGGCAGCGGTGGGCATGATCACCCTGGCGTACGTCACCGGCCCTGCGCCGATGCCGACCGCACCGGACGTGGCCAAGGCGCCAGCAAAAATCGAGTACCAGCCATTGCCGGAAACGGCACTGGGCGGTGGCGCGAAACCGGCTGAAGCGGCGGCACCTGCAGCGCCAGCCGCTCCGGCTGCCCCTGCTGCGGCACCGGCGCAAGCGTCCAACGCAGGTCCTGCGTTCGACAAGGTGCACAACGTGATCCAGGAGCGCTGCGCGGTCTGCCATTCGGCCAAACCGACCAGCCCGTTGTTCAGCGCGGCACCTGCCGGTGTGATGTTCGACACCCCCGAGCAGATCCGCCAGAACGCGGCGCGGATCCAGGCGCAAGCCATCACCACGCAGATCATGCCACTGGGCAACATCACGCAGATGACCCAGCAGGAACGTGACCTGATCGGTGCATGGATCGCCCAGGGAGCCCAGACCAACTAAGCAGTAAAAGCATCGCTGGCGAGCCAGCTCCCACAGGGTTTTGCAGTGCCTGTGTGGGAGCTGGCTTGCCAGCGATTAGCCGCAACGCGGTTTACCTGATGCAAAGAAACAGCTGTGAGCCACCCGGCAGCTGTTCAATCACAAGAATAAAAAAGATCCGAGGTGTTGCATGTCCGAGCTGTCCAAAGCGCGCATCCCCGACGCACCCGCCATTCAGCGTTTGCCCCTTTTGCAACTGATCCTGGTCGGTTTGCAACATGTTCTGCTGATGTACGGCGGTGCCATCGCGGTGCCGTTGATCATCGGACAGGCCGCTGGCCTGAGTCGTGAAGAAATTGCCTTCCTGATCAACGCCGACCTGCTGGTCGCCGGTATCGCCACCATCGTCCAGTCGCTGGGTATCGGCCCGATGGGTATCCGCATGCCGGTGATGATGGGCGCCAGTTTCGCGGCGGTCGGCAGCATGGTCGCCATGGCCGGCATGCCCGGTATCGGTCTGCAAGGGATCTTCGGTGCGACCATCGCCGCCGGATTCTTCGGCATGCTCATCGCGCCGTTCATGTCCAAGGTCGTGCGTTTCTTCCCGCCTTTGGTGACAGGCACAGTCATCACCTCGATCGGTTTGTCGCTGTTCCCCGTGGCCGTGAACTGGGCCGGTGGCGGTGCCGCCGCGGCGCAATTCGGTTCACCGATTTATCTGGCCATCGCCGCTCTGGTACTGGCGACCATTCTGTTGATCCACCGCTTCATGCGCGGCTTCTGGGTGAATATTTCCGTGCTGATCGGCATGTGCCTGGGCTACGTGCTCTGCGGTGCGATCGGCATGGTCGACCTGAGCGGCATGGCCAACGCGCCGTGGGTTCAGTTCGTCACTCCGCTGCACTTCGGCATGCCGAAATTCGAACTGGCGCCGATCCTGTCGATGTGTCTGGTGGTGGTGATCATTTTCGTCGAGTCCACCGGGATGTTCCTTGCGCTGGGCAAGATCACCGGTCAGGAAGTCTGCCCGCGGATGCTGCGTCGCGGCCTGCTGTGCGATGCCGGCGCGTCGTTCGCTGCCGGTTTCTTCAACACGTTCACCCATTCCTCCTTCGCGCAGAACATCGGCCTGGTGCAGATGACCGGCGTGCGCTGCCGCTCGGTGACCATCGTTGCCGGTGGCCTGCTGATCGTGCTCAGCCTGCTGCCGAAAGCCGCATTCCTGGTGGCGTCGATTCCGCCGGCGGTGTTGGGCGGTGCGGCGATTGCGATGTTCGGCATGGTCGCTGCGACCGGGATCAAGATCCTTCAGGAAGCGGACATCGGCGACCGGCGCAATCAACTGCTGGTGGCGGTGAGCATCGGCATGGGTCTGATCCCGGTGGTGCGTCCGGAATTCTTCGCGCACTTGCCGATGTGGATGAGCCCGATCACCCACAGCGGCATCGCCATGGCCACCCTCAGCGCGCTGACGTTGAATCTGCTGTTCAACATCCTCGGCGGCGCCGAACGCGCAGCGATCAACGACTGCCACGCGCATCAGCACTAACCAAGTCACCACAAAACCTTGTGGGAGCGAGCCTGCTCGCGAAAGCGTTGTGTCATTCAACAGTGATGGCGACTGACATGCCCTCTTCGCGAGCAGGCTCGCTCCCACAGGGGACGTGCAACACCCTGCCTCAACAATAAAAACAAGAGGGAGCAACCGATGATTCGCACGCAAACCAGCGTTCTGTTGAGTGGCGGCCTGCTGGCCGCGAGTCAGGCCATGGCCGGCGATTTACTGCTGTGGCAGACCAACAGCCTGAGCTACCTGTACGGCAAGAACTTCGCGATCAACCCGTCGATCCAGCAGACGGTGACGTTCGAGCACGCCGACAAGTGGAAGTACGGCGACAACTTCCTGTTCGTCGACAAGATCTTCTACAACGGTCAGGAAGACCGCAACAAAGGCCCGCACACCTTCTACGGCGAATTCACCCCGCGCTTCTCGTTCGGCAAGATCTTCGACCAGAAAATCGAGTTTGGCCCGATCAAGGACGTGCTGCTGGCGATGACGTACGAGTACGGCGAAGGCGACAGCGAGGCCTACCTGATCGGCCCCGGCTTCGATCTGAAAGTACCCGGCTTCAACTACGTGACCCTGAACATCTTCCGCCGCCAGACCGAAGGCCCGCGCCCCGGCGACGGCGTCTGGCAGATCACCCCGGGCTGGTCTTACAGCGTGCCGCTGGGCAACTCCGACCTGTTGATCGACGGCTATCTGGACTGGGTCGTCGACAACGACCAGAACTCGCGCGGCACCTACCACGCCAACCTGCACATCAATCCGCAGATCAAATACGACCTCGGCAAAGCCCTCGGCTGGAGCCACAAGCAGCTGTACGTCGGCACCGAATACAGCTACTGGAAAAACAAATACGGCGTCGAAAGCAGCCACAACCTCGACACCAACCAGAACACCGCCAGCCTGCTGGTAAAGGTGCACTTCTGAGATGGCCCGCAACCGTGCCCCATACCTGTCGTCGGTGCTCTGTTGCGGGGCACTTGAGAGCTGGCCGAGGAGTCAGTATTCTCCGCGGCCTCTTGAATTCGGTCTAAAAAAAAGCCCGGATTTAATTCCTGACCGACAAGCCAACTTATCCCGGCCCCGGTCAGTACCGAGGCATCCCGAAAACACGCGCAATCGACTGTTTTTCAGCAGCCGAACGGGCGTTTTTTTGCTTTTCGAAAGCGTTGGCCCAGCTCTTGCTATCACCAGCGAAGCTGACCGATCGGATGACTTTTGCAGCGACGAAAAAAGGCGCCACACCAGAGCGCCGATCTTAAAAAAATAAACGTGGAACACCTACTTTGGGAGCAACCGAATGAAACGTATGTGCACCAGCCTGATGCTCGCGGGATCGATGCTGGCCGGCGGCGAGGCCATGGCCGACGGCCTGCTGCAATGGCAGAACAACAGCCTGACCTACCTCTACGGCAAAGACTTCAAGGTCAACCCGGCGATCCAGCAGACCGTCACCTTCGAGCACGCCGATGCCTGGAAGTACGGGGACAACTTCCTGTTCGTCGACAAGATCTTCTACAACGGCAAGCCGGATGGCGGCGTCGGCAACAACACTTACTATGGCGAATTCAGCCCACGCCTGTCGCTGGGCAAGATCCTCGACCAGAAGATCGAATTCGGTCCGGTCAAGGATGTGCTGCTGGCGATGACTTACGAGTTCGGTGAAGGCGACGTCGAGTCGTACCTGATCGGCCCGGGTTTTGACCTGGCGATTCCAGGCTTCGACTACTTCCAGCTGAACTTCTACCAGCGCCACACCGAAGGCTCGCGCGCCGGTGACAACGTCTGGCAGATCACCCCGGTCTGGTCTTACACCATTCCGGTTGGCGACTCGAACATCCTGATCGACGGTTTCATGGACTGGGTGGTCGACAACGACGTCAACAGCAAAGGCGAATACCACGCCAACCTGCACTTCAACCCACAGGTCAAATACGACCTGGGCAAGGCGCTGAATTTCGGCGAGAAGCAGCTGTATGTCGGTGTTGAATACGACTACTGGAAAGACAAGTACGGGATCGACGACACCCGTGCGTTCACCACCAATCAGAACGTGACCAGCTTCCTGGTGAAGTTCCACTTCTGATCTTAAAAGCTTCGCGAGCAGGCTCGCTCCCACATTCGACCGAGTTCCAATGTGGGAGCGAGCCTGCTCGCGAAGGCTTCACCGCGAATCTCAGACTGGAACCACCGACTCGGTGATCCCGAGAAACCGGCACAACTCCTCACGCTTGGCCAACGCATCGCGCCGTCCCAGGTCGATCAGTTCGCTGCAATACCCCGCCTCGAACAGCAGATAACTCAGCACCCCTGCCCCACTGGTCTTGGTCGCCCCCGGCCCACGCAAAAACAGACGCAATGCCGCCGGCAATTCCTGTCGATGTCGCGCCGCGATCTCGTCGATCGGCTGACTCGGCGCAATCACCAGCACTTCCACCGGCGCCACACCCAACTCACGAGTCGGCACGCCCTCGGGCATCAGTCGACTGAACTGGTTCAAACGCTGCAGCAACTCGATGTCGCTCTCCAGACTGTCAATGAACGTGCTGTTGAGCATGTGTCCGCCAATCTGCGCCAGCGTTGGCTGCTGACCGGTGTAGGCGCGCTCCAGCGGCTGCTGCGGATCAAACCCGCGCGGGTTGCCGCTGACGCCCACCACCAGCACCCGACTCGCACCCAGGTGCAGCGCCGGGCTGATCGGCGCCGACTGGCGTACCGCACCGTCGCCGAAATATTCCTCACCGATTTTTACCGGGGCAAACAGCAACGGGATCGCCGAACTTGCCAGCAGATGGTCCACCGACAATTGCGCCGGCACGCCGATCCGCCGATGGCGCAACCACGCATCGATCGTGCCGCCGCCCTGATAGAAGGTCACCGCCTGGCCCGATTCGTAGCCGAACGCGGTCACCGCCACCGCATGCAATTGCTTGCGGGCGATGGATTCGGCGATCCCGGGCATGTGCAGTTTTTCATTGAGCAGGTCGCGCAGCGGCGAACTGTTGAGCAGCGCCACTGGCAGTTGGCGACCGATGCCGAGCAGACTGTGACTGACAAAGCGGCTGGCCTGACGGATCACCCCCGGCCAGTCGCTGCGCAGCACCCGATGGCTGCGAAAGCCCTGCCAGAACAGTGTGAGGCGTTCGATGGCGGCGCGAAAATCGGTGGCACCACTGGCCAGGCTGACCGCATTGATCGCCCCGGCCGAAGTGCCGACGATCACCGGAAACGGATTGTCCGCGCCCAGCGGCAGCAATTCGGCAATCGCCGCCAGCACCCCCACCTGATACGCCGCCCGAGCCCCGCCGCCGGAAAGAATCAAACCTGTGACCGGTTCCGCTGGGCTCATCGCAACGCTCCATGGTGCTTGAAAGGGTGAGTGAATCAGCCGCGCCGTTTCGGGTAAAGCTTCGGCTCGCCCGGTGGACGGCTCTTGAAGCGGCGGTGCGCCCACAAGTATTGCTCAGGGCAGGCGCGCAGCGCACTTTCCACCCACTGGTTGATGCGGAGGCAGTCGGCCTCTTCGGTTTCACCCGGGAAGTCTTCCAATGGCGGATGGATCACCAACCGGTAACCGCTGCCGTCGGCCAGCCGCTCCTGAGTGAACGGCACCACCAGCGCCTTGCCCAGACGGGCAAACTTGGTGGTCGCGGTCACGGTCGCCGCCTGAATGCCGAACAGCGGCACGAAGATGCTTTGCTTGGCGCCGTAGTCCTGATCCGGTGCGTACCAGATCGCCCGGCCCGAACGCAGCAGCTTGAGCATGCCACGCACGTCGTCACGCTCCACCGCCAGCGAATCGAGATTGTGCCGCTCACGGCCCCGACGCTGGACGAAGTCGAATAACGGGTTTTTGTGCTCGCGGTACATGCCATCGATGGTGTGCTGCTGGCCGAGCAACGCGGCGCCGATTTCCAGGGTGGTGAAGTGCGCGGCCATGAGGATCACGCCCTTGCCTTCGCGCTGGGCCTTTTGCAGATGCTCCAGGCCTTCGACATGCGCCAGTTTGGCCAGACGCTCACGGGACCACCACCAACTCATCGCCATTTCAAAAAACGCGATGCCGGTGGAGGCGAAGTTTTCCTTGAGCAGGCGTTTGCGCTCGGCAGCGGATTTTTCCGGGAAGCACAGCTCGAGATTGCGCTTGGCGATGCGCCGCCGGTCGCCGGCCACGCGATACATCAATGCGCCCAGCACACGACCGATCGTCAGTAAAACCGCATACGGCAACTGCACGACCAGCCACAACAGCCCCAGACCGCACCAGAGCGGCCAGAAGCGGGGAGAAAGAAAGGCTCTTCGAAAACGCGGGCGATCCATTAAAGCTTCCGTAAATTCAGTGGCCGCGCATTCTACATCGTTCGACCCGGCTTGCGGCTCGCGGGCGTTCTCGTTATAAGTCTCGGCACTTTTAGTGACAAGCCGTTGTATGCCGATATGAGCCAAAACGAATCGCCAGACCGAGATCCCGTGTTCCAGTTGAAGGGCAGCATGCTGGCCATCACGGTGCTGGAACTGTCCCGCAACGACCTCGACAGCCTTGATCGGCAACTGGCCGCCAAAGTCGCCCAGGCGCCGAATTTCTTCAGCAATGCACCGCTGGTCCTGGCGCTGGACAAACTGCCGCCCGGCGAAGGCGCGGTCGATCTGCCCGGCCTGATGCGCGTATGCCGTCAACATGGCCTGCGCACCCTGGCGATCCGCGCCAGCCGTATCGAAGACATCGCTGCCGCCATCGCCATCGACATCCCGGTGCTGCCGCCGTCCGGCGCCCGCGAGCGACCGCTGGAAGCGCCGGAACCGGAAGTCAAAAAGAAGCCGGAAAAGCCGCCGGAGCCAACGGTCAAACCGACCCGCGTCATCACCACGCCAGTACGTGGTGGCCAACAGATATATGCCCAGGGTGGCGATCTGGTGGTGGTGTCCTCGGTCAGTCCGGGGGCGGAACTTCTGGCCGATGGCAACATCCATGTATACGGCCCGATGCGCGGTCGCGCACTGGCCGGCGTCAAAGGCGACACCAAGGCCCGGATTTTCTGTCAGCAATTGAGCGCTGAACTGATCTCCATCGCCGGGCATTACAAGGTTTCCGAAGATTTGCGCCGCGATCCACTGTGGGGCTCCGGCGTCCAGGTCAGCCTGTCGGCCGACGTGTTGAACATCATTCGGCTTTAACGGATACTGCCGCATTTTCCAAGCATCTCTAAAACGTAGCGAAAACGGCTCAAACGAAGTAGGAAAAAGGAACAAGCAGCGTTTGCCCCCGGCAATTGCGACTTGCGCCGAATTCCAGCCAAGGCTGTCCGACTGCAGTAGTTTTCAAGAGATGTTTTTCAGGGGCTAAAAAGTCCTTCTTCCTTAGGGGTGAAACACCTTGGCCAAGATTCTCGTGGTTACATCCGGCAAGGGTGGTGTGGGTAAGACCACCACCAGCGCCGCTATCGGTACCGGCCTCGCTCTGCGCGGCCACAAAACAGTGATCGTCGACTTCGACGTGGGCCTGCGTAACCTCGACCTGATCATGGGTTGCGAGCGTCGCGTGGTGTACGACTTCGTCAACGTGGTCAACGGCGAAGCCAACCTGCAGCAGGCCCTGATCAAAGACAAGCGCCTGGAAAACCTCTACGTGCTGGCCGCCAGCCAGACCCGCGACAAAGACGCGCTGACCCAGGAAGGCGTGGAAAAAGTCCTGATGCAGTTGAAGGAAGACTTCGACTTCGTGGTCTGCGACTCCCCGGCGGGCATCGAGAAAGGTGCGCACCTGGCCATGTATTTCGCCGACGAAGCGATCATCGTGACCAACCCGGAAGTGTCCTCGGTACGTGACTCCGACCGCATGCTCGGCCTGCTGGCCAGCAAATCGCGTCGTGCCGAACTCGGCGAAGAGCCGATCAAGGAACACCTTCTGCTGACCCGTTACAACCCGCAGCGCGTCAGCGATGGCGAAATGCTGGGCGTCGAAGACGTGAAGGAAATTCTGGCCGTGACCCTGCTGGGCGTCATCCCTGAGTCGCAAGCGGTACTGAAGGCTTCCAACTCGGGCGTTCCAGTGATTCTCGACGACCAGAGCGATGCCGGTCAGGCGTACAGCGATGCCGTTGATCGTCTGCTGGGCAAAGAAAAAGAACATCGTTTCCTCGATGTTACGAAGAAGGGATTCTTCGAGCGCCTGTTTGGAGGTAGGTAATGAACCTTTTTGACTTCTTTCGTGCCAACAAAAAGCCAAGTACCGCCTCGGTAGCGAAAGAGCGTCTACAGATCATCGTGGCGCATGAGCGCGGCCAGCGCAGCACGCCGGATTACTTGCCAGCCTTGCAGAAGGAACTGGTCGACGTGATCCGCAAGTACGTCAACATCGGCAACGACGACGTACATGTTGCACTGGAAAGCCAGGGCAGTTGCTCGATTCTGGAACTCAACATCACCCTGCCCGATCGCTGAGTCGATCCGGCAGGAACGACGGCGGCTCAGGGCCATTCCCATCGCGGAATGGCCCTGAGCCGCCGTTGGCATTTGTTACGAGGCTGTTTTAATGCCGTTGTCCAACATCCGCATCATTCATCAGGACGCCGCCGTACTGGTGGTCGACAAACCGACGTTGCTGCTCTCGGTGCCCGGTCGCGCCGACGACAACAAGGACTGCCTGATCACCCGCCTGCAGGAAAACGGCTACCCGGAAGCGCGCATCGTTCATCGCCTGGACTGGGAAACCTCTGGCATCATTTTGCTGGCCCGTGACGCGGATACTCACCGCGAACTGTCGCGGCAGTTTCACGATCGTGAAACAGAGAAAGCCTACACTGCGCTCTGCTGGGGTCAGCCGGAACTGGACAGCGGCAGCATCGACCTGCCGTTGCGCTACGATCCGCCGACCAAACCGCGGCACGTGGTCGACCACGAATTCGGCAAGCATGCGCTGACCTTCTGGCGCGTACTGGAACGTTGCGGCGATTGGTGCCGCGTCGAGCTGACGCCGATCACCGGGCGCTCACACCAGTTGCGTGTGCACATGCTGTCCATCGGTCACCCGCTGCTGGGCGACGGGCTCTACGCCCACGAACAGGCCCTGGCCGCCTGGCCGCGTCTGTGCCTGCACGCCAGCATGCTGAGCTTCACCCACCCGCAAACCGGCGAGCGTCTGCGCTTCGAATGCCCGGCACCGTTTTAAGCGTTGCCTGAGCGGCAGCGCGTTTTTTTGTACAAGGATTTTGTTTTCGGATGAGTTGTATTGATTCCCGGGTAACCCCCCTCACGAAAGTTCGTCATCAACTGCTTTACCTGATTTACGGCAATCAGGATGTGTACCGGCGCGAAGCCAAGTTCAGCATCCTGACCGCGCTGTCCCAGGCTAAAAACGGCGAGCTTCCGGCGATCCGCATTCTCACCGATCGCCCCGATGACTATGCGGGCTGGCCGGTCGACACGGTGTTGCTGGATGAAGCGACCCTGACCCGCTGGCAAGGCACCCACGGCTATCACCACCGCCGCAAGGCCTGCGCCATCGCCGCGGGCATGCAGTGGGCGGAAAAAACCCTGTTCGTCGACACCGACACCCTGTTCACCCGCCACCCGAGCCAACTGTTCAAATTCATCGAGCCGAATCGCTCGGTGATGGATCGCTTCGAGTACGACTGGAAAGATGTGCACCAGCGTCCCGACTATCAAAAACTCGGTCGCGACCTGCGCAGCCACGGCGTGACGCCGGATAACGGTTTCAAGCTCTACAACAGCGGCTTGTGCGGCGTGACCGACAGCGACTCAGCGCTGTTCGAAGAGTCGATCCGCCTGATTGATGAGTGGACACTCGGCGGCTTCGAAATCCACACCATCGAACAGATCGCCCTGTCGTATGCCATGCGCGAGCGTCAGGTGGTGGAAGCGCGCAAACACGTCTACCACTACTTCGCGGAAAAACGTTTCTTCCACGCGATGCAGACGTACTTCTTCTCCCAGCACGGCGAGCAGTTCAGCCAGCGCCTGGTGGATCTGTGCAGCGATGTGCCACGGGTCAAACCGTTCCCCTCGGCCTGGCGCCGATTGAAAATCAAATGGAAGCTGCGCCACCAGAAAGGTGCCCTGCGCAAGGTCGGTCGTGATCTGCTGTACGGCAGCGCCGCGCCGGAAGATCCGTACTACAGCGTTTGCCGACACGAATGGTGGGAATGCGCCTCGCGGGAAATTCTGCGTTGGGACGAGAGCCAGCAGAAAAAACTGCTGAGCCAGAAGTCCTGGCCGCAACAGCTGCCGCGTCCGGATAAACCGGAGGACGAAAAAGTCATCATGAACTACTTGAAAAAACGCGTAGCCGCCCGCTGATCCACACCATCCCCTGTGGGAGCGGGCTTGCTCGCGAAAGCGGTGTGTCATCCAAGAATCTGCATCTGACCCACCGCTTTCGCGAGTAAGCCCGCTCCCACCCCGATCCTGTCCGGATTCAATTCCCGGGCCGATGCGTTAAACTCGCGCCCATTGCTGTCTGGAGCTTCTTATGCGCGAAGAGTTGAACCAAGGCCTGATCGACTTCCTCAAGGCCTCCCCTACCCCGTTCCACGCCACCGCCAGCCTCGTTCAGCGTCTGGAGGCCGCCGGTTACGTGCGCCTCGACGAGCGCGAGCCATGGATCACCGAGGCCAACGGCCGCTATTACGTCACCCGTAACGACTCCTCGATCGTCGCGATCAAAATGGGCCGCAACTCGCCGCTGCACGACGGGATCCGTCTGGTCGGCGCCCACACCGACAGCCCGTGCCTGCGGGTCAAGCCGCAACCGGAACTGCAACGTCAGGGCTTCTGGCAACTGGGCGTTGAAGTCTACGGCGGCGCGCTGCTGGCGCCGTGGTTTGACCGCGACCTGTCGCTGGCCGGGCGCGTCACCTTCCGTCGCGACGGCAAGGTCGAAAGCCAACTGATCGACTTCAAGGCGCCGATCGCGATCATTCCCAACCTGGCGATTCACCTGAACCGTGAAGCCAATCAGGGCTGGGCGATCAACGCGCAGACCGAGCTGCCGCCGATCCTCGCGCAATTCGCCGGCGACGAACGCGTCGACTTCCGCGCCGTACTGACTGATCAACTGGCCCGCGAACATGGCCTGAACGCCGATGTGGTGCTGGATTACGAACTGAGCTTCTACGACACCCAGAGCGCGGCGGTCATCGGCCTGCATGGTGACTTCATTGCCGGTGCGCGCCTCGACAACCTGCTGTCGTGCTACGCCGGCTTGCAAGCCCTGCTCACTGCCGACACCGAAGAAACCTGCGTGCTGGTGTGCAACGACCACGAAGAAGTCGGCTCCTGCTCGGCGTGCGGTGCCGATGGCCCGATGCTCGAACAGACCCTGCGCCGTCTGCTGCCGGAAGGTGACGAGTTCGTCCGCACCATCCAGAAATCGCTGCTGGTCTCAGCCGACAATGCCCACGGCGTGCACCCGAACTACGCCGAGAAGCACGACGCCAACCACGGTCCGAAACTCAACGCCGGCCCGGTGATCAAGGTCAACAGCAACCAGCGCTACGCCACCAACAGCGAAACCGCCGGGTTCTTCCGCCACCTGTGCATGGCCGAAGAAGTACCGGTGCAGAGCTTCGTGGTGCGCAGCGACATGGGCTGCGGCTCGACCATCGGCCCGATCACCGCCAGCCACCTGGGCGTGCGCACCGTCGACATCGGCCTGCCGACCTTCGCCATGCACTCGATCCGCGAACTGTGCGGCAGCCACGATCTGGCGCACCTGGTCAAAGTGCTGAGCGCGTTCTACGCCAGCCGCGAGTTGCCTTAAAAGCTTCGCGAGCAGGCTCGCTCCCACAGTTTGGAATGCATTCCAGGGTGGGAGCGAGCCTGCTCGCGAAAGCGGTAGTCCAGACAACACAATTTCATCATTGGACTGACTCAATTCTGATACACATCAGAACCGCTCCGCCAAAAGCGACCTAGACTTAAATCATCCCCTTCGACAAGGCAGTCACCATGATTTCGATGTCCTCCTTTCACGCGATGCTCATTCCGATTCTGTCCGGGATGATCCTGCTGGCGATCGGCTTCAACTTCCGCGACAAGAACGCCGGTGTGTTTGCCATGTGGGTCGGCATGCTGATGATCCTGGCGACCGTGGTCTACAAGATCCTCGCCAAACTCAACGAATAAATCCGCGCCCGGCTCGCATTGATTCTGGCTGCCTCGTACACTCGCTCAATTCGCCCCTTTGCGAGGTTGACCGCCTAGTGTTCGCTCGTCTGTTTGCTCTGCCCTGCCTGCTCCTTGTCTGCCTGATGACGCTGCTGCCGTTGGCCCCTGCCCAGGCGGTCGGTCTGCCGGGGCTGCTGAACACCACCAAGACGCAGCCGGAGGCGCAAGAGCCGCTGGGCCAGTCGCTGGATGAAGTCATCAAGTCGCTGGAAAACGACAAGCAACGCACGCAATTGCTGAGCGATCTGAAAAAGCTGCGCGACGCCACCAAGAAAGCCCAGGCTTCACCGGAAGAAGGCGTGCTGGGCCTGATCGGCGGCACCCTGGCCAGCTTCGAGAAACAGTTCTCCGGTGACGACAGCCCGCTGACCCGCTGGTCCGACGAGTTCGATCTGGCCAGGGACGAACTCGACAACCTGATGTTGCCGGCCAGCGAATGGCTGCCGATCATCTTCGGCTTCGCGGTGATCCTGATGGTCTGGAGCCTGCTCGCCGCCGCGCTGATCTGGCTCGGTCACCGGGTGCGCATGCGCTTCGGCCTGACCGAAGAACTGCCGCAGCATCCCAAGGCCCTCGACATGCTGCGCTTCGCCCTGCGCAAGCTCGGGCCGTGGTTGATTGCATTGGTCATCACCGTTTACATGAGCTACGCGCTGCCGTCGTCATTGGGTAAAAGCCTGGCGATGGTGCTGGCTTATGCGCTGGTGGTCGGCACCTGTTTCTCGGCGATCTGCGTGATCGCCTTCTCGCTGCTCGACGGCCCGCACCGGCACCGGGCGTTGTACATCCTGCGGCATCAGGCCTTCCGTCCGTTGTGGCTGATCGGCAGCTTCGCCGCATTCGGTGAAGCGCTGAGTGACCCGCGCCTGGTCGAAGGCCTCGGCGTGCACCTGGCGCACACCACCGCGACCATCACCAACGTGCTCGCGGCGCTGTTCACCGGGCTGTTCATCCTGCGTTTCCGCCGGCCGATCGCGCACCTGATCCGCAACCAGCCGTTGTCCCGCCGCCTGACCCGCCGCGCCCTCAGCGACACCATCGATATCCTCGGCACCTTCTGGTACGTGCCGGCGCTGGTGCTGGTCGGGATCTCGCTGTTCGCCACCTTCGTCTCCGCCGGCGACACCAGCACCGCCCTGCGTCAGTCGCTGATCTGCACGGTGCTGCTGGTGATGTGCATGGTGATCAACGGCCTCGTGCGCCGTCATTCACTCAAACCGCAACGCGGGCCGAAGCGCCATGCGTTGTACTCGGAGCGCCTGAAAAGCTTCTTCTACACCCTCGCCCACCTGCTGGTGTGGCTGATCTTCATCGAGCTCGGCCTGCGCGTGTGGGGCAAGTCGCTGATCGGCTTTGCCGAGGGCGAAGGGCATGACGTCAGCGTCAAACTGTTCAGCCTGATCGGCACGCTGATTTTCTCCTGGCTGATCTGGATCCTCGCCGACACCGCCGTGCACCACGCCCTCACCCGCTCGCGCAAAGGCCTGGCGAATGCCCGCGCGCAGACGATGATGCCGCTGATCCGCAACGTGCTGTTCGTGGCGATTTTCATCATCGCGCTGATCGTCGCCCTAGCGAACATGGGCATGAACGTCACGCCACTGCTGGCCGGTGCCGGTGTGATCGGTCTGGCCATCGGTTTCGGTGCGCAGTCGCTGGTGGCGGACCTGATCACCGGCCTGTTCATCATCATCGAAGATTCGCTGGCCATTGATGACTACGTCGACGTCGGCGGCCACCTCGGCACTGTCGAAGGCCTGACCATCCGCACCGTGCGCCTGCGCGACATCGACGGCATCGTCCACACCATCCCGTTCAGCGAAATCAAAAGCATCAAGAACTACTCCCGGGAATTCGGCTACGCGATCTTCCGCGTGGCGGTGCCGTACAACATGGAAATCGACGATGCGATCAAACTGATGCGCGAAGTCGGCCAGAAAATGCGCACCGACCCACTGCAACGGCGGAACATCTGGTCGCCGCTGGAGATTCAGGGCGTGGAAAGTTTCGAGTCCGGCAGCGCGATTCTGCGAGCGCGCTTCAAGACCGCACCGATCAAACAATGGGAAGTTTCCCGAGCGTTCAACCTGTCGCTCAAACGCCATCTGGACGAAGCCGGACTCGATCTGGCGACGCCACGCATGAGCGTCCAGGTCATCACTGCCGGCGGTGGCCAGCCGAAGGAATAGCACTTCGCGCAGACACTCGGGTCACAGGCAGGGAAGCCAGAAAAACAATAACCATGGAGACACCCGATGCAGCTGACACGTATCGCCCAGACCGTTCTGCTCACTCTGCTGGCCGGCACCGCCAGCGCCGCCACCCTGGACAGCACCCGCGAACAGATCGCCACGCAAGCCAAGGCACTTGAACCGCAACTGCTGGAAACCCGCCGCAACATCCACGCGCATCCGGAACTGGGCAACACCGAAACACGCACCGCGGAACTGGTCGCCAGACAACTGAAGGCCATGGGCCTGGAAGTCAAAACCAACGTCGCCCGCACCGGCGTGGTCGCGATCCTCAAGGGCGCCCTGCCCGGCCCGACCGTGGCCTTGCGCGCCGACATGGACGCGTTGCCGGTCAAGGAAGTCGCCGACCTGCCCTTCGCCTCGAAAGCCAAAGGCACTTATCTGGACAAAGAAGTCGACGTGATGCACGCCTGCGGCCACGACGCCCACACCGCGATCCTGCTGAGCACGGCGAAAATTCTCACGGGCCTGCGCAATACCCTGCCCGGCACCGTTGTGTTCTATTTCCAGCCCGCCGAAGAAGGCCCGAGCGACTTCATCCCCGACGGCAAAAACACCTGGGGCGCGAAAATGATGGTGCAGGAAGGCGTGATGAAATCCCCCAAACCCGACGCCGTCTTCGGCCTCCACGTCTGGGCCGGCGTCCCCGCCGGCCAGATCGCCTACCGCCCCGGCGCCACCCTGGCCAGCTCCGACGACCTGCGCATCAAAATCCTCGGCAAACAAACCCACGCCGGCCGCCCGTGGGACGGCATCGACCCGATCACCGTCGGTGCACAAACCATCGTCGGCCTGCAAACCGTGGTCAGTCGCCGCACCGACATTTCGTCCTACCCGTCGGTGGTCAGCATCGGCACCATCAACGGCGGCACCCGCTACAACATCATTCCCGAATCCGTGGACATGAGCGGCACCATCCGCTCCTACGACTACGGCATCCGCCAGAAACTCCACGCCGACGTACGCCAGACCATCGAAAAAATCGCCGAAAGCGGCGGCGCGAAAGCCGACGTCACCATCATCGAAAAATACGACCCCACGATCAACAACCCGGCACTGACGGAAAAAATGCTGCCGACGTTGAAGTGGGCAGCCAAGGATGACGTGGTCAATGCATCGCTGGTGGGCGGCGCGGAAGACTTCTCGTTCTTCGCCAAGGAAGTGCCCGGGCTGTTTGTGTTTCTCGGGGTGACGCCACGGGATCAGGACATGAGCAAGGCGGCGCCGAATCACAATCCGGGATTCTTTGTGGATGAGTCGGCGCTGGTGGTTGGGGTGAGGACGATGGCGTCGTTGGCGACGGATTATTTGTATGCCAGTGCCGGGGCGGGCAAGTAGAGATGAAGTGACAGTGGGGGCGCCTTCGCGAGCAGGCTCGCTCCCACATTTGACCGTGTGCAGCCTGTTAGAGATTGGTCGGCTGTCAGGCCGCCATCGCTGGCAAGCCAGCTCCCACAGTTGGATTGAGTACAGGCAGTTGGAGATTGGTCGGCTGTCAGGCCGCCTTCGCGAGCAGGCTCGCTCCCACAGTGGGATTGGGTGCAGGCAGTTGGAGATTGGTCGGCTGTCAGGCCGCCTTCGCGAGCAGGCTCGCTCCCACAGTGGGATTGGGTGCAGGCAGTTGGAGATTGGTCGGCTGGGAGGTCACCATCACTGGCAGGCCAGCTCCCACAGAGAGATTGGGTGCAGGCAGTTAGAGATTGGTCGGCTGTCAGGCCGCCTTCGCGAGCAGGCTCGCTCCCACAGTGGGATTGGGTGCAGGCAGTTGGAGATTGGTCGGCTGTCAGGCCGCCTTCGCGAGCAAGCTCGCTCCCACAGTGGATGGGTGTGGGCTGTTGGAGTTGGTCGGCTGGGAGGTCACCACCACTGGCAGGCCAGCTCCCACAGTTGGATTGGGTGCAGGCAGTTGGAGATTGGTCGGCTGGGAGGTCGCTATCGCGAGCAGGCTCACCCCTACAGCAAAGCAAAAGCCGACCGCAGGCTCTTCACCACTCCATGGCCGAGTGTCAGCTCGCCGAAAGCTCTTGATCTTGACTCACCGGCCCGTCGGCAGGCTGAGCGGAGGGATTGATCCGGGGGTGGGAGCGAAGCGACCGTTCGACGAAGTCGAACACATCGAGAGGAGGTGCAGCGAAGCAAACCGGAGGCGATGCGCCCGGATCGATCCCGGAGCGAAGGAACCCCGAGCTTTAGCGAGCGGGCCGAACGTCAGGGCACAGACCTTTGGTTCCTTTGGGGCGTTTGCCAAAGGGACTCGCTGTAAAAGCGAAACCGCCAGTGGCAACACCCGAAGCAACGGATATACACCCAAAACCCCAAGAACCTGGTCGGCCCAAAGGCCGCCAAGGTCAAACAACATCTACACCAACGTGAATCGCATCATGCCGCCAAAACTCCAGATCACAATCAATCAACCGCTCATGCTGATCATAATTGACCCGAGCAATCCGTAACCCCGGACTCCCGACAGAAACCCGCAAAGCCGCCGCCGCATCCACCGCCAACGACGTCGGCACAATCTCGAACCGCACCCGCCCATAGTGCAAATCGTAATGCCGCGCATACAACTCGGTCATCGATTGATTCAAATCAAACCCCAGAATCCCCGGAAAATACTGCGGATTCAGATAATGCTCCACATACAACACCAGCCGCCCGTCAATCCGCCGCGACCGGCAAATCTGAATCACGCTCGACAAAGCAGGCAACTGCAACAACGCACACACCGCCACCGATGCCGGCTGCAACCGCGCCGAAATCACCTCGGTCGACGGCACCCGCCCCTGCGCACTGACCATCGCGTGAAAATGACTGCGCTGCATCAGGTTGTACGCCAGACGTGGCGGCGAAACGAACCATCCACGGCGCTCCTCGCGATAGATCTGCCCCTGCGCCTCCAGTTGCAACAGCGCCTCACGCACCGTAATGCGCGTAGTGCCGAACAACTCGCTGAGCTTGCGCTCGGCCGGCAACTTGCTCCCGGGCGCGAGCAGGCCGTGATCAAGTTGCTCCTGCAGCACCTGACCAATCGCTGTCACCGCTTTTGTTGCCTCATCGCGCATCAACGTTACCTATCTGGACTAGACCAGCACTGTTTCGGGGCAAAAACCGTACGGCCTGCAAGCCGTTTTCATGTGTTGCAAGCCTAGGCAGTGCAGATGACCGAGAGATGACAAACCCGCCCGACGGTCGCCCTCATGACTTGCAATACATCGGCCAAGTCCCTTGTCCGCCGGGGCTTTGACCTTGGTCTACGCTTACCGGGCAAGCGCCGAACCCGGGCCAATAAAAGGCCTGCCGGGCGACCGCCGACATCAAAGTGTCATCCAACCCCCTTAAATTGGCTCAGGTATTGCTGACCTAGACCAACACAAACCGCAATCGCAGCGTTGAACACGACCAAGGAGCTTCGGAATGAAACAGCTTTTCCTGGCAACACTGTTAGGCTCGACCATTGCAATGTGCACCTCCGCCATGGCGGCGGGTACCGACCTGAAAACCCTCGAAGCCGCTGCGAAAGCGGAAGGCGCCGTCAACAGCGTCGGCATGCCCGATGACTGGGCCAACTGGAAAGGCACCTGGGAAGACCTGGCCAAGACCTATGGCCTGAAACACATCGACACCGACATGAGCTCGGCCCAGGAAATCGCCAAGTTCGCCGCCGAAAAAGACAATGCCACTGCCGACATCGGCGACGTCGGTGCCGCCTTCGGCCCGATCGCGGTCAAGCAGGGCGTGGTGCAACCGTACAAACCAAGCACCTGGGATCAAGTCCCGGACTGGGCCAAGGACAAGGACGGCAACTGGGCACTGGCCTACACCGGCACCATCGCCTTCATCGTCAACAAGAAGCTGCTGCACGGCTCCGAAGTCCCGACCAAATGGGCTGACCTCAAGGGCGGCAAATACAAGGTTTCCATCGGTGACGTGAGCACCGCTGCGCAAGCCGCCAACGGCGTACTGGCCGCTGCCCTGGCCAACGGTGGCGACGAGAAGAACATCCAGCCGGCCCTGCTGCTGTTTGCAGACATCGCCAAGCAAGGTCGCCTGTCGATGGCCAACCCGACCATCGCCACCATGGAAAAAGGCGAGATCGAAGTCGGCGTGGTCTGGGACTTCAACGGCCTGAGCTACAAGGCCAAGATGGCCAACCCGGATGACTACGTGGTGCTGATCCCGTCGGATGGCTCGGTGATTTCCGGCTACACCACCATCATCAACAAGTACGCGAAAAACCCGAACGCCGCCAAGCTGACCCGCGAATACATCTTCAGCGACGCCGGCCAGACCAACCTCGCTCGCGGCAATGCTCGTCCGATCCGTGCCGAGCACCTGCAACTGCCGGAAGACGTGAAGGCCAAGCTGCTGCCGAACGAGCAGTACAAGAAGGTCACGCCGATCAAGGACGCCGACGCCTGGGAAAAAACCTCCAAGGCCCTGCCGCAGAAGTGGAACGAAGAAGTCATCGTAGAGATGAAGTAATCCTGTAAATCCCCACTGCTGGATCCATTGGAGATCCAAATGTGGGAGCGGGCTTGCTCGCGAAGGCGGTGGATCAGTCAAGCATCTATTGACTGACACTCCGCCTTCGCGAGCAAGCCCGCTCCCACAGGGGATCCAGGTTGAATCTGAAATGTCCTGTTTTCGCGGAGTTTTTGCCCCTATGAAGCACAACGTCATCCTTGTCGTGCTCGACGGTCTCAATTACGAGGTCGCGCGTCACGCCATGGGGCATCTGCAGGCTTACGTTGGCGCAGGACGCGCCGCGCTCTATCAGTTGGAGTGCGAGTTGCCGGCCCTGTCCCGACCGCTTTACGAATGCATCCTTACCGGCGTGCCGCCGATCGACAGCGGCATCGTCCACAACAACGTTGCGCGCCTGTCCAACCAGCGCAGCATCTATCACTATGCCCGCGACGCCGGCCTGAAAACCGCCGCAGCGGCCTATCACTGGGTCAGCGAGCTGTACAACCGCTCACCGTTCGTAGCGGCCCGCGACCGTCATACCGACGATCCAGCGTTACCGATCCAGCACGGGCATTTCTACTGGAACGATCACTACCCGGATTCGCACCTGTTCGCCGACGCGGAACACCTGCGCCTGCGCCATGCGCCGAACTTCCTGCTGATCCACCCGATGAACATCGACGACGCCGGTCACAAGCACGGCCTCGACTCCGCGCAATATCGCAACAGCGCGCGCTCGGCGGACATCATCCTCGCCGACTACCTGCAAGGCTGGCTCGACGCGGGTTATCAGGTGCTGGTGACTGCCGATCACGGCATGAACAACGACCGCTCGCACAACGGCTTGCTACCGGAAGAGCGCCAGGTGCCGCTGTTTATCCTCGGCAACGCCTTCAGCCTGAATGCTGACGCCGCGCCGAAGCAGACCGAGATCTGCGGCACCGTCTGCGAACTGCTCGGCGTCCCTCACGACAAACCTGTGTGCCGGGAGCTGCTCAAATGAATGCCATGACTCGCGGCAAATGGCTGGCGGCCCTGTGTCTAGTGCCGTTCGCGCTGTTCTTTATCGTGTTCGAAATCGCCCCGCTGGTCTGGGTGATGATCAACAGCCTGCAATCGGAAGAGTTCGGCTGGGGCTTCGCCAACTTCAGCAAGATCTTCAGCTCGAAGTTCTATTTGCAGGCGATTCAGTACAGCCTGGAGATCAGTTTCTGGTCGAGCGTATTCGGCATCATCATCGCCGTGCTCGGTGCGTATTCGTTGCGCCGGGTCGACTCGAAACTGCGCAACTTCGTGAATGCCTTCGCCAACATGACCAGCAACTTCGCGGGGGTGCCGCTGGCGTTCGCGTTCATCATCCTGCTCGGCTTCAACGGCAGCATCACCATCATGCTCAAGCAGGCCGGGGTCATTCAGGACTTCAACCTGTACTCGAAAACCGGTCTGATCATCCTCTACACCTACTTCCAGATTCCCCTCGGCGTGCTGCTGCTGTACCCGGCGTTCGACGCCTTGCGTGAAGACTGGCGCGAATCCGCCGCGCTGCTCGGCGCCAACGGCTGGCAGTTCTGGCGGCACATCGGTCTGCCGGTGCTGACCCCGGCCCTGCTCGGCACGTTCGTGATCCTGCTGGCCAACGCCCTCGGCGCCTACGCCACGGTGTACGCCTTGACCACCGGCAACTTCAACGTGCTGCCGATCCGCATCGCGGCAATGGTTTCCGGGGATATTTCCCTCGATCCGAATCTCGCCAGTGCCCTGGCCGTGGTGCTGGTGGCGTTGATGACTATCGTCACCGTCGTGCATCAACTGCTGTTGAAGAGGAGCTACCATGTCTCGCGCTGAATCCGGCCCGGCCGGCGTCTACCACCGCGTCGTGGTTTATCTGCTGTTCGCGATTCTGCTGCTGCCGCTGGTGGGCACGCTGATCTACTCGATTGCCAGCAGTTGGTCGGCGACCATCCTGCCCAGCGGTTTCACCTTCAAGTGGTACCTCCAGTTGTGGAGCGACCCGCGCTTCCTGCATGCCTTCGGCCAGTCGCTGCTGGTGTGCGTCGGCGCGCTGGTGCTGTCGGTGGTGCTGATCCTGCCGCTGCTGTTCGTGGTGCATTACCACTTCCCGAAACTCGATGCGCTGATGAACATCCTGATCCTGCTGCCCTTCGCGGTGCCGCCGGTGGTGTCGTCGGTGGGTCTGTTGCAACTGTACGGTTCCGGGCCGCTGGCGATGGTCGGCACACCGTGGATTCTGATCGGTTGCTACTTCACCGTGGCGCTGCCGTTCATGTACCGGGCGATCACCAACAACCTGCAGGCGATCAACCTGCGCGACCTGATGGACGCTGCGCAACTGCTCGGCGCCAGCACCTTTCAGGCGGCATTTCTGGTGGTGCTGCCGAACCTGCGCAAGGGCCTGATGGTCGCGTTGCTGCTGTCGTTCTCGTTCCTGTTCGGTGAGTTCGTGTTCGCCAACATCCTCGTTGGCACGCGCTACGAAACCCTGCAGGTGTACCTGAACAACATGCGCAACAGCAGCGGCCACTTCACCAGTGCGCTGGTGATCTCGTACTTCTTTTTCGTGCTGGTCCTGACCTGGATCGCCAACATCTTGAACAAGGACAAAAGCGAATGAGCTATGTCAGCGTCCAACACCTGCAGAAAAACTACGCGGGCACGACCGTGTTCAGCGACATCAACTGCGAAATCAACAAGGGCGAATTCGTCACCCTGCTCGGCCCTTCCGGTTGCGGCAAGTCCACGCTGCTGCGCTGCATTGCCGGCCTGACGCCGGTGGATGGCGGCAAGATCCTGCTTGATGGCGTCGACATCGTGCCGCTGAGCCCGCAGAAACGCGGGATCGGGATGGTGTTCCAGAGCTACGCGCTGTTCCCCAACATGACCGTCGAACAGAACGTCGCCTTCGGCCTGCGCATGCAAAAAGTCAACTCGGACGACAGCCACAAGCGTGTCGCCGAGGTGCTGAAACTGGTTGAGCTCAACGACTTCGCCAGCCGTTATCCGCATCAGCTCTCCGGCGGCCAGTGTCAACGCGTGGCCCTCGCCCGCTCGCTGGTGACCCGTCCACGCCTGTTACTGCTGGATGAACCGCTGTCGGCGCTGGATGCGCGTATCCGCAAACACCTGCGTGAACAGATCCGGCAGATCCAGCGCGAACTCGGCCTGACCACGATTTTCGTCACCCACGACCAGGAAGAAGCATTGACCATGTCCGACCGGATTTTCCTGATGAACCAAGGGAAGATCGTGCAGAGCGGCGATGCCGAAACCCTCTACACCGCACCAGTGGACATATTCGCCGCAGGCTTCATCGGCAACTACAACTTGCTTGACGCCGACAGCGCCTCGAAGTTGTTGCAACGGCCGATCAACCACCGCATCGCGATTCGCCCGGAAGCCATCGAACTGAGCCTCAATGGCGAACTCGATGCGCAGATCCGCAGCCACAGCCTGCTCGGTAACGTGATCCGCTATCGAGTCGAAGCGCGTGGCGTGGAACTGGTGGTGGACGTGCTCAACCGCTCGGCGGCGGATCTGCATCCCGACGGGCAGCGTCTGGCGCTTTCCATCGATCCGACGGCCCTGTGTGAGGTAGCCTGATGACTTTGCTGACGTTGAAGAGAGAACTGCACTGATGGCCCTGGCAATTTTTGATCTGGACGAAACCCTGATCCACGGCGACTGCGCCACCCTCTGGAGCGAGCAGATGGGGCGCCTGGGCTGGGTCGATCCCGAGTCGTTCATGCGCAAGAACAACGAACTGATGGACGCTTACAGCCATGGCAAATTGCGCATGGAAGAATTCATGGCGTTCAGCCTCGAACCCATGGTCGGCCGTACCCCGGAGGAAGTCGAACACCTGGTCGGCCCGTGGGTGGAAGACTTCATCGAACCGATCATCTTCAGCGACGCGACCAAAACCATCGCCGCCCACCGCAAGGCCGGCGACCGGATTCTGGTGATCTCGGCTTCCGGCACGCACCTGGTCAAACCGATCGCCGAGCGCCTGGGCATCGACGAAATTCTCGGCATAGAACTGGACGTTGCGCACGGCGTTTACACTGGCCAGACCGTCGGCACGCTGACCTACCGCGAAGGCAAGATCACCCGCCTGCTGGAATGGCTGGATGCCGAGGAAGAGAACCTGGAAGGCGCGAGTTTCTACTCCGACTCACGCAACGATTTGCCATTGTTGCTGAAGGTGGACTTCCCGCATGTGGTGAATCCGGATCCGGTCCTGCTGGAGCACGCCGAAAAAGCAGGCTGGCCGATCCATCTCTGGAAATAACCAAAGATCCAGATATGGATTATTGACTGTGGCAAGGGAGCTTGCCGAAAAATCCGGCTAAACATCGATCCAAATGTGGGAGCGGGCTTGCTCGCGAAGGCGGAGTGTCAGTCGATAAATTCGTGTCTGATTCACCGCTTTCGCGAGCAAGCCCGCTCCCACAGGGGTTTGTGTTTTCAGGTGAGGCTGTCGTCAATCACCAACACCACTTTCCCCGACACCGTATTACTCGCCAGCTCGGCAAACGCCGCTTCGGCGTCTTTCACCGGGAAGGTTTTCGCCAATTGCGGACTCAACCGCCCTTCGGCAAACAGCGGCCACACATGCTGGCTCAAATCGCTGAACAGGTCGGCCTTGAACTGATCGTCGCGACTGCGCAACGTCGAACCGAGCAACTGCACGCGCTTGGCCAGTACCTGTGCCAGGTCCAGTTTCGCCTCACGTCCGCCCATCAGGCCGATCAGTACCCAGCGTCCGTCCAGCGCCGTCAGCTTGAGGTTCAGTGCCGCATAGTTGCCGCCGACCGGATCAAGGATCACGTCAAACGGCCCGAAGTCGCGCAGGCTTTCCAGATCATCGGTGCGCACCACGCCGCCCTGGGCTCCCAGCGCCTCACAGTAGGCCAATCGCTCAGCCGACCCGACGCTGACCCAACAGGGATTGCCGAACGCCTTGCATAGCTGAATGGCGGCTGAACCAATTCCACTGGCCCCGGCGTGCAGGAGAACCTTCTCGCCGGGTTTCAGCGCCGCCAGTTGAAACACGTTGAGCCAGACCGTTGCATAAACCTCGGGTAATGCCGCGGCCTCGATCAACGAAACGCCCTCGGGCACCGGCAGCACGTGCCGTCCATCGACCACCACCTCCTCGGCCATTCCGCCCCCGGCCAGCAAGGCGCAGACCCGGTCGCCGACCTGCCAGGACGAGCCGGCGCCGACTTCGCTGATCACCCCGGAACACTCCAGACCGAGCACCTGACTGGCGCCCGGCGGCGGTGGATAAAGCCCGGCTTTCTGTAATAAATCGGCGCGATTGAGGCCCGCAGCCGCCACGCGAATGCGCACTTGTCCTACATCACATGCCGGACTCGGCTCTTCAAGCCATGCCACTTGACCTTCAACGCCTTGCAATGCCTTCACAGTGCCTCCATAGTGAGTCTGGACTGAGCCCGAAGCTGTAGCGCCGGGCTTTTTGCATTATGCGACCGGCTCTCGTAGAACCGGCGACTTCAAAGACGGCCTAATATGCGTTATCAATTGTCCCCGCGTCGAATCAGCATGAAGCATTTGCTCCCCAGCACCGCCCTCGCTCTTTTCATCGGTATCGGCTTGTTGCCGGTGTCGGGCACTACATTCGCAGCCAACAGCTGGGACAAGTTGCAGCCGGATCGCGACGAAGTGATCGCCAGCCTCAACGTCGTCGAGTTGCTCAAGCGTCACCACTACAGCAAGCCGCCGCTCGACGATGCGCGCTCGGTGATCATCTACGACAGCTACATCAAGCTGCTGGACCCGTCGCGCAGCTACTTCATGGCCAGCGACATCGCCGAATTCGACAAGTGGAAGACCCAGTTCGACGACTTCCTCAAAAGCGGCGACCTCAACGCCGGGTTCACCATCTACAAGCGCTATCTGGACCGCGTCAAGGCGCGCCTGGACTTCGCCATTGCGGAGCTGAACAAGGGCGTCGACAAGATGGACTTCACCACCAAGGAAACCTTGCTGATCGATCGCAAGGACGCCCCTTGGCTCAAATCCACCGCTGAACTCGACGACCTGTGGCGCAAACGCGTCAAGGACGAAGTGCTGCGGCAGAAGATCGCCGGCAAGGATTCCAAGCAGATCCAGGAAACCCTGACCAAGCGCTACAAGAACCAGTTGGCGCGCCTGGACCAGACTCGCGCGGAAGACATCTTCCAGGCGTACATCAACACCTTCGCCATGTCCTACGACCCGCATACCAACTATCTGTCGCCGGATAACGCGGAGAACTTCGACATCAACATGAGCCTGTCCCTCGAGGGCATCGGCGCCGTGTTGCAGAGCGACAACGATCAAGTGAAAGTCGTGCGCCTGGTGCCGGCAGGCCCGGCCGACAAGACCAAGCAGGTCGCACCGGCCGACAAGATCATCGGCGTTGCCCAAGGCAACAAAGAGATGGTCGACGTGGTGGGCTGGCGCCTGGACGAAGTGGTCAAGCTGATCCGCGGCCCGAAAGGTACCGTGGTGCGCCTGGAAGTGATTCCGGCCAGCAATGCGCCGAACGACCAGACCAGCAAGATCGTGCCGATCACCCGTGAAGCGGTGAAGCTTGAAGACCAGGCGGTGAAAAAGTCCGTGCTGAACCTGAAACAGGACGGCAAGGACTACAAGCTCGGCATCATCGAGATCCCGGCCTTCTACCTCGACTTCAAGGCGTTCCGTGCCGGTGATCCGGACTACAAGAGCACCACCCGTGACGTCAAGAAACTGCTGACCGAACTGCAGAAAGAGAAAGTCGACGGCGTGGTCATCGACCTGCGCAACAACGGCGGCGGCTCCCTGCAGGAAGCCACCGAGCTGACCAGCCTGTTCATCGACAAAGGCCCAACCGTACTCGTGCGTAACGCCGATGGCCGCGTCGATGTGCTGGAAGATGAAAACCCGGGCGCGTTCTACAAAGGCCCGATGGCTCTGCTGGTCAACCGCCTGTCCGCCTCGGCTTCGGAGATTTTCGCCGGCGCCATGCAGGACTACCATCGCGCATTGATCATCGGTGGCCAGACCTTCGGCAAAGGCACCGTGCAGACCATTCAGCCGCTGAACCATGGCGAACTGAAACTGACCCTGGCCAAGTTCTACCGGGTTTCCGGGCAGAGCACGCAGCATCAGGGCGTACTGCCGGACATCGACTACCCGTCGATCATCGACACCAAGGAAATCGGCGAAAGCGCCCTGCCGGAAGCCATGCCGTGGGACACCATCAAGGCAGCGATCAAGCCGGCCTCCGATCCGTTCAAGCCGTACCTGGCGCAGCTCAAGTCCGAGCATGACGCACGCAGCGCCAAAGATGCCGAGTTCGTGTTCATCCGTGACAAGCTGGCCCTGGCGCAGAAGCTGATGGAAGAAAAAACCGTCAGCCTCAACGAAGCCGACCGCCGTGCCCAGCACGCGGACATCGATGCCAAGCAACTGGCCATGGAAAACATTCGTCGCAAAGCCAAAGGCGAAGAACCGCTCAAAGAGCTGAAGAAAGAAGATGAAGACGCGCTGGCTGCGGCTGAGCCGGACAAGGTCAAACCAGAAGACGACGCCTACCTGAGCGAAACCGGGCGCGTGCTGCTGGATTATCTGAAGCTGAGCAATCAGGTGGCCAAGAAGTAAGATGATGGCAATTTAGTGGTGACGCTCCCCGGAGCGTCATCAAACAGTCATCATTCTGTCGTGAAATAAAGGACTGGGAGCGCCTCTTCAAGCAAGAGCGCTCCCAGTCCTTTTTTTATCGCCAGAGATTGCCATGACCACGACCGAACAGCTGAGTGCCTTGAGCTCGATCCTGACTCAAAGCGGTTTGCACAGCCTGTTCCAGCCGATCATCTGTCTCTCCGAGCGTCGTATTCTCGGCTACGAAGCTCTCACTCGCGGCCCGTCCAACAGCCCTCTGCATTCGCCAATCGCGCTGTTCGCCGTGGCGCGTCAGGCCGGCCGCCTGAGCGAACTGGAAATTGCCTGCCGCCAGTCTGCCTGCCGTCGTTTCAACGAGCAGCAACTGCCGGGCAAGCTGTTCCTCAACGTCTCACCGGAATCCCTGCTTGAAGCCGCGCACCAACCGGGGCGGACCCTGCAACTGCTGCAGGACTTCGGTATTCCACCCAGCCAAGTAGTGATCGAACTCACCGAACAGACGCCAATCGACGATTTCCAGTTGCTGCAAACCGCCCTGCATCACTATCGGGCGATGGGCTTTTCGATTGCATTGGATGACTTGGGTGCCGGCTATTCGAGCTTGCGTCTATGGTCGGAGCTGCGTCCGGACTATGTGAAAATCGACCGCCACTTCATCGACGGCATCCATCAGGACGCATTGAAACGCGAGTTCGTCGGCTCGATCCTGCAAATCGCCAAGGCTTCGCGGGCGCAGGTGATTGCCGAGGGGATCGAGTTGCCGGAAGAACTGGCGGTGCTGACCGAGATGGGCGTCGATCTGGTGCAGGGTTACCTGCTCGCTCGCCCTCAGGAGCATCCGCCCCGCGATGCCCGGGCCTTGATGCCGAAACACGACAGCAGCGCCGTGGCATTGAACGACGAAGGCAGCGATCTCAGCGCCCTGCTCAACGACCAACCGGCGGTGCATCGCGACACACCCACCGCTTCGGTGCTGGAAGCCTTCCGCCGCCAGGCCAATCTGAACTCACTGGCGGTGCTCGACGCACAGGGCCAGCCGTGCGGCATCGTCCATCGCCATTCGTTGTCCGACGCACTTCTCAAACCGTTCGCCACCGACCTGTTCGCACGCAAACCGATCAGCCGCCTGATGAACGACGACTTCCTCGCCGTGGAAATGAGCCAGTCGCTGCAACAGGTCAGCCGCCTGATCACCAGCCGCGCCCGGCAGCGCATCGAAGAAGATTTCATCATCACCCTCAACGGCGGTTATCTGGGCCTTGGCCGGGTGATCGACGTGCTCAAACTGATCACCGAACTGAAAATCCAGCAGGCGCGCTACGCCAACCCGTTGACCCTGCTGCCCGGCAACGTGCCGATCCAGCAATGCCTGACCCGCCTGCTGCAACAGGGCCGCGAATCGATCATCTGCTACGTCGACATCGACAGCTTCAAACCCTTCAACGACATCTACGGCTACGGCCGTGGCGACGAAGTCCTGCTGTGCCTGGCGCAATGTCTGAACGAACGCGTCGACCCGTCCCGCGACTTCGTCGGCCACATCGGCGGCGACGACTTCCTGCTGGTGCTCGGCCCGGAAGACTGGCGCAAACGCCTCAACCAACTGCTCGACGACTTCCAGAGCCAATGCCGCCGCTTCTATCGCCCTGAGCATCTTGAGGCCGGCTGCTTCATCGCGCCGAATCGCCAGGGTGTGCGGCAGGAGTTTCCACTTCTATCGTTATCGATCGGCGTAGTCCACCTGCAACCCGAGGCCTGCGCAGAACTGGATGCGAGTCAACTGGCGGAGATGGCTTCGCAGGCGAAACATCATGCGAAGAATGTTCCGGGGTATAGCGTGCATGTGATTGATAGCCTTGCTGCTGCCGACCTTCAACTGCCGCAACTGATTGGCCAACGCTGACTCTCCAAACAACATCATCCCCTGTGGGAGCGGGCTTGCTCGCGAAGGGATCAGTAGCATCACTCAAGATTCCGCTTCTAATGCCGGCTACCACGTGGAGCAGTCTTCCTGACTGGCGAGATACAACTCATCAATCCAAACTTCGGAGAGAATAGAGTACACATGCTCAAAAAAACTCCTGGGATCTTTTATTTCATTCCAGCCAAGTGGAAGCAATGAATGAGAAAAAGGATCATGTTTAAAAACCTCAGAGAGCTTACTCGCTTCGCCATCCAGAGCCTCACCCAATACAAAAAACAAGACAAATTTGTGCCGATGAGTCAAACCCGAAAATCTTCTCACAATAAATTTATAAATTAATTCCGCTCTATCTGAAGGACACTCAGGATCGTACTCTGCCAACTCTGCGCCCAGCGTCTCTTCGCGATCGTATATATCAAACCCACCAAGAAAGTGCTTCAACTTAGGGCTGTATGGAACATCAAGATAGGGATGCATCAACATCAAACGTGCTCCACCGGATATAGAGCGAAAGGTTGCAATGTTTCAAAGTCAAATTTCATTTCAAACCCATTCATTTTTTGAATGTAGCGGGGTTCTGATGGATCTGATGGGTTAGGTTCGTACCCTTCCCCCACATCTTCGGCAGCCATTCTCACAACCAAATTACCCATGCTGTCTTCTCCCGTGAATCGCGACATCTTCCGTGCCTCTCTTGTCATCGCTTCATTTAAAGCATTCAACTGCGCTCGATGGGTTAAAAACCGCGAACTATAAACACCTCTGAACATCTTCCACCTGTTCCCTAACTCAACTCATTATCGAAAAACAGCAAAAAACAAATCTTTCAAATTAAGAATCAAAACTCTATAAAATTTTCTACCTTTGACATCAACCATTAGAAAACCGATCTCGAAAAAATCAAGCCCCACAAAGATTAGAGGCGATGAATCGCTTTAAGAACTAATCCAATTCATATAAAAAAATCGTTGCTCATCTGGATCGCTTGTTAAATCCTGATCTTCATAATCAAATATATATACAAGATCATCTAAAGAGGCTTCTTTACCAACCACTAGTTCGTATGCTTTCAGTCCAAGAGACATTTGAGAAGACATGCTTGACGGATGAACATTTATTTTCGCCCCCTTGCAAAAAAACGTTAACTCTGGATTATCTTTCCTCAACAAAGCAAAACATTTATAAAAATCACACCCAAAGTAGATCCGCTTACACCCACTTTCACAAATGAATGCTATTGATATTTCCTCACGATTACAAACCAGGTCAATCTCTTGCCTGTCATTACCATCTGAAATTTTAATTGTAGCTACAAACACTGATTTCATTTGTCTATTTTCCTATGCGGATTTGGAATGGAATAGCCAAACTCCTTACCATCATCAATAATTAATGTAGCACCGAGAACATCCTCCCTCCTTATCCTACCTGGGATTGCAATTTCCTGTTCTTTACTAAAATTATAGGCTGCTCCTAGCTCTTTTTTAAGATCGCGACCTGGAATCATTTTAAGTGTGTAAAGAAACCCTGGCCTTGTGAAGTAGCTTGTAGCGAATGCTTTTCCCATATCTCTCGAAAGAGATGTGCTAATAAAGTTACTAGGAGGAAAGTCGCTATCGATTGAGTGAAGAAATAGATCATTGCTATCTCCTTTACTTTTAAAACCGTGCTCAAAAACTTCCGAAGGATCCTTCGTATCTCCACGGTACAAATACGTATTTTTAGTTTTCGCTGCGGGAGGAGAGGAAATAGCTTCCCCTCCAAGTATCTTTTTAGTCGGATCGTTTGATTCAAAAGACGGTTTGTTGCACCCCGCTCCTCCCGGGCAATCATTCAACCCCAACGGATCCACCCAACCCGTCGGATTCGGCACGTACTGGTATTGGTTTAGTCCTCCAGCCAACTTCACCGGATCCGGCGTCAGATACCTGCCCAACCTCGGGTCGTAATACCGATGCCGGTTGTAATGCAGCCCGCTTTCCGCATCGAAATACTGCCCCTGAAAGCGCAGCGGCTGGTCCAGGTAGTCCTCGCCCGCGAGGGTGATCGCCGATACCTTGCCGTAGGCGTCGTATTGCGCCGACCAGACGATTTCGCCGCTGTAGTCGGTGAGTTCCTGCGGGGTGCCGAGGTGGTCGAGTTGGTAGTAGAACGGGCAAGCCTTTTTCGGGCCTTTGCCGTCGAGCAGCGCCAGGGGGCGGAAGGTGCCGGGTTCGTAGACGTAGCTGCGGTGGTGGGTTTTGCTGCTTTCGGCGACGAGGTGGTCGCCTTGCCAGAAGAACTCGGTGGTCTGGCCGTCGACGGTTTTGCGGATGCGCCGGCCGAAGGCGTCGTACTGGTAGGACGCGGTTTGGCCATCGGCGCGGGTCAGGCCGATCAGGCGGTGCTGGCAGTCGTAGCGGTATTCGGTGACGAGTTGCTGGTCACGGCCACGGCGTTCGCGGATCAGGTTGCCGAAGGCGTCGTAGTCGTAATGCCGGTCGCCCTGCATCAGCAGGCGGTTGCCCTTGATCCGGGTCGGGCCGGGGCGATCTTGCATCAGCAGGTTGCCGGCGGGATCGTGGGCGAAGGATTCGGGTAGTTCGTCGCGCGAGTGGCGCACGCGGATCAAGCGGTCGAGGGCGTCGTAGCCGTAGGTGCGCTGGCCATGGCGGCTGTCGGCGATGTGCTCGAGGTTGCCGTTGGCGCTGTAGGCATAATCCCGGCGATACAGCGAGTCGTGCTGATGGCCTACAGCGTGGGCGAGTAAACGGCCCTGATCGTCGTAGGCATAATCGCTGAGCAGCAGGCCTTGCTGGCGTTGTTGCTCACGACCGCATTCAAACTGATGGCTGGTCAGCCGCGTGCCATTGAGGTCGATCGCCGTCAGCGCACCGCCCTTGGCGTAGTGGTAATCGAGCTTGCTGTTGTCCGGCAGACGCTGGCGCTTGAGCTGGCCGCAGGCGTCGTAGGCATAACGCAAGGTGCCCCAGCCCTGATGCTCGGTGATCAGCCGGTCCTGCCGGTCGTATTCAAAGGCCAGCGGATGTTGCTGGCCGTCATCGACCCTGGTCAAACGGCCCAAGCGGTCGTAGGTGTAAGCCACCTGAACCCCGTCGGGCAGGGTCTTGAGCAGCAGACGCCCGGCCGCATCACGCGCGTAGGCAGTGACCAGCGTCGAGCCGTCATCGCCGAACTCGGTCTTTTCCAGCAGGTGCCCGTTGCGGTCGTAGGCGTAAGCGGTGCGCCGACCATCGACGCCGGTTTCCTGTCGGATCAATCCGGTTGGCGTGTAGTCCAGCCGGTACTTTTCCCCGGATTCGTTCTCGATTTCCGTGAGCAACAACTGCGCATGGTCGTAGCGGTACTGCACCCGCGTGCCGTCGGGATTGATCTTGCGCGAGACCAGATGCAGGTCGTCGTCATACTCGTAGCGGGTGATGCGCCCGAGTTCGTCGCGTTCGGCAGTGACTTGGCCGTAAGCGCCATAGCTGTAGGCGCGAGTGGCGCCTGTAGGAAAGGTCGTCTGAATTAGTCGGCCAACCGCATCCCACTGCTGGCGGGTGATCGCGGCGTGCTCGTCGCAAGTGGTCGTCCGTCGCCCCAGCGCATCGTAGGAAAAGCGCCGCACACCACCGTCGGGCAGGGTTTCCTCGATCAGTTGCCCGAGGTCGTTCCACGACAACTTGTGCCGGCTGCTGTCCGGATAGCGGATCGACAGCAACTGCCCGCGCGTGTCGTAGTAGTAATGGGTGACCTGACCGTCGGGATCGACCGCCTCGGTGACATCGCCCTCGGTGTTGCGTCGGAACGTCCACACCACCTCGCCGCGAGAACGGCTGTGCAGGAAACCGTTGCGGTACTCGTAGGACGTTGGCTCATCGTCCGGCGGAAGCAGCGCGATCAGCCGTCCAACGTCGTCGTAGCGGTATTCGGTGACCGCGCCCAGCGGATCCTGCTCGGCGATCAGCCGGCCCTGATCGTCATAAGCCTTGAGGTGCTCACCGCCATCGGCCTCGACCTTGCGCACCAGCCGTGCGCTGTCATCGTGGACGTAGGTTTCTTCGCTGCCATCGACGTAGTGCACCGCGACGCTGCCGTCATCGGCCCAGACGTAACGCGTGTCCATCTGCGCGAACGACGCCCAATGGCGCACGCAGCGCGCCGCCTTGCCCGAGCGCTCCCACTCCCAGAAAAAGCTCGCGCCGCCGGTCAGTTGCCGCTGCAGGATGACGTGCTGATCGTCGTAGTCGTAACGCTCGCTGTCACCGACCGCATTGGTCGCGGCCAACAACCGCTGACGCGCGTCGTAGCAATAACTGACCAGCGTTTGCTCGGTGCGCCAGCCATCAGCCTCAAGCACCTGGTAATCAACCGCGACCAGATGCGCCCGGTCATAGCGCAAAAGCAGCGACCGCCCGGCCCCGTTATCCAGGCGCTGCACACGCTCGGAAAAATCGCGATGCACCGTCAGACGATTGCCATACGCATCACTGAACGCCACCAGCCGCCCGGCACGAAAGTGATAAAACCGCGCCGCATCCCCGGCCAGCGCGAGGATCAGTTCCTCTGGCTCATCACCGAGAAAAATCGCTGCCCGCGACAAGCTGTTGTGAATCGCCGGGCGCTCCACACTGGGCAAGGGAAACCGCGTGCGGCGGTTCTCGTGATCGACCCAGATCACCGCCTCGCCATCGAACTCCAGCCGATGCGCCAGCGAATGGCTCCAGCCAAACCCCAGCCCGACATCAACCTCCACCGCGCTGGTGCGGTACAACCGGGTGAACTCGAACGGCAGCAGGCCATCGAGCGTGCCGTCGGTCAGGGTCAGCAATTCCTCGCCGGTAACCATCGACACCGGACAGCCGTTGGTGCAGGTCAACGGGGCGCAATCGGCGCTGTCGCCGTTGGGGTTTTTCGCTTGATCGGGAGCGTTATCGTGGTGCTCGTTTTTCTTCAGGGCGGCATTGCGCTTCGCATCCCAGCGCAATTGCATGCGGCCCTTTTTCACCCCGGCGGCGATACCCCGCGCGGCGACAGTTTTGTACTGGTCGACGTAATGGATGAACGTGTTGACGATGCCGAACATCGCCTTGACCAGGCGTTTCACAACCGAGAGCAAATGGGCGGCGCGATCCGCCAGGCGTAGCGTCAGATAAGCGATCCCGGCGCCAGCCCCGACGAATGTCAACACAACGCCGATCAGCACATCGATCAGCACCTGCACGATCATCATCGACGCCGTTTCAGCGGTTTTGCCGGCGATCTGGCTGGGCGGCAGCATCTCCAGCCAGAGACTCGCACTGCGCAGCAGCAAACACAGCGCCGCCTCATCACTGACCAGCAACTGCAGCTTTTGCATGACATCCGGAGCTGATTCTGCGAGATGAATCAGATCAGCCGCGCCGCTTCCCAGCCGCTCGGCAAATGCGCCTGGATCCTTGAGAATCTCCGACAGCATGCCGATGCTGTCCCATACCCCCTCGATCGCCGCCCAGCTCCCGGCGAGCATGCCGTTGCCCGCCGCCGTCGCCACCGACTGCGACCACTGCGGCTTGAACCCCTGCCACTCGCTGCGCAACCAGCCATCCAGCTCGCCGGTCAAGCCGTTGTAGGACTGGAACAGCGCCTCGATCTGCTCCGGGGTAACGTCGCTGTGCACCTGCACGCGATAGAACTTGCCTGGCGTACCGGCGAATGTTCCCCGGCCTTGCGCATCAAGTGCGACGGGGAAAGTTTGGCCATCACCCACCGCCACCACATCCACCACGATGTCGCCCAGCGGAATGTCGTACACCGACTCGAATTTGCTCTCGATCGCCAGCACCCCGCTTTTCGGGCACTGCACGACGCCGGAGGCAAACTCACTGTCGCCCGTGCTGACGGCGGTGACGCGATCACCGAAGCGGATAACCCGCTCCATGCCCATCAGCGACGGCAAATCCGCCGCATGGCTGACCTGATCGGCCGCTCTGCTGAACCAATGTTCAAGCTGCTGGCGATAGAGGCTGAGGGTGTCGGGGAAGCTGTCGAGTTCCTGCTCGATACGGCTGACGGCTTCCATCAGCGCACGCGACGATGCGGGGTGGAATGAAAAACCGGGTCAAACATGAGCGTTCCCTCGCGCAAAAATTAGGCGCGGGGACTTTGCGGGGGATCAATCAGGAAAGAAGTCAGGCGAGTAGGTGTTTGCTGTAGGACTAATCTGCAAAAGGCTGATTACTACAAAACGTATAGCGATAAACGCAAACGTGGCGTGAGGTTTCCCTCACGCCACGTTTATCGAGCGAAACAAAATGATTTACCGGGTTTAATCCCGAGCGCTTAATTCTTTGAGTTTGAGCTCGGCCAACGGGTGACCGGCCTTGGCGGCCAACGTCCACCAGCGTGCCGCTTCGGTCGGATCCGGCGCTTTGCTGGGCGTACCGGCCAAGCTGATCACGCCGACCTGATAGGCCGCTTTGCCATCACCGGCAAGCGCCGCCAGGCGCAACAGCCGCACACCCTCTTCGCGGGCACCCAGGCCAACCCCGCGAAACGTCAGAATGTGCCCATAAAAGCTTTGCGCGCCGACATCGCCAAGATTGGCCATGCGCGCAAACTGCCCCTCGAGCCAGCGCCAGCCTCTGGGCTGGCGAACAAACCACGACCAGTGAAACAGCCTACGGGCCAACCAGTAACTGGCCGACGCCTTGAGTCGTAAGAACACTCAGGCCTCCGCCGATTCCGGGTACTCGTATTCGAACACCCTGACCACTTCCGACGCATGCCAGGAGGCAGCCGCAACGCCATCGGACGGCCCGGAAAAGCGTCCAAGACGCTCGACGCATTCAAAAAAACCGGTACGTGGCAAACGGCTGGCACCCTGGCTGATCACCAGCGAACTGCGCAATGGCTGTTCAGCCTTGGCGTCGAGTGCGGCCAGATGCTCAAGTGCCGCGGTCAGCGTCTGCATCGCCGGCGTCGGCAGTTGCAAACGTTCGAGCAAGGCTCGATAAGTCAACAGATGGCGCTGCCTGCGCGCCTGATCCAGCTCCCCGAGCAATCCGTCCCAATGTTGACGACTGATGCGTACGCTCACGATTCATCCCTCCAACCCGGCACCGTCAGTTCCCAGGCCAGGCTGCGACGAATCGCGGCGTCAGGTTGACGCTCGCCGCTTTCGATCATGGCCAGATAAGACGGGCTGATGCCTACCGTGCGGGCCAACGCCTCGATGGCGATGCCCTTCCCTTCGCGCAAACTGCGTAGTTGATCCAGACCTGGAAGAATCGGGTCCGGCGTTGCGGCGGCCGGCGCTGGCGCCTGCTGCTGCGGTGTTTCGTTGATGCCTGCTGCTTTCAGTAGAGCCTGATACTGAACCCATGGCAGAACCGCATATTCGGGTTCGCCATCGCGTGCAATTATCTGAATATCCATGACTACCCCGTAGGACAACAACACTTAGCGAGTCGGCACTTTTCCCTAGAAGTGTAATCCTAACAGCGGCCAAGGTCGCGGGGGGTATCTATCTGTCTGCAGGCGGGGTGAATCAGGGCTTTTTCGGGCCCTGAAGCTGAAGTTGCTCGGGGGTATCAGGCAGGCGCTCGACCACCGCGAGTTTTTCCGGCTGCTGCCGGTTGCGCCAGAGCCGAAAAGCATTGAGCTCATCGTCGAGGGTTTTCATCAGCCAGGCCAGCACAGCGATGTCATCGAGCATACCGAACACCGGGATGAAATCCGGAATCGCATCCACCGGGCTGAGGAAGTACATCAGGCCCGCCACCACCGAGACGATGGCTTTCGGGCTGATGGCTCGGTATTCGCCACGCCAGTATGCAAGACACAGTGCCTGGAGCAAACGCAGATCTTCCTTGAGTTTGCCAAGGCGATTGCCTTGCGCCGCTCCTTTGCTCGCCACCGCGAACAACAGGGTCGGCAGACGCCCACGCGCCAGCAATCGACCGGCGAGGGGCAGAAATCGGGCGAAATTCCACGGCGCTTTCATCTATTTCTCCCGTTGAAATGTTATCCACACAAATTGTGGATAACCTTGTGAACAGAGCTGCATTTCAGCGCTGAAAGCCCCGTTTTATAAGGGCCGCGCTCAGATCGGGCGTTTTTTACTCACATAAAAAACCCCAATATTTCATTGACTTGGCGGCTCAGGGCGTCTAGCGCTGGCAGCCTCAATCTCTAGGACTGCTGTAAGCGCCATCCGTTCGCTCTGTTTACCGCCAGCATCGTCCAGATGCAACAACGCCCCGCATATGCGAGGCGTTGTCTTCGAAGCTACAGCCGATTACTTGGCGGCGGCGTCTTCTTTGGCAGGATCCTTGATGGCCAGCAGTTCCAGGTCGAAGACCAGAACCGAGTTGGCCGGGATTGCCGGGCTTGGCGATTGCGCGCCGTAAGCCAGATCGCTAGGAATGTACAGTTTGTACTTCTCGCCAACGTGCATCAGTTGCAGACCTTCAACCCAACCCGGGATCACGCCGCTGACCGGCAGATCAATCGGGCTGCCACGTTCAACAGAGCTGTCGAACACGGTGCCGTTGGTCAGCTTGCCGGTGTAGTGAACAGTCACGACGTCGGTAGGCTTAGGCTGTGGGCCGTCGGCTTTCTTGACCACTTCGTACTGCAGACCGGAAGCGGTGGTGGTGACACCAGGCTTCTTGCCGTTTTCTTCGAGGAATTTCTTGCCAGCGGCTGCCGACTCTTCGCTCATCTTGGCCATACGCTCTTCAGCACGCTTTTGCAGCGCGGCAAAGGCTTCGACCAGTTCTTCGTCTTTCAGCTTCTGTTCTTTCTTGCCGACGGCATCTTCGATGCCCTGGGCTACCGCTTTGGAGTCCAGATCATCCATGCCTTCCTGAGCAAGGCTCTTGCCCATGTTCAGGCCGATACCGTAGGAAGCTTTTTGCGCCGGGGTTTTCAGCTCTACGCTGGTCTGCGAATCACAACCCGCGAGGACCAGGCTAACCAGGGCTACCGCCGCCGCCAACCGATGCTGTTTCATGCTATTTCCTTGTTCATGCGCCGAAAGGGCAATCGAGTAAAGCCGCGAGCTTATCAGGCCGCCACGACCAATGGCTACCGGCATGAGAGCAGGAAATGTCCGATAAGTTCAGGGATTAAAACGCATTCGGGCCAAGGGACGATGAAGCTTCTGTCATCTGAAGCTGACAAGGGCTGATGAGACTTCCTACGACAGTTGGCGTAATGGCCACTTGCCGCACCTGCAACAGCTGAGGCATAACAAGGCAACAACTCGACAAGGATGTTTATCTTGCGCCTCTTATACCGTGTGCTGGCACTGATCATTGTGCTGCTGGGCCTGGCTCTGGCAGTGATTCTGTACTTCGTCGCCAACCCGAAACTTCCATTCTATATCCCGGCCCAACAGGTGCATTACCTGCAGCAGTGGAGCGAGGAGGAACGCCAGACCTACTACTTCACGCCGCAAGGCACACAGGTCAAAGGCCTGCGCTATGAATGGTTCGAGGCGCTGGAACTGCCCTTCTCGCAGCAGCGTTTCGCGTCCCCGGAATACCTCGCACGCTTCGGTTTTCTGGTTGATCCACAGCAGAAAGCCACGTCGAAAAACCCCGGCAATCTGCCGGTCGGCTTTGCCCGCCACGCGAATCCCGGTGGCAGCGAGCAATATCTCGATATCACCTGCGCTGCTTGCCACACTGGTGAATTGCGCTTCAAAGGCCAGGCCGTGCGAATTGACGGTGGTTCGGCGCAGCATGTCTTGCCTTCCAGCGTTCCTACATTGCGCGGTGGCAGTTTCGGACAAGCCTTGGTCGCGAGTCTGGCCTCGACTTACTACAACCCATGGAAATTCGAACGTTTCGCCAGAAATGTTCTGGGCGATGATTACGAGGCGCGCCGCGAACAACTGCGCAAAGACTTCAAGCAATCGCTGAACACCTTCCTCAAAGTCGCCTGGAACGACACGCATCGCGGCCTCTACCCTACCGAAGAAGGCCCGGGCCGCACCGACGCATTCGGCCGTATCGCCAACGCCACCTTCGGCGACGCGATCTCCCCCACCAACTACCGCGTGGCCAATGCACCGGTGGACTACCCGCAACTGTGGGACATGTGGACGTTCGACTGGGTGCAGTGGAACGGCTCGGCGCAGCAACCGATGGCGCGCAATATCGGTGAGGCATTGGGGGTCGGCGCCACGCTGAATTTCTTCGACAACAACGGCCAGCCGCTGCAGGGCGATGCGCGTTATGCCTCGAGTGTGCGCGTGCGCGATCTGCACCAAATCGAAGAAACCCTGCAACGCCTGCAACCGCCGGCCTGGCCGGAGGATGTTCTGGGCGCCATCGACAAACCGCTGGCCGCCGAGGGCCGCGCTCTGTTTGAGGAGAACTGCGCCGGTTGCCACGTGCCGCGCAAGACCCAGGAGGGCGAGCGTTGGGTGCAGCATTTGCACATGCTGCCGGTGGAGGTGATCGGCACCGATCCGAATGCGGCGACCAACATTGCCAACCACCGTTTCGACCTGACGCCGCTGCAATGGGATCTGAAGGAGCTTGAGCAGATGGATGTGAAGCTGCATCCAACGCCCAAAGAGCCATTGGATCTGAGCCAGCTATCGGTGGCCAAGGGCCTGGCTTACGTCACCGCATTCGTCGAAAACCGCGCTTATCGCGAGGCTGGTGTCACCCCTCAGGAAAAGCCAAAACTTGATGGCTTCGGTCTGCCGATCGGCGTGCGCGAAAAGGTCGCCTACAAGGCCAGGCCGTTGGCCGGTATCTGGGCCACCGCGCCGTTTCTGCACAACGGTTCAGTACCGAGCCTTTATCAACTGCTGTCACCGCAGGATGAGCGTGCCACAACGTTTTATAAAGGTTCGTTCGAATACGACCCGCGTCATCTGGGCTATCGCACCGAAGCCTTTACCAATGGTTTCCTGTTCGACACGCGAATTTCCGGCAACCACAACAGCGGTCATGAATTCCGCGCCGGCGAGCGTGGCAATGGGGTCATCGGCCGACTGCTGCAACCAGAAGAACGCTGGGCCTTGCTGGAGTACCTGAAAGTACTGGGCGGACCGTTGGAGGCGCAATTGCCATGATGATCAACCCGTACAAAAGACCGTCGATGTTCGCCCGCGTCTGGTTATGGCTGGGGCGCCTGCTAGGCAAAACCCTGCTGACATTGCTGATTATCGGCCTGCTGGGCTGGGCCATCGCGAGCGCATGGTTCGTCTGGCAACACAGAGGCCCGGTATCGGCGCAGGAACAGATTCCCGCTGGTGAAGCGGCGATGACCCAGGATGTGATCCAGACCGCCGTACGCATCGTCGATCAACATCGCGAAAGCACGCGTTATCTGCGCGACGCGCATGCCAAGGCCCATGGTTGCGTGAAAGCCGAAGTGACGGTGTTGCCGGAACTGGCACCAGCGCTGCGCCAAGGGGTGTTCAGCGAACCGGGCAAAACCTGGCAGGCGATGATTCGCCTGTCCAATGGCAACGCCTACCCGCAGTTCGACAGCATCCGCGATGCCCGGGGCATGGCAATCAAACTGCTCGATGTGCCCGGCAAACCATTGCTCGGCGACCGTCAGCAGCGCCACGAGCAAGACTTCGTGATGTTCAGCCACCCGAACTTCTTTGTCAGCGATGTCGCCGAGTATCGTCAGAATGTGGCGGCTCAGGCTGACGGCAAAAAGATCATGGCGTTCTTTCCTGGCTGGGATCCGCGCAACTGGCAGATCCGCCACCTGTTCATCGCCTTGGCGACCCTGGCGCCGCCACCAGACAGCCCGACGGCGACCACGTACTTTTCGGTATCGCCCTACAAATTCGGGGAGGCCAATGCGAAGTTTCGAGTCGCGCCGGATCCGGACAATTGCCCGGCGTATGCCCTGCCCCCGCAAAACCACGACCTGCCGAATTTCCTGCGCAGCGCCTTGAACCAGCAACTGTCGACGGATCGGGTGCCAGCGTGTTTTGTGCTGCAGATTCAGCGCCAGGACGCGAACAAGTACATGCCGATCGAGGACACCAGCATCGAGTGGCGCGAGCAGGATTCACCGTTCGAAAGTGTGGCGCGAATCACCCTGCCTGCGCAGGACTTTGACACGCCGGCATTGAGTCTGGCGTGCGACAACCTGTCGTTCAATCCGTGGTTTGGTATCGAAGCGCACCGACCGATTGGCGGGATCAACCGCTTGCGCAAAGCGGTGTATGAGGCGGTGAGCGATTATCGGCATAGCCGCAATGCCGAATAGTGAGAATTCCTCTGTAGGAGCTGTCGAGTGAAACGAGGCTGCGATCTTTTGATCTCTAAAAGCAAGATCAAAAGATCGCAGCGTGCCGCAGCTCCTACAGAGGAGATCGAGTGATTTCACAAATCACAGACAGCAAAAAGCCCGCACTTGGCGGGCTTTCTGTGGTGACCTGGCGTTCAGTGGGTCCAGGTGACCGAATATGGCGCAGCGGACGGGACTCGAACCCGCGACCCCCGGCGTGACAGGCCGGTATTCTAACCGACTGAACTACCGCTGCGC
>NZ_AZVL01000018.1:0-182949 GCF_000514195.1 Pseudomonas sp. URIL14HWK12:I6
AGTGATTATTTTCAGAAGTTTTCGAAGAATTCTTCAACAACTTCAACCACTTGCGCTTCCGATCTCTCGTTAGCGGGAGGCGAATTCTACAGCGTTACACGCTGCTGTCAACACCTCTTTTTCTCCGCTTTCGACCGAGAAGATCGAACCGTCAAAAGAGCCAAACATCACCGCTCTTTCAACTCCTTCCAGGCTTCGATGAACTGAAGCAAGCCGCTGCCGAAAACTGCGTAACTCATTGAATCTCAAGGAGTTTTACGTTTCGACTGCGCCGGAAGTGGGGCGAATTATAGACTTCCTGAATCTGCCGTCAACCGTTAATTTCAGTTTTCTATCAATGCACCGAAAAAGCCTGCTTATATATAGATGCAACGTCAGCGAATGCGCAGTATATTGCCCAACACTTAAAACAACACCCTGTTCTCACCTTCGGATGATGCCTTGCAATGACTGACCAACCTCGCTCTCTGGCCTCAATGCTGTTCCCGGTTGGCCTCTTATTAATAGCCATGGCATCCATTCAGTCTGGCGCCTCTCTGGCCAAGAGCATGTTCCCGGTGGTTGGCGCTCAAGGAACGACCACTCTGCGCCTGGTCTTCGCCAGCGTGATCATGCTGTTGTTATTGCGCCCTTGGCGCGCAAGGCTGACAGCTCAGTCCCTGCGCACGGTGATCGTTTACGGAATGGCGCTGGGCGGGATGAACTTCCTCTTCTATATGTCATTGCGCACCGTGCCACTTGGAATTGCAGTCGCGCTTGAATTCACGGGTCCGTTGGCCGTCGCCATCTACGCCTCCCGCCGCGCTATCGACTTTCTCTGGATTGCTCTGGCGGCAGTTGGCCTGCTGCTGTTGATCCCGACAGGAGCGACATCCACGGGGATTGATCTAATGGGCGCCGGTTACGCCTTGGGGGCCGGCGTGTGCTGGGCGCTGTACATTCTGTTCGGCCAAAAGGCTGGCGCCGACAACGGCGTGACGACCGCGGCGCTGGGCGTGATGATTGCCGCACTGTTTGTCGCCCCGATCGGCATCGTGCATGCCGGCGCGGCATTGCTCACCCCGTCGCTGATCCCGGTGGCCATCGGCGTCGCCATCCTCTCGACTGCTTTGCCCTACACGCTGGAGATGGTCGCCCTCACCCGCATACCAGCCCGCACCTTTGGGACGTTGATGAGCATCGAACCGGCCTTTGGCGCGTTGTCCGGGCTGCTATTCCTGCAGGAGTACCTCACGCTGTCACAATGGATGGCGATCCTGTGCATTATTCTGGCTTCCGTCGGGGCAACCATGACCATGGGCAGTAGCGCCAAACCCGTTGTAGCGGCAGATTGAAACAGGATTTGACGAAGGTCTGGCAATTGGCGTTCATTTAGGCCATGTTTAGGCCCCTTAACTCAGTGCCAGGCATGGATTTTTTCGGACAGGGATATCGAACCGCTTAAAGCGCAGGCGAATACAGGCAGACCCGAGCGCCAGACTCGTGGCTACCATAAGGACGGTAATGAAACGAATTTTGATACTGATCGCTGTATTGGCAGTAGCGGGGTGCGCAGCCACTTCCAAGACCCAAGTGAAGCACGGTAAAAAAGGGCTGCACATCAACTGTTCCGGGCTGTCGTCCTCTTGGGACAAGTGCTACACCAGCGCCGCCAATGCCTGCGCCCCAAAGGGCTACAAAGTCATCGCCAAATCAGGGGACGCCGTGGAAGAACCCGGCGATTACCCGTTCGGTCTTAATCCGGCCGGTTATACCAGCCGCAGCATGATCGTCATCTGCAAATGAATCATGCTGGCTGCTCGCCTTGTCGAGCAGCCAGCTGACGCCCGATTTCCTCATGACTGGATTTCAAAACCGTCCGTTGAATCTCCGGCGTCACCAGCATCCGCGCCACTACCAACGCTCCGACGCATTGCGACAGAATCGCCCACGCCAGGCTGTCGCTTTCCAGAATCTGCGCCCAACTGGCGTGCAACCGACAAATCCACAACTCTGCCTGCTCGCGAACCTGATCATCTGAACGGGCAATTTCCGCACCCAGTGTCGGCAAGGCGCAGCCCGATTCAGGCTGCTCCACGTGAGCCATGCTCAGGTACTGTTTCAGACAGCGTTCCAGCCGCTCACGATCCTGCGCCCCCTGCCCTCCCAGTCGCTCCAGGCTCTGACACAGTTCACGCTCGACGATCGCCGTGAACAGCTCGTTTTTCGACGAAAAGTGGCTATAAAACGCTGCGCCACTGAGGCCGATAGCCTTCATCAAACCATCGACACCGACTGTGGAAAAGCCCGAACGCTTGGCTGACAGCGCGCTGCTGTTCAGCAGCTTTTCTCGGGTTTCCAGCTTATGACCGGCGGAATACCGCATGTGCTTGCCCTCTTGATCGACCGCCTTGACGTTGTCCGGATCCTAGCATAACGTTCGTTCACTTAACGATCGTTTACTAAAGGGATCTACCCATGAATAACAAGAAGGTCGTGTTGGTGGTGGGTGCGGGCGATGCCACTGGCGGAGCGATTGCCAAACGCTTTGCCAGAGAAGGTTTTATCGCTTGCGTCACCCGGCGCAGCGCCGACAAATTGCAGCCGCTGGTCGAGGCGATTCAGGCCGAGGGTGGCGAAGCACACGGTTTTGCCTGCGATGCGCGCAAGGAAGAAGACGTGATTGCGTTGATTGAAGAGATTGAAACCCGCCTCGGCCCGATCGAGGCGTTTGTCTTCAACATTGGTGCCAACGTGCCTTGCAGCATTCTCGAAGAAACTGCGCGCAAGTATTTCAAGATCTGGGAAATGGCCTGTTTCTCCGGTTTCCTCAATGCCCGCGAAGTGGCCAAGCGCATGGTCACCCGCCAACGCGGCACCATTCTGTTCACTGGCGCCACCGCCGGGCTGCGCGGTGCTTCCGGATTTGCCGCGTTTGCCGGCGCCAAACATGGTATCCGTGCACTGGCGCAAAGCATGGCGCGCGAGTTGGGGCCGATGAATATCCACGTCGCCCATATAGTGGTCGATGGCGCGATCGATACCGACTTCATTCGCAACAGTTTCCCCGAGAAGTACGCGACCAAGGATCAGGACGGTATTCTCAATCCCGAACACATCGCCGAAAACTATTGGTATCTGCACAGTCAGCCACGGGATGCCTGGACCTTCGAGCTGGATCTGCGCCCGTGGAACGAACGCTGGTAAGCCCCGCCTCCTCCATAACAATAATCAGAGAGCAGCGAAGATGACGAAAACCGTGGAGTTCTATTTCGACCTCGGCAGCCCTGCCACCTACCTGGCTTACACCCAATTACCGAAAATATGTGCCGCAACTCAAAGCGAGCTGATCTATATCCCGATGCTGCTGGGCGGCGTGTTCAAGGCGACTGGCAACGCATCGCCGGCAATGATTCCGGCGAAGGGCCGCTACATGTTTCAGGATCTGGATCGCTACGCCAAACGTTACGGCGTGCCGCTGAAATTCAATCCGCATTTTCCGATCAACACGCTGATGCTGATGCGTGCCGTCACTGGCATACAACTGCACCAACCGGAACGCTTTCACGCATTTATCGATTGTCTGTTCAAGGCATTGTGGGTGGAGGGACGCGCTCTCGATGAGCCGGCAACTGTCGCTGCGGTATTGAGCGAACATGAATTCGACCCCAATGAAGTCCTGGCCCTGACCAACGACGAGACAGTCAAGGCAGCCCTGAAGGACAACACTGAAACAGCCATTAAACGCGGGGTGTTTGGCGCGCCGAGCATGTTTATCGGCAACCAGATGTTCTTTGGACAGGACCGCCTCGACTTCGTCGAAGAGGCCCTGCGTCAGGCTTAGAAAAACCTCAGAACCCGGACGCTGCCAACAGCGCCCGGGTTTCAGCCATTCAAATCGCCGCTGTGCGCGTGTTCAGCCACTCCAGCGCGGCCCCATCGAGCAACGGACTCAGACGCTCACGCACTTCAGCATGGTAGGCGTTGAACCACTCCTTTTCTTCCTGCGTGAGCAAGGACGGCTCCAGGCAGCGCGTGTCGATCGGGCAGAGGGTCAAGGTTTCAAACTTGAGGAAATCACCGAACTCGCTGCTCCCCGCCTCGCGGTTCATCGCCAGGTTCTCGATGCGCACGCCCCAACGACCCGGACGATAGGTGCCCGGTTCAATCGAGGTGATCATCCCCGGTTGCATCGCCGTTTGCGGTGCCGGTGCTGCCTGATAGGCGATCACCTGCGGGCCTTCGTGCACGTTGAGGAAATAGCCGACCCCATGACCGGTGCCGTGACCGTAATCCACGTTTTCCGCCCAGATCGGTGCGCGGGCGATGGCATCGAGCAACGGCGAGAGAATGCCTTTCGGGAACTGCGCCCGCGACAGGGCAATCACGCCTTTGAGCACACGCGTGCAGTCACGCTTCTGCTCAGCCGTCGGGGTACCGACCGGCACCATTCGAGTGATGTCGGTAGTACCACCGAGGTATTGGCCTCCCGAGTCGATCAGCAGCAAGCCGTCACCCTCGATCACCGCGTGTTCTTCTTCGGTGGCGTGATAGTGCGGCATCGCGCCATTGGCGTTAAACGCGGCAATCGTGTTGAAGCTCAACGACACGTAATCCGGACGGCGCTCGCGGGCAGCGGTGAGTTTTTCGTCGATGGTCAGTTCGGTGATGCGTTCACGGCCCCAGGCCGATTCCAGCCAGGCGAAGAATTCGCACAACGCCGCGCCATCCTGTTCCATGGCCTTGCGAATGTGCTGTGCATCGGCCTCGCTCTTCTGCGATTTGGCGAGGGTGGTCGGGTTCAAGCCTTCGACCAGTTTCACCGCGCTGTCGAGGTTATCCAGCAAACCGCTGGTCACCCGCGCCGGATCCACCAGCAGGCTCGCACCACCCGGTACGGCGCGCAAGGCGTCGGCGACCTCGCGGTAATCGCGCAGAGTCACGCCGTCCTGTTCCAGCACTGCACGCAGCTCGGCATCGACTTTGCTCAAGGCCACAAACAGCGTGGCCTGCTGTTGATTGATCAACGCAAAAGAAACAAACACCGGGTTGAACGACACGTCGCCGCCGCGCAGGTTGAACAGCCAGGCGATGTCATCGAGGGTGGCGATGAAGTGCCAATCGGCGCCACGTGCCTGCAGGGTCTCGCGCAGTTTGGCGAGTTTTTCGCCACGGCTGACCGTCGCTTGCGGTGGCAGATGCTGATAGATCGGCGCGTTCGGCAGGCTCGGGCGATCCGCCCAGACTTCATTCAACAGGTCGATGTCAGTGCGCAGACGCGCGCCACGCGCTTCGAGCTTGCTGCTCAGGGTGCGCGCTGAAGCTACGGCCATCACCGCACCGTCGACCGCGACTACGCCACCTTCCGGGGTCTGCTCGGCCAGCCAGTCCAGCGGGCTCAGCTGACCCGGTTGCAGCTTGACCAGTTCGATGCCGCTGCCCTTGAGTTCCTTGGTCGCCTGTTCCCAATAGCGACTGTCGGCCCAGACCCCGGCGAAATCAGCAGTCACGATCAAAGTGCCGACCGAACCATGGAAGCCCGACAGCCATTGCCGCCCCTGCCAATAACCCGGCAGGTATTCCGACAGATGCGGGTCGGCCGATGGCACCAGCAACGCATGAATGCCTTCACGGCGCATTAATTCACGGGTGTGCGCCAGGCGCTGGGGAACCGTTCCTTCGGTCAAAGTCTGGGTACTCATCATGTCTCCTGCCAATCACTTCATCGTTATTGTTCGTAGCCGTGAAAACCGGCTGGTTAAAGCCCTGTCGCCCAGAATGCCGGGGCACTGGCGCAGGCGCCTTTGATCAGTGCTGCCGCCTGATCGACATCATCGGCGGTGGTGAAACGGCCGAGACTCAGGCGAATGGTGCGACCGGCCAGCCGGGCGTCGTGCCCCAGTGCCAGCAGCACGTGAGAAGGCGTGTTGCTCGCCGAGTTGCAGGCCGAGGTCGCGGAAAAGGCGATCGACTGGCTCAAGGCCGCACTGTTGAATTCACCTTCGCTGAAGGTCAGGCTCAACGTGTGCGCGATGCGCTGGCTGGCGCTGCCGTTGAGACGTACGCCTGGCAGACTCAGCAACTGTTCGAGCAGCCGTTCACGCAGCGCCACGATGGACTTTTTCTCGGCATCGAATTCGGCAGCCGCCAAGGCGAATGCCACGCCCATGCCGGCGATCTGATGCGTCGCCAGAGTCCCGGAGCGCAGTCCGCCTTCGTGGCCGCCGCCATGAATCTGCGCCTGCAAACGCTGCTGCGCGCGCGGGCCGACATACAACGCGCCGATCCCCTTGGGACCGTAAAGCTTGTGCGCCGAAAACGACATCAAGTCCACTGGCCACTGCTGCAGATCAATCGCCACTTTGCCGGCGCCCTGCGCAGCATCGACATGAAACAACGCGCCACGGCCGCGCACGACTTCACCGATGGCCGGGATGTCATTGAGGGTGCCGAGTTCGTTGTTGACCAGCATCAGCGACACCAGAAAGGTGTCGTCGCGCATGGCTTCGCTGACTGCCTGCGGGGTGATCAGGCCTTCGGCGTCTGGTACCAGATAGGTCACCGCGACGCCGGCATCCTGCAATTGCCGGGCGGTATCGAGAATGGCTTTGTGTTCGATCTGACTGGTAATGATGTGGCCGCCGGCAACGCCGCGCGCCTGGGCCACGCCCTTGAGGGCGAGGTTGTTGGACTCGGTGGCGCCGGAAGTCCAGACGATCTGCGTGGCCTCGGCGCCGACCAGTTCGGCGACTTGCCGACGGGCCTGCTCGACCGTGTGCCGGGCCTGCTGGCCGAAGGCATGGGAGCTGGACGCCGGGTTGCCGAAGTTACCGTGAAAACCCAGACAATCGATCATCACCTGGATGACCCGCTCGTCCACCGGGGTGGTGGCGGCGTAATCGAAATACAACGGACGTTTATTCATAAAAGACTCGCAGAGCGTGTTCCGGGATCAGGAGGCTCGTGTCTGCAAACGGCACAGCGCAGCCTTGTGAGCTGCGCCTGGGTTCGAGACCGTCATCAATACCTGATCGGATGCCGTTAAAGAAGAACAACTTCATTTAAAAGTGCGTAGGAACGCTCCTGAAGCCGAGCTTAACAGGCATCGGGCCGGCGGTTGAAGCAATGCGTCAGTGAAAGCTTTCGAGAAGTAACGGGTACAGCGAAATCACCAACAGCGCCGCCATGCCCCAGTTGAACACGCGCAACCAGCGCGGGTCCTTCAGCACGTTACGCAGCAGCGTGCCGCACGCTGCCCAGACGCCGACGCTGGGCAGGTTGATGATGGCGAACACGGCGGCGATCACCACCACGTTGGTGAAGTAACCCTGCATCGGCGTGTAGGTGCTGATGGCGCCGATGGCCATGATCCAGGCCTTGGGATTGACCCACTGAAACGCGGCGGCACCCAGATAGCTGATCGGTTTGGCCTCGCCTTCCACGCCCTCACCCACCGGCCCCGAATGGGCGATTTTCCACGCCAGGTACAACAGATATGCAGCGCCGAGATAGCGCAGCACGGTGTAGAGAATCGGGTAAGTCTGGAATACCGCGCCCAGGCCGAAACCCACGGCGACCACCAATACGAAGAAGCCGCAGGTGATGCCGAGCATGTGAGGAATGGTGCGGTTGAAGCCGAAGTTCACGCCCGACGCCAGCAACATGGTGTTGTTCGGCCCCGGTGTAATCGAGGTGACAAGGGCAAACAGGGCAAAGCCCAACAGCAGATCAAGCGAGAGGGTCATGGGGCAATCCGTCAGGGTCATTCAGGTGTTGACCCTATCGCACGGCAGCGCGCAAACCCACGGACAGTTACGCGAAAATTCGAGCAGTACAGTTTTCGATTAACTTGGACGACCGTGCAGCTGTATGGCTCGACCGGCGCTCATTTCAGCTTTCTTGTCGAATGGCGACTCGCCCAGCAGTGCGGCTTTCTTCGCGTGATATTCGTCGAAAGACAAGCCGCTGCGGTTCAGCGCTTCCATCGCCAGTTCGCGGGTTTCTTCGGCGGTGTACGGCCGTTGTTCGGGGGAAACGTGGCTCGCGCAACCGGCGAGTACGGAGACAGCGAGCAGCAGCGAAACAGTCAGTAAACGATTCATGGGGAGCGTCCTGGCGAGCGGTGGTAGTCGATGGACAAAGGCTACGCCCGCGCCTCTCCGGGCAAAAATCAACGCTCTCAATAGTGGCTATCAAGATTTCAGCTTCAACGCCCTCATATCTCTTAACGATCTATAAATATCGATTAACGTTCTTTTACGGAATAACCAGCAGCCGCTATAAATCCCTGCACACGGCGAACAACTGTTGCTCCAGCAACTGTTGCCCAGGCAACAGCAGATCAGCAAACCCGCCTGATATCTGCACAACCGACTCACGCCAGAGCGCTAAGGCCCAAGTAAACCGGGGCTCTCAGGAATTGGTACAGCGCTTGCTCAAACCTTGGCACTTACTCACTGCTCGCTGAGCAACTGTTGATAAAAAGGAACTGATCATGTCGCGTCCCCTGAAAGTCGTCGCCCTCTCCGGCGGCACCTGGCGTCCATCGCGCACGCTGGTGCTGACCCAAGCGCTGTTGGCCGAACTGGCCGAACACTTGCCGGTCGAGAGTCATCTGATCGAACTCGGTGATATCGCCCGGCCGTTGGGTGCTGCCCTGTCGCGTCAGGAGCTGAGCGCCGAGGTCGAAGCCGAACTGCAAGCCATCGAACAGGCCGATCTGCTGATCGTCGCCGCGCCGGTGTATCGCGGTTCCTACCCGGGCCTGCTCAAGCATCTGTTCGACCTGATTGACCTCAACGCGCTGATCGACACTCCAGTGCTGCTTGCCGCCACCGGCGGCAGCGAGCGCCATGCGCTGGTGCTCGATCATCAGTTGCGGCCGCTGTTCAGTTTCTTCCAGGCGGTGACCCTGCCGATCGGGGTCTACGCCACCGAAGCCGATTTCGCTGACTACCAGATCACCAGCGAACCGCTGAAAGCGCGGATCCGTCTGGCCGCCGAACGCGCCGCGCCGCTGTTCGGCACACAAATCAAACCGTTGCTGAAAATCGCGTAAGGAGCTGTGCATGGATGTTTTCTGGTTCCTGCCGACCCACGGCGACGGCCATTACCTGGGCACCACCCAAGGCGCGCGCCCGGTCACCCTGAATTATCTGAAACAAGTGGCGCAAGCCGCCGACAGCCTCGGCTATCACGGCGTGCTGATTCCCACCGGGCGCTCCTGCGAAGACTCGTGGGTGATCGCCTCGGCGCTGGTGCCGTTGACCGAACGCCTGCGTTATCTGGTAGCGATCCGCCCGGGGATCATTTCGCCCACCGTTTCGGCGCGCATGGCGGCGACGCTCGATCGACTGTCCAACGGTCGTCTGCTGATCAACGTGGTGACCGGCGGCGACCCCGACGAAAACCGTGGCGACGGCAGCTTCCTGAGCCACAGCGAACGCTACGAAGTCACCGACGAATTCCTCAGGATCTGGCGCCGGGTGTTGCAAGGCGAATCGGTGGATTTCGAAGGCAAACACCTGAAAGTACAGAACGCCAAAGCCCTTTATCCGCCAGTGCAGAAACCGTATCCGCCGCTGTATTTCGGCGGCTCGTCCGACGCGGCGCATGACCTCGCTGCCGAGCAAGTCGACGTGTACCTGACCTGGGGCGAACCGCCCGCCGCCGTTGCCGAAAAACTCGCCGATGTACGTGAACGTGCCGCTCGCCATGGACGCAAGGTGAAGTTCGGTATTCGCCTGCACGTCATCGTTCGCGAGACCGCCGAAGAGGCGTGGAAAGCTGCGGACAAACTGATCGAGCACATCAGCGACGAGACCATCGAAGCCGCGCAGAAATCCTTCTCGCGCTTCGACTCCGAAGGCCAGCGGCGCATGGCGGCGTTGCACGACGGGCGTCGCGACAACCTGGAAATCGCCCCCAACCTGTGGGCCGGCGTCGGTCTGGTACGCGGCGGCGCCGGTACCGCGCTGGTGGGCGATCCGCAGCAAGTGGCCGCGCGGATCAAGGAGTACGCCGACCTCGGTATCGAGAGTTTTATCTTCTCCGGCTATCCGCATCTGGAAGAGGCCTACCGCTTTGCCGAACTGGTGTTCCCGCTGCTGCCCGAGCCGTATGCAAGCCTGGCCGGACGCGGCGTGACCAACCTGACCGGGCCGTTTGGCGAAATGATTGCCAACGATGTGTTGCCCACCCAAGCCAAGGCCTAAAACGCCCCCTGTAGGAGTGAGCCTGCTCGCGAAAGCGGTGTGTCTGCGACGGTGATGTCGACTGTGCTGACCACATCGCGAGCAGGCTCACTCCTACAGAGAATCGCGTCGATTTGATGAGGAACACCGCGTGACCGCCAAACCACAAAGCACCCTGCTCTCCCCGCTGCAGACCGCGCGCCAACTGGCCGCCGAATTCGCCGTCACCGCCGTCGAGCGTGACGAACGCGGCGGTACGCCGAAGGCCGAACGCGATGCCCTGCGCGACAGCGGCCTGCTGGCCCTGAGCATTCCCACCCGCTACGGCGGCCTCGGCGCGACATGGAGCGAAACCCTGCAGATCGTGCGCGAGTTCGCCAAGGTCGACAGTTCCATCGCCCACGTCTTCGGCTTTCATCACCTGATGCTCGCCACCGTGCGCCTGTTCTCGCGGCCCGAACAATGGCAGCCGTGGTTCGAACAGACCGCGCGGCAGAACTGGTTCTGGGGCAACGCCCTCAACCCGCTCGACACCCGCACCGTGGTCAAGGACTTCGGCGGTTGGCGCGAGTTTTCCGGGAAGAAAAGCTTCTGCTCCGGCGCCAGCGATTCGCAGATGCTGATCGCTTCGGCCGTCGACGAAAGTGCCGGCGGCAAGTTGCTGATCGCGGCGATCCCCAGCGGTCGCAGCGGCATCACCCTGCACGACGACTGGAACAACATCGGCCAGCGCCAGACCGACAGCGGCAGCGCTACGTTCGAACGGGTGCGGGTCGAGGAATCCGAACTGCTGCTCGATCCCGGCCCGTTGAGCACACCGTTCGCCTGCCTGCGTCCGCTGATCGCGCAACTGACCTTCACCCACATGTTTCTCGGCATCGCCGAAGGTGCCTTTGAGGAAGCGCGGCAATACACCCTGAGCGAAACCCGGCTCTGGCACAAATCCGCCGCCCGCAATGTGCGTGAAGACCCGTACGTACTCGCGCATTACGGCGAGTTCTGGGTGGCGCTGGAAGGCATCCGCCTGCTGGTCGAACGGGCCGCCGCGCTGCTCGACGAGGCCTGGGCCCAAGGCCCGAACCTGACCGCAGAAGAGCGCGGACATCTGGCCACAGCGATTGCCACCGCCAAGGTCGCCGCCAGTCGTCAGGGGCTGGATATTTGCAGCCGTTTGTTCGAAGTCACTGGCGCGCGCTCGACCCACGCTTCGCTGCGTCTCGATCGGCACTGGCGCAACCTGCGCACGCAGACCCTGCACGACCCCCTCGATTACAAACTTCACGAGTTGGGCGACTGGGCGCTGAATCAGGCGCTGCCGGTGCCAACGTTCTATTCCTGATCCTGCCTTTAATGGAGCGAGCCCCATGCAACTGCTGACCCTTCCGCCCTCACCCGCTCTGGCGACGTCGATCCGTGCCACCGCACAGGTCTTCGAAGACCCCAAGTCCCAGGCCCTGCTGGCGCATCTGCAGCAGGTCGCGCCGAGCGAAGCCAGCGTGCTGATCATCGGCGAGACCGGCACCGGCAAAGAGCTGGTGGCGCGGCACATCCACAATCTGAGCCACCGCCGGCATCGGCCGTTTGTCGCGGTCAACTGCGGTGCGTTCTCCGAATCGCTGGTGGAAGCCGAGCTGTTCGGCCATGAAAAAGGCGCCTTCACTGGCGCCCTCAGCGCCAAGGCCGGGTGGTTCGAAGAGGCGGATGGCGGCACCTTGTTCCTCGACGAAATCGGCGATTTGCCGATGGCGATTCAGGTCAAGTTGCTGCGGGTGTTGCAGGAGCGCGAAGTGGTGCGCCTCGGCTCGCGCAAGAGCATTCCGATCGATGTGCGCGTGCTGGCCGCGACCAACGTGCAACTGGAGAAAGCGATCAATGCCGGCAACTTCCGCGAAGACCTGTTCTACCGGTTGAACGTGGTCAATCTGGAACTCAGCCCGTTGCGCGAGCGGCCCGGCGATATTCTGCCGCTGACCCGACATTTCATCGAGGCCTACAGCCAGCGCCTGGGTTACGGACGGGTCAGCATCAGCTCCGGTGCCGAACAGAAACTGCGCAGCTACAGTTGGCCGGGGAACATCCGCGAACTGGAAAATGTCATCCATCACACCCTGTTGATCTGCCGCAACGGTGTGATCGAGCGCGACGATCTGCGCCTGTCGAACCTGCGCATCGAGCGCCCGGACGATCAGCAGTCGAGCACCGACGATTCACCGGAAGCGTTGCTGGAGCGGGCCTTTCAAAAACTCTTCGAACAACAGGCCGGCGCCCTCCACGAAAAGGTCGAAGACGCCCTGCTGCGCGCCGCCTATCGCTTCTGCCATTACAACCAGGTGCACACCGCCGCGCTGCTCGGTCTGAGCCGTAACGTCACCCGCACGCGGCTGATCAAGATCGGCGAACTGGCGGTGAACAAGCGGCGACTCACGGAAAACCTGCGCGGCGAGCGCCTGATCCAGTTATCGATCTAGCCGACCAGGTTGCAATGCAGCGCATCGTCATGACTGCGGGCGATGCTGCTCAACACCTGGAATGAATTGAAGGTCACGGTTCTCGCCTGATGGGCGCGGATCAACTGCCAGAAATCATGCTCGCCGCTTTCAAAGCTACAGAACGCCGCCTCCCCGGCCTCGCGGCTCTGCCACTGCAGCAGGCTCAGCACCCGCCGGCCGTCGTCGCTGACCTGGACGCTGGCGCTGACAAAGCCTGCGTAGCGCTGCGCCAGATGTTCGCTCTGCTGCGCCAGCGCACAGACCAATGCCGGTTGCTGGCGCGGCTCGATCTCGAATTCGATCAATTGGGTAAAACTGCGATTTTTCGCTGAGGTTTGCATGAGAAGTCCCCACTCATCGTAAGCCGAGTCTTGCGACTCGAAGGCCTGCAGGGTAAAACCTCTAGTTAAGTCAAGGTCAAGAGTCCTTTTGCAAAATGATCACCCAGGAAAACCTGCACAAACAGCTCACCGTGGGCGAAGTCGCCGCGCGCAGCGGAGTCGCGGTCACTGCCCTGCATTTTTATGAAGCCAAAGGCCTGATCACCAGCCAGCGCAATGCCGGCAATCAGCGCCGTTACCCACGGGCGGTCTTGCGCCGGGTGGCGTTGATCAAGGTCGCGCAGCGTCTGGGCATTCCGCTGGCGGAGATTGGCGAGGCGCTGAAGAGACTCCCCGACGACCGCGCTCCGACAGCAGCAGACTGGAAAGTCCTGTCCGAACAATGGCGCCGCGAACTGGACGAGCGGATCAATCAACTGACCTTGTTGCGCGACCGCCTCACCGGTTGCATCGGTTGCGGTTGCCTGTCGATGGAAGCCTGCCCGTTGCGCAATCAGGGCGATGTGCTCGGTGATCAGGGGCCGGGGGCGCACTTTCTGGACTGACTGCTCGTCGGGGAAAAATCCTGGCCGCGCAGACAGTTCTATAGTGAATCTTCCACAAATCCGGTGGAGCCATACCTCGCAAAACAAAAACAGGGAGAACGTCATGAGCGTCAAACCCATTCCCGAGGGGTATCACAGCATTACCCCGTACCTCGGCATCCTCAAGGCTGCCGAAGCCATCGATTTCTACAAGAAAGCCTTTGGCGCCACGCAGGTCATGCGCCTGGACATGCCCGACGGGCGCATCGGCCACGCCGAGCTGCGCATTGGCGACAGCGCGATCATGCTCGGAACGCCGTGCGATCAAGGGCCGTTGAGTGGTCCGGACAATGCCGTGTCGGTCGGTCTGCATCTGTATGTCACCGATGTCGACAAGTCCTTTCAACGGGCGCTGGATGCCGGGGCGAAAGCGGTGTCGGAGGTCAAGGATCAGTTTTATGGTGATCGCAGCGGGACGCTGAAGGATCCCTATGGTCACCTGTGGTTTCTGGCGACGCGCAAGGAGGATCTGACCGAGGAGCAGATCAAGCAGCGGGCGATGGAGATGTTCAGTCAGGGTTGAGATTTTCAGGGTTTTGGCTGGCCCTATCGCGAGCAGGCTCACTCCTACAATTGGAACGCATTTCAACTGTAGGAGTGAGCCTGCTCGCGATGAGGCCAATGCGGATAGATCACACTTCATGAACCACCACACCACGCTTCAACCCTTGCCCCGAATGCCGAACACTTTCAGGATGCATTCCACCCGCACCTGAACAAGGATCAGCCCGATGTTTGCCGGATTCGTCAAAGACCAGCGCCACGTCAACGGCGTCGACATCGCCTATCGCCTCGGTGGCAGCGGCCCGGGGCTGTTGCTGTTGCACGGACACCCGCAGACCCACGTGATCTGGCACAAGATTGCCGAGCAGTTGGCGGAGCATTTCACCGTGGTCGCCGCCGACCTGCGCGGCTACGGCGACAGCGCCCGACCGGCTGCCGATGAACAACACCGCCATTACTCAAAACGCGAAATGGCCAGGGACAACCTCGAGTTGATGCAGGCGCTGGGCTTCGAACAGTTTTCGATTCTGGCCCACGACCGTGGCGCCCGGGTCGGCCATCGCCTGGCCCTCGACCACCGCGCGGCGGTGCAGCGGATGATGCTGCTGGACATCGCCCCGACCCTGGCGATGTACACACAGACCAACGAAGCGTTCGCCCGCGCCTATTGGCACTGGTTCTTCCTGATCCGCCCGGCGCCGTTGCCGGAAACCCTGATCGAGGCCGATCCCGCAGCCTATCTGCGCAGCGTGATGGGCAGCCGCAGCGCCGGACTCGCGCCGTTCACCGAGCCAGCGTTCAGCGAATACCTGCGTTGCCTGCAACGTCCCGGCAGCGCCCGAGGCATTTGCGAGGACTACCGCGCCAGCGCCAGCATCGACCTGGAACATGACCGGGCCGACATCGCTGCCGGGCATCATCTTGACCTGCCGCTGCGGGTGCTGTGGGGTGCGCAAGGCACAGTCGGGCGCTGCTTTGACCCGCTCAAGGAATGGCAGCTTGTGGCGACCAACGTCAGTGGCAAGGCGCTGCCGGCCGGGCATTATCTGGCCGAAGAAGTGCCCGAACTGTTGCTCGCCGAAGCGCTGGATTTCCTACGCTGAATCGAGCCCTGTACCGCCGATGCTATGCTGGCGGCTTGTGCCGCCAATGCTCGTTCCCACATGTCCCAGAACCAAGACCCCGTGCCCCTGCCCGAAGACCTGCGCGTGCTGCTGACCGTTATCCGCAAGAACGGTTTTGCCGCCGCTGCGGATGAACTGGGCCTGTCCCCGGCCTACGTCAGCAAACGCATCCAGATTCTCGAATCGACCCTCGGCACCCGCCTGCTGCATCGCACCAGTCGTCGCGTGTCGCTGACCGAGGACGGCGAGCGGGTGCAGCGCTGGGCCTTGCGCATCCTCGATGATTTTCAACAACTGCATGACGATCTCGCCGACGCCCACGACAGTCCACGCGGGCGTTTGCACATCTGCAGCAGTTTCGGCTTCGGTCGCAACCATGTGGCGCCTGCGGTTTCGCGGCTGGCCGAGCTTCACCCGCAGTTGCAGATTCGCCTGGACCTGTTCGACCGCGCGGTGGACATCGTCAACGAAGGCTTCGATCTGGAAATCCGCGTCGGCGACGACCTGCCCGGCCAGCACATCGGCCGGCAACTGGTGAGCAACCGCCGTGTGCTATGCGCTGCGCCCGCATACCTTGAGCGCCGCGGCACACCGCAGACTCTGGACGATCTGCAACAACATGACTGCCTGGTGATCAAGGAGCGCGACAACGCTTTCGGCGTCTGGCATCTGGATCGCGACGGCACGCAGGAAAGCGTGCGGGTCAGTGGGCCGCTGTCTTCCAACAACGGCGAGATCGTCCTGCAATGGGCGCTCGACGGACGCGGCGTGCTGCTGCGTTCATTGTGGGATGTGAAACCGTTGCTGGAACAGGGCCGACTGCTGCCGGTGCTGGCCGACTACAGCCAGAGCGCCAATGTCTGGGCGGTGTACCCGACGCGGCTGGCCAACTCCGGAAAGCTGCGGGCGTGTGTGGAGTTTTTGCAGGGGCATTTCAAAGCACTGTCACTGTAAACACAGCCTCCTGTGGGAGCGAGCCTGCTCGCGAAAGCGTCGGGTCAGACAATTGAGTGCTGGCTGAGACGACGCCTTCGCGAGCAGGCTCGCTCCCACAGGGTAAAAGGGGTGTCAGGTCAGCCATGGGTTGGCGGCCAGATGTTCGCGCTCGAACGCCTCGATCTGCTCACGCCGCTGCAAGGTACTGCCTATCGCATCCAGCCCCAGCAACAGTGCGGTCTTGCGCAAGCCGTCAATCTGGAAATCGATGACTTCACCGTCCGCCAGACGTATCTGCTGCGCCTCAAGATCCACATTGATCAGTGCTGTTTCAGGCTGACTCACCAACCGGCCAATGCGCTGCACCTGTGCCTCGTCCAGGGTAATCAGCAACACCCCGTTGCGCTGGCAGTTGTCGTAGAAGATCCCGGCAAAACGGCTGCCGATCAGCGCGCGAATGCCCATTTGCTGCAACCCCCACACCGCGTGTTCGCGGCTGGAACCGCAACCGAAATTCGGCCCGACCACCAGAAAGTTCGCGCCCTGCCAGGCCGGTTGGTTCAACACGAATTCCGGGTTGGGCGTGCCGTCGGCAAGAAAGCGCAGATCAAAAAACAACCCACGATCCAGCCCCTGACGGTCGATACCCTTGAGAAACTGCTTGGGCATGATCACGTCAGTATCGACGTTGGCCGCGAGCAGCGGCGCGGCCCGGCCGCTGACTTGCGTGAAGGGTTGCAGGCTCATGGGCGTTCTCCAAAGTGGCGGATGTCGGTGAGGTGGCCGTTGATCGCCGCAGCGGCGACCATGGCCGGGCTCATCAGGTGCGTGCGCGCCCCCGCGCCCTGGCGGCCTTCGAAATTGCGATTGGTGCTGGAGGCGCAACGGTCACCGGGCGCAAGTACGTCATCGTTCATCGCCAGGCACATCGAGCAGCCGGACTGACGCCATTCAAACCCGGCGTCGATAAAGATCTGCGCCAGCCCTTCCGCTTCAGCCTGAGCACGCACTGCGCTGGAGCCGGGCACGATCATCGCCCGCACATGCCCGGCCACCCGTCGCCCACGCACGACGCCGGCAGCGTCACGCAAATCCTCGATCCGCGCGTTGGTGCAGGAGCCGATAAAAGCGTGACTGATGACGATATCGCGCAGCGCCATTCCCGGCTCCAGGCCCATGTATTGAAGGGCGCGGCGCATGTCCTGACGCAGGATCGGATCGTCGATACTTTGCGGATCCGGCACTTGCGCACCGATCGGCGCCGCCTGATCCGGGCTGGTGCCCCAGGTAACCATCGGTTCCAGCTTGCTGGCGTCGAGGTGGATTTCGCGGTCAAACACCGCGCCGGGATCGCTGCGCAGTTCACGCCACTTTCCCACGCCCCGCGCCCACAGTACGCCTTGTGGTGCGCGGGGTTTGCCGTTGAGATAAGCAAAGACTTTTTCGTCCGGCGCCATGAACGCACCGCGTGCACCGGCTTCTACCGCCATGTTGCAAATGGTCATCCGCGCCTCGACGCTCAGCGCATCAATGGTCGAACCGCAGAACTCGATCGCATAGCCAGTGGCGCCCGATGCACCGATGCGGCCGATCAGCGCCATGATCACGTCCTTCGACGTCAGCCCCGGCGCCAACTCGCCATCCACCGTCACGCGCAGGCTTTTCAGGCGTTTGTAGACCAGCGTCTGCGAGGCCAGCAAGTGCTCGATTTCCGAGGTGCCAATGCCAAATCCGAACGCCCCCAGCGCACCGTACGTGGTGGTGTGGCTGTCACCGGCAGCGATGACCATGCCCGGCAGAATGAAGCCCTGCTCCGGGGCGATCACATGCTCGATGCCCTGACGTTTATCGAGAATGTCCAGCAGTTCGATGCCGAAGTCCCGGCAGTTCTCCGCCAGATACGACACCTGCCGCGCACCGCCGGCATCAGGCATCGCCGCCACCCGTTTGGGGGTGGTCGGGTTGACGTGATCGACCACCGCCAACGCCGTACCCGGCCGCCAGACCTTGCGCCCGGCAGCACGCAGACCGCTGAACGCCTGCGGGCTGGTGTATTCGTTGATCACTTGGCGATCGATGTACAACAGCACATGGCCCTGATCGTCGAGGCGGCACACGGTGTGCGAATCGATGTGTTTGTCGTAGAGGGTTCTGGGGCTCATCACGGGGCTCACTAGGGGAATCGAGTGATTTCCATCATAGGGAGCGCCTTGACCGCATCAATTGCCAGGCAGTGAGAGCGGCATTCATGAATCGTGTTTGATCGGCTGATCACCGAACGCCCCTGTGGGAGCGGGCTTGCTCGCGAAGGCGTCGTGTCAGTCGACCTCAATGTTGAATGATCTACCGCTTTCGCGAGCAAGCCCGCTCCCACAGGGGGGGAATTGCGAAACATTTGCTTTCATATCACTTTTCGGGATTTGTCCGGCTCATCCGTCCTATAGAGATGCAGGCCGTTCGCACAGGCAACAGCCACGACCGCGCCTTTTGCGGACACCCGCGCTGCGAAGCCCGTAGCCGCGTGCCCTTTCATCGAAATCAAGACGCGCAATCATGTCGAAGAAATCCCGTTCCAAACTGTGGTTCCTGGTGCATAGCTGGCTCGCGCTGCCGATCTGGTTTTTTGTCCTGATCGTGTGTGTCACCGGCACGCTGGCGGTGGTCAGCCAGGAAATCGTCTGGCTGGCCAACCCGCAGATGCGCGCCAGTCAGCCGTCGGACGACGCGCCGCGGCTCAGTTACGATCAGGTGCTGGCCGCGATCAAACAGGCCGAACCGCAGACGCTGGTGGAAAGCATCAGCCGCCCCGACGAATCGCACTTCGCCCTCGACGTCGAAGTCAGCTACCCCGACGGCCGCTCGCAGACGGTCTACGTCAACCCATACACCGGGGTGATCCAGGGCCCGGCGCCGGACTTCAACTTCAAGGCGTTCACCCGCGCCCTGCACGGCTGGTGGCTGGTGCCGTTCACCAACGGTTTCAGCTGGGGCTGGTACCTGGTGTCGTTCCTCGGTCTGCCAATGCTCGCTTCGCTGGTGACCGGGCTGGTGGTGTACAAGCGCTTCTGGAAAGGTTTCTTCAAACCCACCCTGCGTTTTCGTCACGGTGCGCGGATCTTCTGGGGCGACTTCCATCGACTGAGCGGCATCTGGTCGATCTGGTTCATCGCGGTGATCTCGATCACCGGCACCTGGTTTTTGATCCAGGCCATTCTGGCCGACAACCAGGTGTCCATCAGCAGCGAACCGATCATTCCCGCCATGTCTCGGGAAAGCGTACCGATGTCGAGCGACGCCAGTCCTCCCCCACGGATCAGCCTCGATCGCGCGGTACAGATCGCCGAACAGCACATCCCCGGGCTGGAAGTCAGCTTCGTCAGCCTGCCGGGCAATGCCTACAGCCACCTGAGCCTTGGCGGTCGCGGCTGGTATCCGCTGATGTTCCAGACCGCCACGCTCAACCCGTACAACGGTGAGATGGCCGCCACGCGACTGCTGACCGACCGTTCCTCGCTGGAGTTCGTCACCGAGTCGATGCGCCCGCTGCACACCGGTGATTTCGGCGGTCTGTGGATCAAACTGATCTGGTTCTTCTTCGGCCTGCTGCTGAGCATGATGGTCCTCAGCGGCCTGTTGATCTGGACCAAGCGCACCGCGCTGGCCACCGCCAACGCCCTCAAGCGCGAAAATAAAAAGGCCCGCAGCCCCCGCGTCAGCCGTGAACCGGCGGAGGTCAGCCTGTGAGCCCGTCCAATCGCACTGCCCAACCGTCCGCCCTGCGCCGCTTCTGGCACAAATGGCGTTTTCATCTGAACGCCCTGTTGCTGCTGATTCCGTTGGGCTTCATGCCCAAGTATTTCGCCGATGCCGCGCTGTTTCGCGGTGACGTCGGCCTCGGTGAGCATGAGGTCGGCGAAATCCAGGTCGGCCCGTGGAGCCTGCGCCTGGCCGAACTGCGTAACGAAGCACCGCGCCTGAGCGGCCCCGCAGGTTACATGAAGGACTTCAATGCCGCCCTCTGCGATGCCTGTGTCGAACAGGTCAAGGCCACCTACCTGCGCATCGGCAAACCGCGCAGCCTGCGCGCCGCCGGGGTGATTTTCTTTGGCACGCCGTATCGCATGGGCGCGCAATTGCCGGTGGCGGAAAAAACCAAAGCCGATGCCGAACTGTGGATCACCATGGAAGGCTGGGACGGCAGCATGCATCAGGCCTCGATTCCCCTGAGCCAGGCCTCCCCCGCCACCCTCGCCTGGCTGAACCAACAAGGAGCCAAACCATGAACCGCGTTCCACGCCCTTCCCGCCTGCGGTTGCGCGCCGCGTTGCTGATGCTGTGCGCAGGTTTCAGCACCGGCGCCCTGGCCCATAACCCGATGTGCGAATGCAAGGCCGTCGATGCCGAGCAGATCAAATGCACCGGCGGCTTCTCCGACGGCAGCGGCGCGCCGGGGGTGACCCTCGATGTGATCGGTTACGACGAAACCATTCTGCTGCCGGGCAAGCTCGGCGCCGATTCGACCGTGACGTTCAAGAAACCGGCGGCCGAGTTTTATGTGCTGTTCGACGCCGGCCCCGGCCACGTCGTGGAAATCGACCAAGCCGACATCGAGGCCCCATGAGCACGCCCACCACGCAAGTCGTCCGCCCGGCCGGTGCCGGGCATGAAACCCTTAACGTTCTGCTGTTGTGTTTGCTGATCCTTGCCGTCGCCGGATCAGTGGTGGCATGGCGCGGGGTGTCCCATGAACCGGAACCGGTCGCCAGCCATCAGCTCGATGCGCGGCGCGACCTCAGCGCTGCCGAGCAAGGCATCTACGCCGACCTGCGGGTGACCCTCGATGAAATCCGCCTGCTGCGTGCAGAACAGCAAAGCCTGCCGACACCACAGACCCTGGCTGAAGAAGGTTTCGCCCCGTTCGCTCAGGACGCCAGCTCGGTCAGCCGTGGTGGCCATGCCTGGCAGTTACTGGCGGACCGCGCCTATTTCGGCCACAGCCAGTCGCCCGCCGTCGCCGGTTCGTTCGTGATGCTACTGAGCGCCGACGCCACTGCCGCGCCGGACATCTGGCTCAACCGCGCCGCCGAGCTGCAGACGCCCACCGAACTGACTGACGCCGCGCTGTCCGCCGCAGGCTGGAAACAGATCGTCGCGCAGTTCGATGCCGGCGTGACCCGCGAGCATCGCCACTGAACCTTCGCCTTCACCCGAGAGAAGACCGCTTGCCCATGCTTATTTCCCTGACTCGCCGTCCCCTCCTGCGCACCCTGCTGTTAGGCCTGTGCGCGTGCCTGCTGAGCCCGCTGGCCAGCGCCGATCCGGGCAAACGCCTGCGCATCGGCATCACCCTGCACCCGTATTATAGCTATGTGGCGAATATCGTCGGCGACAAGGCCGAGGTGGTGCCGCTGATTCCCGCCGGCTTCAACCCGCACGCCTACGAGCCACGCGCTGAAGACATCAAACGCATCAGCGGTCTGGATGTGATCGTGCTCAACGGGGTCGGTCATGACGACTTCGCCGACCGCATGATCGCCGCCAGCGAAACGCCGAACATCAAGACCATCGAAGCCAACGAAAACGTGCCGCTGCTGGCGGCCACCGGTACCGCTGCGCGCGGCGCCGGCAAAGTGGTCAACCCGCACACCTTCCTGTCGATCAGCGCCTCGATTGCCCAGGTCAACAACATCGCCCGCGAGCTGGGCAAACTCGACCCGGACAACGCCAGGACCTACACCCAGAACGCCCGCGCCTACGGCAAACGCCTGCGGCAGATGCGCGCCGATGCGCTGGCCAAACTGACTCAGGCAGCGAACGCCGAACTGCGTGTGGCCACGGTGCATGCGGCCTACGACTATCTGCTGCGCGAATTCGGCCTGGAAGTGACGGCCGTGGTCGAACCGGCCCACGGCATCGAACCGAGCCCGAGCCAGTTGAAAAAGACCATCGACCAACTGCGCGAACTCGACGTGAAGGTGATCTTCTCGGAGATGGATTTTCCCTCGACCTACGTCGAAACCATCCAGCGTGAGTCCGGGGTGAAGCTGTACCCGCTGTCGCACATTTCCTATGGCGAATACAGCGCCGACAAATATGAGAAGGAAATGACCGGCAACCTCGACACCGTGGTGCGGGCGATTCAGGAGTCCGGGGCATGACAGCAAAAGAAACCCTCTCTGACACCCATCAATCCCCTGTGGGAGCGAGCCTGCTCGCGAAGGCGTCCGGTCAGTCAGCATCATTATTGAATGAACCACCGCATTCGCGAGCAAGCCCGCTCCCACAAGGGGTAAGTGGGCCGACTCTGGATTTTGCGGGAGTCTCTCTGACCCTCGGGCGCACCACGATCCTCGACAACGTGACCTTCCAGGTTCAGCCCGGTCACGTCCACGCCCTGGTCGGCCCCAACGGCGGTGGCAAGAGTTCGCTGATCAAGACCTTGCTCGGGCAAATGCCGCATCAGGGTCAACTGAGCCTGCACTGGCCCGGCCAACCCGGCACCATCGGCTACGTGCCGCAGGCGTTGGAGTTCGATCGTGGCCTGCCGATGACCGTCGACGATTTCATGGCCGCGATGTGCCAGCGTCGGCCGGCGTTTCTCGGCCTGAGCAAGCACTACGCCAAGGCCATCGGCGAGGCGCTGGAACGGGTCGGTATGCAGGACAAACGCAAGCGGCGCATGGGCGCGTTGTCCGGTGGCGAACGGCAGCGCGTGTTGCTCGCTCAAGGCTTGATCCCGGCTCCGCAATTGCTGGTGCTGGATGAGCCGATGTCGGCCCTCGACGAAGCCGGGATCCAGGTGTTCGAACGCCTGCTCGGCGACTGGCGCGCCGCTGGCATCACCGTGCTGTGGATCGAGCACGATCTGGAAGCGGTCAAGCGTCTGGCCGACCGGGTCACCGGTCTCAACCGCCGAGTGCTGTTCGACGCCACGCCGCAACAGGCACTGACCCCGGAACGGCTGCTGAGTCTGTTTTCCACCCATCCACGGAGCGCGGTCTGATGAGTTACGAAGCCTTTCGTTTGATGGTTCAGGGCTGGGCGTCGTCCGGTTACCTGCCGGAAGCGCTGGCCTACGGCTTTGTGGTCAACGCATTGCTCGCCGGCCTGTTGATCGGTCCGGTGCTCGGTGGCCTCGGCACGCTGGTGGTGGTCAAGCGCTTTGCGTTTTTCTCCGAAGCGGTCGGGCACGCGGCGCTGACCGGCGTGGCCATCGGCATTCTGCTCGGCGAACCCTACACCGGGCCGTACGGCAGCCTGTTCGGTTACTGCCTGTTGTTCGGCATCCTGCTCAACTACCTGCGCAACCGCACCGGCCTGGCGCCCGACACCCTGATCGGCGTGTTCCTGTCGGTGTCGCTGGCGCTTGGCGCGAGCCTGCTGTTGATTCTGGCCGGCAAGATCAACGTGCACATTCTGGAGAACGTGCTGTTCGGTTCGGTGCTCACCGTCAATGGCAATGACCTGCTGGTGCTGGCCATCGTCGGTTCGCTGGTCATGGCCCTGGCGCTACCGCTGTACAACCGGATCATGCTCGCCAGTTTCAACCCGCAACTGGCGGCGGTGCGCGGCGTCGCGGTGAAGACTCTGGATTACCTGTTCGTGATTCTGGTGACGCTGATCACCGTCGCGGCGGTGAAGGTCATCGGCGCGATTCTGGTCGGCGCGTTGTTGGTGATTCCGGCGGCGGCCGCGCGTTTGCTCAGCCAGTCGCTCAAGGGCTTCTTCTGGTGCTCGGTGCTGATTGCTACCGTCAGCACGCTGTGCGGGATTCTCGCGCCGATCGTCTTCGATCTGCCAATCCCGTCCGGCGCCGCGATCATTCTGGTCGCCGGCATCGCCTTCGCCCTCGCCGCCATTGCGCGCGGGGTTGTCCCGAGTCTGAAAGGGAACCTTGGATAAATGATCTTCTCACTGCGAAAACTGACCCTGGCCATGGCCCTGTGCGGCGTGGTTGGCAGCCCGTTGCTGGCGGCTGAAAACCCTCAACCGCTGCGCGTACTGGCCTCGTTGCCCATCACCTACGGCCTCGGCGAAGTGCTGCTCAAAGGCACCGACGTCAGCCTGGAACGCGCGGCCCCGGCGAATCTGCCGGGCAGCCGTCAGACCGCATACTTCACCGGTCGCGGCGCTCCGGCGCTGGGCAAACTGGCGAGCAATGCCGACGCGGTGATCGGCGTGCGCTCGCTGTGGGCCGATGATCCGCTGTACCCGATCGCGCGGCGCAGCAACATTCGCATTGTCGAAGTCGACGCGGCGCGCCCGGTGGATGGCGCCCTGCCGGGGATCGCCGTGCAACCGGGGCTGAAGGTCGATGGCTTGAACAGTCAGCCATGGCTGGCGAGCAACAACATGGGGCGCATGGCTGATGTGATCGCGGCAGACCTGGTGCGTCTGGCGCCGTCGGCCAAACCGAAGATCGAGGCCAATCTGGCGGCGCTGAAACAGCGCCTGCTCAAGCTCAGTGCCGACAGCGAAGCGCGCCTGGCCGAGGCTGAAAACCTGAGCGTGATGAGCCTCAGCGATCACTTCGGTTACCTGATCGGCAGCCTGAATCTGGAGCTGATCGGCCAGGACGCGCGAGCAGATGCCGAGTGGACAGCCGAAGATCTGAAGAAGCTCACGGCGACGCTGAAGGACAACGACGTGGCGCTGGTGCTGCATCATCGTCAGCCGTCGGAGGCAGTGAAAGCAGCAATTGCCGCCTCGGGGAGTCATCTGCTGGTGTTGAGTACCGATGCAGCGGACCCGGTGGCGGAGCTGGAGGGGAATGTGGATTTGTTGCTCAAGGGGTTGAGCGGGGCGTAGTTTCAGTTACACCGCGTTATCGTTCTTCGCGAGCAAGCCCGCTCCCACAGGGGGGTTGTGTGCAGCGCAGATCCAATGTGGGAGCGGGCTTGCTCGCGAAGAGGCTCGTCAGAACAACACCATTGCCAGCCATGAAAAAACCCGCTGCCTGTCACCAGTCCAGCGGGTTTGTTTTGTCTGTCAGATTACTGAGCGGCCGCCTGCCCTTCCATCTTCTGCCGCAGGCTCAGCGGACGCATGTCGGTCCAGACTTCTTCGATATAGGCCAGGCATTCCTTCTTCAGGCCGCTCTTGCCCACGGTGCGCCAGCCTTCCGGCACGGCTTTGTAATCCGGCCAGATCGAGTATTGCTCTTCGTGGTTGACCACGACCTGAAAGAGGATGTCCTCGCGGTCGAATACTGACGTCATGCTGGTTCTCCATCGTTGTAAGGGTGGGCTGCACCGGGGGTGCAGCCGGGTATGTAGTAAGAACGTTCGGCGCTGCGAAAAATTTACAAAGCGGCGGTGGCAGCGGCCAGGGCCCGGCCGAAGATCTCGGCGACGCGGTCGATTTCGGCGGCGGTGATCACCAGCGGCGGCAGGAAGCGCACCACCGCGCCATGGCGGCCGCCCAGTTCGAGAATCAGTCCGCGCTTGAGGCATTCACGCTGCACCAGCGGTGCCAGACGCGCGAACGCGGGTGGGTGACCGAGCGCATCCGGCGCGCCGTTGGGGTCAACCAGTTCGACGCCGAGCATCAAGCCACGACCACGAATGTCGCCCAGTTGCGGGAAGTCGCGTTGCAGGATGCGCAGGTGTTCGCTCAGGCGTTCGCCCATGGCGGCGGCGTGTTCGCAGACCTTGTGCTCAAGCAGATAACGCATCACCGCGGAACCGGCGGCCATCGCCATCTGATTGCCACGGAACGTGCCCGCATGGGCGCCCGGTTGCCAGGTGTCGAGCCAGTCGCGATAAACCACCACCGCCAGCGGCAGGCTGCCGCCGATAGCTTTGGACAACACCACCACATCCGGGACGATACCGGCGTGTTCGAAGGCAAACATCTTGCCGGTACGCGCGAAACCGCTCTGGATCTCGTCGACGATCAGCGCCACACCGGCCTTTTCGGTGATTCGACGCAAGCCGCGCAGCCACTCGATATCGGCCGGAATCACCCCGCCCTCGCCCTGCACCGCTTCGACGATCACCGCTGCCGGCAACTGCACGCCGGCTTCAGGATCGTTGAGCAGGTTTTCCAGATAACTCAGGTTGGCTTTGACCCCGGCCGCGCCGCCGAGACCGAACGGGCAACGGTAGTCGTAAGGGAACGGCATGAATTGCACACCGTTGCTGAGCAAGGCGCCCAGCGGCTTTTTCGGCCCCAGGCTGCCCATCAGGCTCAAGGCGCCCTGGCTCATGCCGTGATAACCGCCGGAGAACGACAGCACGGTGCTGCGCCCGGTGGCGGTGCGCACCAGTTTCAACGCGGCTTCCACCGCATCGGTGCCGGTCGGGCCGCAGAACTGGATTTTCGCTTCGGCCGCCAGTGCTGGCGGCAGCAAACCGAACAGGTCCTGGACGAACTGATCCTTCACTGGCGTGGTCAGGTCGAGGGTGTGCAGCGGCAGCTCATCGGCCAGCACTTGCTGAATAGCCTCGATCACCACCGGGTGATTGTGTCCCAGCGCGAGAGTGCCGGCGCCGGCCAGGCAGTCGATGAAGGTGCGGCCTTCGACATCTTCGACGTACAGGCCCTTGGCGCGCTTGAGTGCCAGCGGAATGCGTCGCGGATAGCTGCGGGCATTGGATTCCTGCTGGCTCTGCCGGGCCAGTAGTGGTGATTCGTTGAACTGATACAGGGTTTCCGCCGGCGCGGAGCTGATCCGGGCCGACGACTCTTCGATAAGGCTGGTGGCGACTGACATCTCTCGACCCCTCAATACGCTATGGATAGTGACCAAAACAGCACACCGCACAGGTGCGCGTTCCGGTCGCGGGGCGCACATGCAGGTTTTCCTGTTCTGGAAACGCTTAAGCGGGGCGAGGATTTAGACCCTTGATCGAGATGTCAGCCAGGCAATGGCAGCAGCTTGTGCAGCGTAACGCGGTGCAAGCCCTGATCGCTGGCGCGTGGCACTGCATCGCAGTAGCCCAGATGCCGATAAAAAGCCGCGCCGCTACGTGTGCTGGCGATGCGCGCCTGCGGCACACCACGAATCCGCAGCCAGCCTTCAAGGTCGGTCATCAGGGCGCGCCCTGCGCCACGGCGAAACCATTCCGGCTGCACATGGCAAAAACCTATCTTACCGCTGGCCGTGGCCATGCCGACACCCACCGGTTTGTCCTGCAACAAGGCGATATTCAGGTAGCAATGCGCGTCGGCAAGGTGCGCGCTGATGACGTCGGCAGATTGTCGGCCGATCCAGCGGCTGACCAGTTGCGGATCGTTGCGGTGTTCGAGCGCACAACCGACGCGAATCGATCGCTCGATGATGCGACTGATGATGCCGGCGTCGGCAGGTTTCGCCGGGCAGATGCAGATCGATGCTTCCATGGCGCGTTCCCTCAATCCATTGAGTCAGAGCAGCCCCGACCTTAACGCCGAGGCTGGCGAATCACCAACGCAAAGACGTTACATTTGATGTGCCACACCACGGATCCCCTAATGTGGGAGCGGGCTTGCTCGCGAAGGCGGCGTGCCAGTCAGCAACCTGTCGACTGACCGGACGCCTTCGCGAGCAAGCCCGCTCCCACAGGGGATTTTTGCTGGTTCAGACAGGTTGCAGCGGCATGGTCAGCTCGACGCGCAAGCCATCCGGACGGCTGTCGAAATGCAGGGTGCAGGCGCAGCGCTGGACGATGGCTTGCACAATGGCCAGGCCGAGACCGCAGCCGGTGCTCTGACCGTTGCGCCAGAAGCGTTGGGTCAGATGCTGCAGATCTTGCGCCGCAATCCCCGGGCCGTGGTCGCGCACCACAAAACGGGCGCGCTGGCCGACCGTTTCCAGGCTCAGCTCCACCTCAGCGTCCGCCGGGGTATGGCGCAGGGCGTTGTCGAGCAGATTGCGCAACGCGGCAATCGACAGCACCGCCGGCATTTGCACCGGCGCACTGGAGAGCTGCTTGGGCAATTGCAGTTTGATGCGCTGACGCTCGCCACCAGCCGCATCCTGCATCGCCAGTTTCGCCACCTGTTCGGCGCTGCACTGCACGCCGTCATCGAACGACAGACTGCCCTCGACCCGCGCCAGCAACAGCAGTTGCTCCAGCGTGCGGTGCATACGGTCGGCACCCTCTTCGGCGCGAGCCAGCGACTGATCACGGGCACTGCCCTCGGTCATGCGTGCCACTTGCAGGTGGGTCTTGATCGCGGTCAGCGGGCTGCGCAGTTCATGGGCGGCATCGCCCGTCAGCCGTCGTTCGCGCTCGATGGTCTTGCCGATGCGCTGAAACAACTGATTCTGGGTATCGAGCAGCGGTTTCAGTTCACTGGGAAACGACTGCAACTGCAATGGCTCAAGCGAGTCGGCGTTACGCCGCATCAAGGCTTCGCGCAGCCGATTGAGCGGCGCCAGCCCCTGGCCGATGCCCAGCCACAACAGGCACAGGCAACCGAGCAACGCCACGCCCACCGGCACCGAGGCCGCCAGCAGGATCGACATGTTCAGCGCTTCGCGTTCGATTTGCCGATCGGCCGTGGTGATCCGCACATCCCCCCGCGCGAGAGTGAAACTGCGCCACGGCGCGCCATCGATCATCTGATCGTGGAAGCCCATTTTTTCCGCTTCCAGGGTTTGCTCGGGGCTGCTGTGGCTGCGGGCCAGAATTTCCCCGCGCAACGAACTGACCTGACAGGCCATGCCGCCGGGAATGTTCAATTGTTCGGCACTGAAATGGGTGCCCTCGCCCTTGCTCGGCAGCGCCGGCAATTGCTCCAGCAGCCCGGCGACCATGCGCGCCGAGGCTACCAGCCGCTGGTCGAGGGAAAACATCATCTGATTGCGCAAGTCGCTGAGCATCCAGGCCGCAGCCAGTGCCCAGATCAGGGCGAACGCGGCGCCGAGGGTCAGACTCAGGCGCAGACGCAGACTCATCACTTCTGTTGTTCTCCACCATCGGCCGGCCCGAGGCGATAGCCCAGACCGCGCACGGTCTCGACGATGCCCTTGCCGAGCTTGCTGCGCAGGTGGTGGATATGCACGTTCAGCGCGTTGCTCTCCAACTCGTCATTGAAGCCGTAGACGCTGTCCTTCAACTGCTCGGTGGACAGCACTCGGCCACGGTTGTGCAGCAGCGCCTGCAACAGCGATTGCTCGCGGCGCGACAAGTCCACCGGTTGCCCGGCCAACGTGGTTTCGCGGCTGCTTGGATCGTAGGTCAGCGCGCCGTGTTCGATCAGGTTGACGCTGCGCCCGGCGACCCGGCGCAACAAGGTTTGCAGACGCGCGAACAATTCACGCAGATCGAAGGGTTTGAGCAGGTAATCGTCAGCCCCGGCCTGCAAGCCATCCACGCGGTCGGTGACCGAGTCGCGTGCGGTCAGGATCAGCACCGGAATTTCCAGGCCTTGCTGACGCAGCTGTTGCAGCAACTTGAGGCCATCTTCGTCGGGCAGGCCGAGATCGAGCACCATCACGTCGAATTCGGCGACCTTGAGCATCGCCCGCGCTTTCGAGGCGGTGTTGACGTGCTCGACCGTCAAGCCCTGCGCCGTGAGACCGGCAACGATACCGCTGGCGATCAGTTCATCGTCTTCGCAAACCAGTACGTGCATGATCCGTCCCGTAGAAAAAAGCCGATTAGGCCGTTGGCCGATTAAGCTGACATTATGGCGCCCAACGCCACAGCGACAAGGGCGTGACGGTTAATCATCGGTTAATCGCCATCCACCATTGTGCCCACACTTGCACAGGGACAAGGCTCCTCCATGCGTCATTTTTTTCTTTTGTTTGTACTGCTGATCTCCGGCCTGGCCCAGGCGGGAAACAACCCATTCGAGACCAAACCGGAGTTTCTGCCGGTCGACAAAGCCTTCGTGCTCACCTCCGAACGCCTTGAGTCCGGGGAAACCCAGCTGTTCTGGCAAATCACCGACGGCTATTACCTGTACCAGAAACGCCTGAAATTCGACGGTTTGACGGCCGAGCAGCAGCCTGTGCTGCCCGAGGGCGAGTCGCACAGTGACGAGTTCTTCGGTGAACAACCGGTGTATCGCCAAGGGCTGGAGGTGAAAGTCCCGGCCTCGGCCAGCGGTCAGATCAAGGTCAGTTACCAGGGCTGCGCCGATGCCGGCCTGTGTTATCCGCCGCAAACCCGGGTCATCGATCTGGGCGGCAAAGCGACGCCAACGGCCAGTGCCGAAGCACCGGATCAGGCCCTGGCCAGCAGCCTGCAACAACGGGCGCTGGGCTGGAGCCTGCTGGTGTTCTTCGGCCTCGGCCTGTTGCTGGCGTTCACCCCGTGTTCGTTGCCGATGCTACCGATTCTGGCGGGCATGATTGTCGGCAGCGGTGCAACCCCACGCCGTGGTTTCGCCCTGGCCAGCAGCTATGTGATCTGCATGGCGCTGGTGTATGCAGCGATGGGGGTGATCGCTGCGCTGCTCGGCGCCAACCTGCAGGCGTGGCTGCAAAATCCATGGCTGCTCGGTGCATTTGCAGCAGTGTTCGTGGTGCTGGCGCTGCCGATGTTCGGCTTCTTTGAATTGCAATTGCCGGTGGCCCTGCGTGACCGCCTCGAACACGCTTCGCGCAGTCGCAGCGGCGGCAGCCTGATCGGTGCCGGGGTGCTCGGCGCGTTGTCCGGTCTGTTGGTCGGCCCGTGCATGACCGCGCCACTGGCCGGCGCTTTGCTGTACATCGCGCAGAGCGGCAATGCGCTGCACGGTGGCTTGATTCTGTTCGCGTTGGGCATCGGTATCGGGGTGCCGCTGTTGCTGTTGGTGACCGTCGGCAATCGCTTCCTGCCGAAACCTGGCGCGTGGATGAACCTGCTCAAGGGCATCTTCGGTTTCCTGTTCCTCGCGACCGCGTTGCTGATGCTGCGCCCGGTGCTGGACTCGTCACTGTGGCTGGGCCTGTGTGGCGCGCTGCTGCTGATCGCGGCGTTCTGTGCCTGGAAGCAATCGGACGGCTTCGGCCGGGTCGCCCAAGTGTTCGGCGCCAGTTCGTTGCTGCTCGGTCTGTGGGGCAGCCTGTTGCTGATCGGCGCTGCCGGTGGCAGTGACGACCCGTATCAACCGTTGCAGGTTTACAGCGCCGGGCGGGTCGCCAGCACCACGCCGAGCGGGCATGACGCGTTCACCACGATAAAGGATCCGGCAGCCCTGCTGCGCGAACTGGATAGCGCCAAGGCTCAAGGCCAGTGGGTGCTGCTCGATTACTACGCCGACTGGTGTGTGTCGTGCAAAGTCATGGAAAAACAGGTGTTCGGCAAGGACAAGGTCATGCAGGCACTCAGCGATGTGCGCCTGCTGCGCCTCGACGTCACTGCCGACAATGCCGCCAGCCGCGAGCTGCTCGGCCGCTACAAAGTCCCGGGGCCACCAAGTTTTGTCTGGATCGGCACCGACGGCGAAGAACGACGCAGCCAGCGCATCACCGGTGAGGTGGATGCCGAGACGTTCCTGCAACGCTGGACCACCACCCGAGACGCCAATTAAATGCTGACGTTCACCCTCGGCACCTTTGCCATCGCGCTTAACCATCTGCTGCTGATCAGTGCCCTGGCGCTGGCGACCTTTGTCGGCTGGCGGGTGGCCAAGCGTGGCGGCGATAACCCCGAGTCGGCGCTGTTCAGCCTGTTTCTGCTGGGCATGCTCGCGGCACGCGTGGCGTTTGTCGCCCTGTACTGGGGCCACTATCGCAACGATCCGTGGCAGATCATCGACCTGCGCGATGGTGGATTCCTCGCCTGGCCGGGGGTGATCGTGCTGCTGCTCACCGCTCTCTATCGCGGCTGGCGCCGCCCGGGCCTGCGTCGGCCATTGGGTTTTGGCGTGGCCAGCGGCGTGCTGTTCTGGTTGTTGGCGACCCTGTCACTGAACATCTACGAACAAGGCACGCGCTTGCCGGAAATCACCCTGCGCAACGCCGCAGGCGAGACCATCCAGCTCAGCGACTATCAGGGCGGACCATTGGTGATCAACCTGTGGGCAACCTGGTGCCCACCGTGCCGGCGCGAGATGCCGGTGCTGGAAAACGCTCAACAACAACGCCCGGACCTGACCTTTCTGTTCGTCAATCAGGCCGAAAGCATGCAAAGCGTTGCCACCTTCCTGGAAACCCAGGGCCTGAGCCTGAACAACGTGCTGTTCGACCGCAGCGGTCGACTGGGTCAGGCCGTGGGCTCCATGGCGTTGCCGACTACGCTGTTCTATAGCCCTGACGGTCGCTTGCTGAGCAGTCATCTGGGCGAACTGTCGAACGCCAGCCTGGCCCGCGCCCTGGAAAATTTCGACATCCCGAATCCAACCGCCGCACCGGCCACCTCTGCAAGGAAACTGCCATGCCCCGCCTCCGCCACCTGCTGACGCTGACTCTGGGCACTGCCCTGCTGCACCTGCCGTCGGTGCAGGCCGCCGAAGAATTGCCCGCCGCGATCAAGCAGATCGAAGCCAAGGGCGCAAAAATCGTCGGCCAGTTCGACGCCCCGGACGGCTTGCGTGGTTATGCGGCGCAGTACCAGAACCGTGGCATGGCGTTGTACCTGACGCCGGACGGGAAACACGTGCTGCTCGGCAATCTGTACGACGCCGACGGCAAGGATCTGAGCAGCGAGCCGTTGCAGAAACTGGTCTATGCGCCGATGGCCAAGGAAATCTGGGGCAAGTTCGAAGCCAGCAACTGGATTCAGGACGGCAACAAGGACGCGCCGCGCACCGTGTACCTGTTCAGCGATCCCAACTGTCCGTACTGCAACATGTTCTGGGAACAGGCGCGACCATGGGTCAAGGCCGGCAAGGTGCAGCTGCGGCACATCATGGTCGGGATCATCCGCGAAGACAGCCCGGCGAAATCCGCCGCGCTGCTGGCGGCGAAAGATCCGGCCAAGGCCCTGGAAGATCACGAAAAGGCCGGCAAGGCCAGCACCCTGAAGCCGTTGAAAGACATTCCAAAAGCGGTGCAGACCAAACTGGCCGCCAACATGCAGTTGATGGAAGACCTGGAACTGCAGGCGACGCCGGCGATTTTCTACATGGATGACAAGGGTGAGCTGCAACAGCAGCAAGGCGCGCCTTCGCCGGAGAAACTGGCGAAAATTCTCGGGCCAAAGTGAGTCCGGCTTCTTTATTGCCTGATCGGGCCTCTTCGCGAGCAAGCCCGCTCCCACAGGGATCACCGCGGTCACTGTGGGAGCGGGCTTGCTCGCGAAAAGAACGATGACACGGTTTAGCGGTTGCGCTCAGCCAAAAAAGTAAACAACACCTCGCTCACAAACTGCGGATTCTCCAGGCTGGAAATATGCCCCGCCTCCGGCACCAGCACCCACGGGCAACCGATCAATTCAGCCATTTCCTGTGCCTCCGACGGCGGTCGCGGTTTGTCCTGATCGCCGCACAGCACCAGGGTGGTCGCGGCATTCAGTTCGCCCAGGCGCGGCAACAGATCATCACGGCTGAAGGTGATACGCCCCATCGGCACGATGCTTTCGCGCAGGCGATCCGCGGTGTAGGCCGCCAGTTTGGCGCGGAAGTCCTGATACAGCGCCGACTGCGGATCGATGCCCGGGCGGAAGAAGATCGGCACCACGATGTCGAGCAACTGAGGCGCAATCTCGCCGCTTTCCTCGATTTGCTTGAACAGCGAGAAATAGTACTGACGGGTTGGCTCAGGCTCGACGCCGACGTAGGTGTCGAGCAGTACCAGACCGTTGATCCGTTGCGGTGCCGACAACGCCAGACGCACGCCCCACATGCCGCCGACTGACAGCCCCGCCAGCGTTATCTGCTCGATCTGCAGGTGGTCGAGCAAGGCCTCGACCTGCCGCGCGATGTCATCCAGCGAGGTGGTGCCTTGCGGCAAGCGCCCGGATTCGCCGTGGCCCCACAGGTCCAGCGCAATCACCCGGTAGTGCGGCGACAGCGCAGCGATCTGCGGCGCCCACATGGCCGTGTCCCACAGATAGCTGCCCGCCAGCAACACGGCCGGGCCGGTGCCTTGATCAATGTAGTGCAGCGCTTGTCCGTCAACCGTGAAGAAAGGCATCGACCACCCCCGCGACAAAAAAGAGAACCGGCAGACTGAGCTGCCGGTTGTTGATCGTCAACCGTGTAAATGTCTGAAAATGTGCCGCCCCAATCGCGAGCAGGCTCGCTCCCACAGGGGATCTGTGATCGACACAAAACCCATGTGGGAGCGAGCCTGCTCGCGAAGGGGCCGGTACAGACGCCGAAGATTACAAGCCCTCCAGCTCCGCCATCAGATCATTCAAGCGATCCACTTTATCCTCGGTCATGTCACTCGCCGCCAGGCCTTCGATGTACTCGGCCAGTTCCTGCACCGTGCTGCACTCGAACATCGCCCGCAACGGCACATCGCGTTGCAGGGTTTTCTGCACCCGCGAGGCGATCTGCGTAGCCAGCAACGAATGCCCGCCCAGTTCGAAGAAGTTGTCGCGCACGCCGACCTTGTCGACCTTGAGCACTTCGGCCCAGATGTCGGCCAGGGTCTGCTCCAGTTCGTTGCGCGGGGCCAGGTAATCCTCGCTCTGCAACTGACCGATCTCCAGCGCCGGCAAGGCCTTGCGGTCGAGTTTGCCGTTGGCGTTGTGCGGCAACTGATCCAGCCACAACCAGTGCAGCGGCACCATGTATTCCGGCAGTTCGCTGCGCAGGCGTTGCTTGATCCGCTCCAGACGTTCGCTCGGGTTGAGCGCCGAATCCGCCGCGACCAGATAGCCAACCAGGTGCTTGCCATTCACGCCTTCCTGCACGCCGACCGCCGCATCGCGGACTTCCGGTTGTTCGTGCAGACGCGCTTCGATTTCACCCAGTTCGATGCGGTAACCGCGAATCTTCACCTGATGGTCAACCCGGCCAACGTACTCCAGCACCCCGTCACTGCGCCGCCGCGCGAGGTCACCGGTGCGATACAGACGCTCGCCCGGCGCGCCGAACGGGTTCGGCACAAATACCGGCGCGGTGCGCAGCGGATCGCTGACGTAACCGCGACCGACACCGGTCCCGGCCACGCACAACTCACCCACCGCGCCCAGCGGCACCAGTTCCAGCGCGCCATCGACCAGATACAGCAAGTTGTTGTCGGTCGGCGTACCGATCGGCAAATAGCTGCCGCGAGTCGAAGCCATGTCCACACGGAAGAACGCCACGTCATCGGAGCATTCCGCCGGGCCGTAAGCGTTGACCAGACCGATCTGCGGATAACGCAGCAGCCACTGGTGCGCCAGTTCCGGCGGCATGGCTTCACCGGTCGGCAGCATCCAGCGCAGGCCGTCGAGGCTCAGGCGATCAGAAGAGAGCATGCCTTGAATCAGCGACGGCACACTCTCGAGCACGGTGATGCCCTGCGCCTGCACATGCACCAGCAGACCCTGCGGATCGTGAGCGATAGTGTTCGGCACGATGTCCACCCGCGCCCCGAACAGCGGCGCGGCAAGGAACTGCCAGACCGAAATATCGAAGCTTTGCGAAGCGGTCTGCGCGATCACGTCGGCGTCCGTCAGTTGCAGGTACGGCACCTTGCTCAACTGGTTGTTGAGCATGCCGCGCTGCTCGACCATTACGCCTTTCGGCAACCCGGTCGAACCCGAGGTGTAGATCACGTAGGCCAGGTTGTCCGGGCCACTGTAGATCCCCGGGTTCTGCAGCGATGTCGCCAGCGCCTGCACTTCTTCCCAGACCAACAGCCGTGGACGGTTGGCGCAGCTGAACTCATCGAGCAAAGTCTGCGCCTGTTCGCGGCAGGCCTCGCTGCACACCAGCACCGGCGTGCGGCTCAGCTCGATGATCCGCTGCAGACGCTGGCTCGGCAGGCCCGGATCCAGCGGCAGGTAACCGGCACCGGCCTTGAAGCTGCCGATGATCATCCCCAAAAGATCCAGATTACGTTCGGCGAGCAACGCTACCGGTTGATCCAACTGCACCCCGGCGGCGACCAGTGCATGGCCGAGGCGGTTGGCGTTGAGGTTGAGCTCGGCATAGCTCTGTTGCTGATCAAGGCAAGTGGCGGCGATGCGCTGCGGATGCGCCGCGACCTGCGCTTCGAACAGCGCCACGTAGCTCTGCTCCAGCGGATAATCGTGCGCGCTCTGGTTGCAGCCGTGCAGCAAGAATTCCTGCTCATCAAAGCCCAGCAGCGGCAGGTCAGCCATGTCGCCATGGAAGCCATCGACCAATGCCAGCAGCAGGCGCTTGAACTCACCGAGCATGCGCTCGATCGTCGATTCGTCGAAGTAGCGCTGGTCATAGGACAGATGCAGGCCGAGGTCATCGCCCGGGTAGCACACCGCCGTCAGCGGGAAGTTGGTGTGGGTACGACCAGAGTCCGACGTAGCGTTGAGACTCTGCGCTCGGTCCAGCACCGAGACTTCCACTGGCGCGTTCTCGAACACGAACAGACTGTCGAACAGCGGTTGGCCTTTCGGCAATTCGCTCTGCTCCTGGATGTTCACCAGCGGCAGGTATTCGTACTCGCGCAGCTGCATGTTGCTGTCGAGCAGAGCGCTCAACCACTGGCGCACACTGGCACGCTGATCGTCCTCAGGCATTTTCACCCGCAGCGCGATGCTGTTGATGAACAGGCCGACGGTGCGCTGCATTTCCGGCATTTCCACCGGGCGCCCGGCCACGGTGACGCCGAACAGCACGTCGCGATCACCGCTCAGGCGGCGCAATACCAGAGCCCATGCCGCTTGAGCGAAGGTGTTGATGGTCAGTTGATGGGCCTGGGCCAGCTCACGCAGACGGGCGCCATCCTCAACGTTGAGACGGGTATAGCGGTCACCAACGATCATGCCGCCGCTTTCGCCGGCGTGTTCGCGCAGGAACGGTCGGTCGCTCGGGATCGGCGTGGTGCGTTCAAAACCTTGCAGGTTCTGCTGCCACCACTGACGTGCCTCGGCCAGGCTCTGGCGTTGCAGCCAGCCGATGTAGTCGCGGTAACGCGGCGGCACCGACAACTGTGCTTCGCGACCTTCACCGAGGGCGGTGTAGATCTCGAAGAAATCGTTCATCAGCAGCGAACGACACCAGGCATCGATCAGGATGTGGTGGTTGCTCATCATGAACCAGTAACGCGCCGCGCCGACCTTGATCAGGCGCAGGTGGAACGGTGCCTGATTGAGCAGATCGAACCCGGCCTCACGCTCGCTTTTCAGCAGCGCTTGCAGCTTCGGTTCTTGCTCGTCCTCGGCGATGGCGCTCCAGTCCAGGTACTCGATCGGCGTACGACCCGGGGTGTGGATCACTTGCAGCATGTCTTCGCCGACGTTCCAGCAGAACGACGCACGCAGCGCTTCATGACGGGCGACCACCGCTTGCCAGGCTTGGGCGAAACGCTCGGGATCGAGCTCGCTGTTGATCCGGTAGCGATCCTGCATGTAGTACAGACCGGTGCCCGGTTCGAGCAAGGTGTGCAGCAACATGCCTTCCTGCATCGGCGTCAGCGGATAGACGTCTTCGATCTGCGCCGCCGGCACCGGCAGTGCATCGAGTTGCGCCTGGGTCAATTTCGCCAGCGGGAAGTCCGAAGGCGTCAGGCCACCGGCCGTGTCTTGCAGGCAATGTTCGATCAGGCTTTGCAGCTCGCCGAGGTAGGCGTCGGCCAGATCGTTGATGGTTTGCGCCTCGTAGCGCTCGGCACTGAAAGTCCAGCGCAGCAGCAGTTCGCCGCCGTACACCTGACTGTCGATGCTCAACTCGTTTGGCAACGGCGCCTGCGGATCGTGGGCCGCACCGACCGGCTCATCCAGCGGACGGAACAGCGCATCGCTGGCGAAACTCTGGTCGAACTGGCCGAGGTAGTTGAAGGTCACCGGAGCATTCGGCAACGCCGCCATGCTGCGCTGACTGAGGTCATCGGCCAGATAACGCAACACGCCATAACCGAGGCCTTTGTGCGGCACCGCGCGCAGTTGTTCCTTGATCGCCTTGATCGAAGCGCCCTGCCCGGCGGCCTCTTCGATGTTGTGCGGGGTCAGGCGTAATGGATAGGCGCTGGTGAACCAGCCGACGGTGCGGGTCAGGTCGATCTCGTCGAACAGGGTTTCGCGGCCGTGGCCTTCCAGTTGAATCAGTGCCGACGGCTGCCCGCTCCAGCGGCACAGCACGCGGGCCAGCGCGGTCAGCAGCAGATCGTTGACCTGCGTGCGGTAGGCGCGCGGTGCCTGTTGCAGCAGTTGTTGGGTACGCTCGGCATCCAGGCGCACGCTGACGGTTTGCGCGTGACGATTCTGCTGTCCGCCCTGCGGGTTTTCGCACGGCAGCTCGGCGTTCTGCCCGGCCAGTTGCGTCTGCCACCAGTTCAGTTCTTCACGCAACGATTCGCTGCCGGCATAGGCCTGCAAACGTGCAGCCCAGTCTTTGAAGGCACTGGTTTTTGCCGGCAGTTTTACCGACTGTTCGGCGTCGAGCTGGCGATACACGGTTTGCAGGTCGTCGAGCAATACGCGCCACGACACACCGTCGACCACCAGGTGATGGATCGCAATAAACAGGCGTTGCTGCCCTTCGGGACCATCGACCAGCAAGGCGCGCAGCAGCGGGCCGTTCTGCAGATCGAGACTGCGCTGGGCATCAGCGAACAGCGCTGCGCACTGGTCCATCGCCGCCACCCGCACCTGCCACAACACCTCGGCGTCGGACACCGGTTGATGCGTTGCTTGCCATTGATCGTTGACCTGAGTGAAGCGCAGACGCAAAGCATCGTGCTGCTCGATCACAGCCAGCAGCGCCTGCTCCAGACGATGCGGTTCCAGCGCCACACTCGGCTCCAGCAGCAGCGCCTGGTTCCAGTGCTGACGCTCAGGAATATCAGTGTCGAAGAACCAGTGTTGAATCGGCGTCATCGCCGACTCACCGACCACCAGTCCCTGCTCGGCAGTGACTTGCTCGCTGCGGCTGGCCACGGCGGCGAGGGTCTGCACGGTCTGATGCTGGAACAGATCCCGCGGGCTGAAATGAATGCCCTGCTGCCGCGCACGACTGACCACTTGAATCGACAGGATCGAGTCGCCGCCGAGTTCGAAGAAGTTGTCGTTGAGCCCGACCTGCTCGACGTTAAGCACCTCGCACCAGATCTGTGCCAGGGTCTGCTCCAGCTCATTGCTCGGCGCGACGTAGTCCTGACGGTTCAACTCCGGATCCGGTGCCGGCAAGGCGCGGCGGTCGAGTTTGCCGTTGGCGGTCAGCGGCATGCTCGCCAGCAGGATCAGGTGCGTCGGCACCATGTAGTCCGGCAGTTGTGCCTTGAGGTGCGACTTCAGTGCTTCACGCAGTTCGGCCTGTTGCGCTTCGCCTTGCTCGGCAACTTCGCTGACCAGGTAGCCCACCAGTTGCTTGCCGCTCGGCGCATCCAGCGCCAGCACCACCGCTTCGCGGATCGAGTGGTGATCGAGCAGACGGGTTTCGATCTCACCCAACTCGATACGGAAACCGCGAATCTTCACCTGATGGTCGATCCGCCCCAGGTACTCCACCAACCCATCGGCACGCTGGCGCACCAAGTCGCCGGTGCGGTACATGCGTCCACCATCGGCGGCAAACGGGTCTGCCACGAAACGCTCGGCGCTGATGCCCGGACGGTCGTGATAGCCCTGCGCCAGACCGGCGCCGCCGACGAACAATTCACCGGTCGCGCCTTGCGGCACCAACGCCAGATCGGCATCGAGAATGTACGCCACGCGGTCACCGATCACGCTGCCGATCGGCACGCTGCCGGCGCCCTCTTCCAGCACTTCCGGGGCGAGACCGGCCAATGGCATGACCACGGTTTCAGTCGGGCCATAGGCGTTGAAGAACAGACTCGGTTTGAACGCAGCACGAATCCGTTGCAGGTGCTCGCCAGTCAGCGCTTCGCCGCCGGTGATGATCATCCGCACCGGCAGAGTTTCATTCTGCGTGGCGAGGAACTGCGCCAGCTGGCTGCCGTAGCTCGGGGTGAAGCCGAGCACATTGATCCGGTGGGTGCGGATCAACCCGCAGATTTCTTCCGCGTCCCACTGCCCTTGCGCTCGCAGCACCACTTGCGCGCCGCTGAGCAACGGCACCAGCAGACGCTCGGTGGCGGCGTCGAAGTTGATCGAATAGAAGTGCAGTTCGCAGTCGTCCGCACGCATGCCGAAACGTTCGATCACGGCCTGGCAATGCATGGCGATTTCACCGTGGGACACCACCACGCCTTTCGGTTTGCCGGTCGAACCCGAGGTGTAAATCAGATAGGCCTGATGCTGCGGCAGGCTGATAAAAGGCAACTCGCTGACCGGGTAATCCACCAGCGCCGCGCTGTCATCTTCCAGGCACCAGCGCGCCACGCTCGACGGCAAATCGCCGAGGGCGTTGAACATCGCGCGGTCACTGAGCAGCAGACCGATGCGGCTGTCTTCGATCATGTAGTGCAGGCGATCGAGCGGGTATTCCGGGTCCAGCGGCACGTAAGCGCCGCCCGCCTTGAGGATCGCCAGTAGGCCGACGACCATTTCCAGCGAGCGCTCCAGCGCCAGACCGACCCGCACTTGCGGGCCGACCCCACGCTCACGCAGGGCCCAGGCCAGGCGATTGGCGCGGGCATCAAGTTCCGCGTAGCTCAGGGTCTGGCCGGCGAAGGTCAGGGCCGGGGCGTCTTTGCGCGCCAGTGCCTGCTCGGCGAACAGATGATGGATGCACTGATCGAGACGACGCTCGCCCGGTTCAACGCCGAGGCTGTCGAGCAACTGCTGTTGTTCAGTCGGGGCGAGCAGCGGCAACTGGCTCAGACGCTGTTGCGGATCGGCGATCAACGCTTCCAGCAGGTTGCGCCAATGCTGGGCCATGCGCGCGATGGTCGGTTCGTCGAACAGGTCGGTGCTGTAGGTCAGGCAGCAACCGAGGCGATGATCGAGGTCGGTGACTTCCAGGTTGAGGTCGAACTTGGTCGCCCGCGCATCGTTGGCCAGGTACTCGACGGTCATCCCGGCGAGCATGCGGCTCTGCTGGAATTCCCAGCGCTGCACGTTGCACATCACCTGGAACAACGGGTTGTACGCCGCGCTGCGTGGTGGTTGCAGCGCTTCGACCAGATGATCGAACGGCAGGTCCTGATGCGACTGGCCTTCGATAACGGTGTGGCGCACTTGCTCGAACAGTTCGCCGACCGACATCTGGCCGTCGAGCTGGCAACGCAGCACCTGGGTATTGAGGAATGCGCCGATCAGCCCTTCGCTTTCCGGACGAATCCGGTTGGCCACCGGCGCGCCGATGCGCAGGTCGGTCTGGCCGCTGTAGCGGTAGAGCAAGGTGGCGAGCGCAGCGGTCATGGTCATGAACAGGGTCAGACCGTTTTGCGCATTGAACGCGCGAACGCGAGCGGCGAGATCATCACTGAGGTCGAAACGGAACAGCTCACCCTGATGGCTTTGCACCGGCGGACGCGGACGATCGCCGGGCAGTTCCAGCAGCGGATGTTCGCGACCGAGTTGCGCAGTCCAGTAGTCGAGCTGGCGCTGACGTTCACCTGACTCCAGCCACTGCCGTTGCCAGACGCTGTAATCGAGGTACTGCACCGGCAACGCTTCAAGCGGCGAATCGCGCTCATCGACAAAGGCTTCGTACAGCGCGCTGAGCTCGCGGGCAAAAATATCCATCGCCCAGCCTTCGGTGACGATGTGATGCAGGGTCAGCACGAAGTAATGCTCGTGCTCGGCGGTCTTCACCAGACAGGCGCGCAGCAGCGGGCCGCTTTCCAGGTCGAACGGCAGATGCGCTTCGTCATCGGCCAGTTGCTGGACGTTCTGTTCACGCTGGTCAGCCGGCAGTTTCGAGAAATCTTTCCAACCCATGCGCACGCCGGTTTCGGCATGCACCTGTTGACGGGCCACGCCATCGACGCTCGGGAACGTGGTACGCAGGGTTTCGTGGCGCAGGATCAGCGCCTGCAAGGCTGCCTCGAAATGCTCGACGTGCAACACGCCGCGCAGGCGCGCCATGCCGCCGACGTTGTACGCCGGGCTGTCCGGCTCCATCTGCCAGAGGAACCACATGCGCTGTTGCGAGTACGACAACGGCACCGGTTTGCTGCGATCGACTTTGGCAATCGGCGGCTGTTGGTTGGTCTGGCCGCTGGCCTGGATCAGGCGGATCTGTTCGGCGAAATCGCCGAGTTCGCTGTGCTCGAACAAGGCACGCAACGGTAGCTCGACGTCACAGGCCTGACGGCTGCGCGAGATGATTTGTGTGGCCAGCAACGAGTGTCCGCCGAGGGCGAAGAAGTCGTCGCGCAGACCGATCCGTGGCAGACCCAGCACTTCACGCCAGATCGCGGCGATCTGTTGCTCCAGCTCAGTGACCGGTTCGACGTGTTCACGCACCTGCCACTGCGGCTCAGGCAAGGCGCGACGGTCGAGTTTGCCGCTTGGGCTGAGGGGCATTGCGTCCAGGCGCATCAGTTGCGCCGGGACCATGTATTCCGGCAGCTCGGAGGCCAGCGCGTTTTTCAGGCGGGCGATCTGTGCGTCCTGATCTTCGCTGGCGTCGGCGGCAGTGAAATAGCCGATCAGTTGCGCGCCGGCTGCGGTTTCCCGTACCAGCACCACGGCCTGGGCGACGCCGTTTTGCGCCAGCAGCCGTGCTTCGATTTCTTCCGGTTCAACGCGGAAACCACGCAGTTTGACCTGCTGATCGAGGCGCCCGAGGTATTCGATCACGCCGTCCGAGGTCCAACGTGCACGGTCGCCGGTGCGGTACAAACGTGCGCCCTGCTCGCCCAACGGGTCGACCACAAAGCGCTCGGCCGTCAGCGCCGGACGACCGAGGTAACCCCGGGCCAGACCGATGCCGCTGATGCACAGTTCACCCGGCACACCGGCCGGCACGGGATTGAGATCGGCGTCGAGCACGCGGCAGATCACGTTGCCCAGCGGCCGGCCAATTGGCGAACGCTCACCGTCGTCCGTGGTGCAGTGCCAGTGGGTGACGTTGATCGCGGTTTCGGTCGGGCCGTAACGGTTGTGCAGTTGCACCGCCGGCAGCTGCGCCAGCACGCGGTTGCGCAGTTCCGCCGGCAGCGCTTCACCGCCGGAGAACACCCGGCGCAGGCTGGTGCATTCGGCGCTCAGCGGCTCGTCGATGAACAGCGCAAGCAACGGCGGCACAAAGTGCAGCGTGGTCACACCGTATTCCTGCACCAGTTGCGCGATGCGATGCGGATCACGGTGTTCGCCGGGGCCGGCGATCAGCAGACGCGCGCCAGTGATCAGCGGCCAGAAGCATTCCCACACCGACACGTCGAAACTGATCGGCGCCTTTTGCATCAGCACGTCGCTGTCGTTCAGGCGATAGCTGTTCTGCATCCATTGCAGACGTTCGGCCAATGCAGCGTGGGTGTTGCCGACGCCTTTCGGTTGGCCGGTGGAGCCGGAGGTGTAAATCACGTAGGCGAGATTGTCGCCGTGCAGGTGCAGACCCGGCGCCTGGCTCGGCCAGTTCTCCAGATGCAGCGCGTCCATGGCGATGACGCTGACGCCGTCACTGGCTGGCAGACGGTCGAGCAATGCAGTCTGAGTCAGCAGCAGCTCGACACCGCTGTCGCTGAGCATGTAAGCCAAGCGCTCGGCCGGATAATCCGGATCCAGCGGCACATAAGCGCCACCGGCCTTGATGATCGCCAGCAGGCCGATCAGCAGTTGCGGCGAACGCTCGGCGGCAATCGCCACGCACACGTCCGGGCCGACACCTTTGTCGCGCAGATAGTGCGCGAGGCGGTTGGCCTGGGCGTGCAATTCGGCGAAGTCGAGGCTACCTCCGTCCCACACCAGCGCGGTGCGTTCCGGGGTCCGCCGCGCCTGTTCGTTGAGCAGCTCCGGCAGCCATTGCTGCGCCGGGGTGCACGGGGCGACGCTCCATGCCTGTTGCTGCTCGTGCTCACACGGAGTGAGCAATGGCAGGTCGCCGATCGCCTGTTGCGGCTGCTCGCAGACCGCGCGCAGCAGGTTGCTGAAGTGTTCGGCCAGACGCTCGATGGTCGCCGCGTCGAACAGTTCATCGGCGTAGTCGAAGGACAAGGTCAGTCGCCCGTTGCGATCCTCTTCACTGTGCAGTTGCAGGTCGAACTTGGCCTCGCGGCTGTGCCACGGCAACTCTTCGGCGAGCAGGCCCGGCAGGCGTTTGAGCGCACTCAAGTCGCGTTGCTGGTGGTTGAACATGACCTGGAACAGACCTTGTTCGCGAGCCTGCGGGAACGCTTCGAGCAGTTGTTCGAACGGCAGATCCTGATGGGCCTGCGCACCCAGTGCAGCCTCGCGGGTCTGCGCCAGCAACTCGACAAACGATAGCCGCGAATCAACCTCGGCACGCAGCACCTGAGTGTTGATGAAGAAGCCGATCAAGCCCTGGGTTTCCAGGCGCGGACGGTTGGCGTTGGGGATGCCGATGCGGATATCGCGCTGACCGCTGTAGCGGTGCAGCAGGCTCTGGAACGCCGAAAGCAACAGCATGAACGGCGTCGATTGATGCGCCTGCGCGGTCTGCTTGATCGCATCACTGAGGCTGACGCCGAGGCGCACGCTGTGGCGCGCGGCGCTGTGCAATTGTCTGGCTGAACGCGGGTGGTCGGTGGCCAGTTCCAGCACCGGATGTTCGTCGCCCAGTTGCGCTTTCCAGTACGCCAGTTGTCGCTCGCCCTCACCTTGCGCCAGCCACTGGCGCTGCCAACTGCCGTAGTCGGCGTATTGGGTGGGCAGCGGCGCGAGTTCGGCGCGCTGGCCTTGGGATGCCGCAGCGTACAGGCGCGAGAATTCGTCGATCAGCACGTTCAGCGACCAGCCGTCGGCGATGATGTGATGCAGCGTCACCAGAAGCTGATGATCTTCATCGTCGAGGCGTACGAGTGTCACCCACAGCAGCGGGCCTTTTTCCAGATCGAACTGAGTGCGCGCCTCGTCCTCGCGGATCTGTTGCGCGCGGGCTTCACGTTCGTGCGCCGGCAGGTCGCTGATGTCGATCAGTTGCAGGTTGAATTCAGGTGCGGCGTCGACTTGTTGCAGCGCTACGCCGTCGCGCTCGAAGAAGCGCGTGCGCAGCGATTCGTGACGCTCGATGAGTTGCTGAAAGCTGGCGCGCAACGCGTCTTCGTCCAGCTCGCCGCGCAGACGCAGGGCGCCGGGGATGTTGTAGGCGCTGCTGTGCGGGTCGAGTTGCCAGGTGATCCACAGTCGGTTTTGCGCCAGCGATTGCGGCAGTGCTTGCGTGCGCGACAACGCAGTGATTGCGCCTTGGGCGCTGCCGCCGTCCTGTTGCTGTTGCGCGACCGCAGCGGCGAATTCGGACAGGGTCGGCGCTTCAAACAGCAGGCGCAGGTTCAGCTCCAGCGCCAGTTCTTCGCGGACCCGGGCGATCACTTGCGTGGCGGCAATCGAGTTGCCGCCGAGCAGGAAGAAGTGGTCGTCGGCGCCGACTTGTCTGACGTTTAGTTGCTCGGCCCAGATCTTGCCGATTAGCGTTTCCAGCTCCGAAGCTGCCAGGCTCGATTCGCTACTTTGCACCTCGGCGGACGGGAACACCGCGTAGCTGTCGAGGCTGCCATCGGCCAGACGATTGCGGCACGCCGAGCGTTGCAGCTTGCCGCTGGAAGTCTTCGGCAGCGCGCCCGGGTTGAGCAGCACCACCACGCTTGGCGCTTCCTGATAGGCCTCGGCCACCGCTTGGCGAATGGCTTTGATCAGCGCTTCGGGCGGCAGGATTTTCTGCACGCTGCGGCTGATTTCTGCGGCGATGCCAATGCCTTCTTCACCGCCCTGATTGACCGCGAATGCCGCGACGCGACCTTTGCGCACCACTTCCACTTCACGCTCGACGGTTTGCTCGATGTCCTGCGGATAGAGGTTGTGACCGCGCACGATCAGCAGGTCTTTCAGGCGCCCGGTGATGAACAGTTCACCGTCGCGGATGAAGCCCAGATCGCCAGTGCGCAGCCAGGTGCGACCGGCGTGCTGGACAAAGGTCTTGGCGCTGGCCTCGGGGTTGCGCCAGTAGCCGTGAGCGATGCTCGGCCCGGCGGCCCAGACTTCACCGACGAGGTTGTCAGCCAGTTCATTCAGCGTCACCGGCTCGACGATCAGCACCGCGTGCTCCGGCTGGCTGATGCCGCAACTCATGATCGGGCTGCCGTCGCCCGGCTCGGCGCGGTTTTGCGCCAGTGCCTGATCATCGACGCGTAGCGCAGGAATGCCGGTGCCCCGTGGTGTGCCGGCGACGAACAGGGTCGCCTCGGCCAGACCATAGGAGGCCATGAAGCTGTCTTCGCTGAAGCCGCACGGGGTGAACTTCTCGGCGAAGCGCTCAAGGGTATCGAGACGGATCGGTTCGGAGCCGGAATAGGCCACGCGCCAGCGGCTCAGGTCGAGGCGCTCCAGCGCCGATTCGCTGACCCGCTCGCTGCACAGACGATAGGCAAAATCCGGCCCGCCGCTGATGGTGCCGCCGTATTGGCTGATCGCTTCAAGCCAGCGCAACGGGCGACCGAGGAAGTACGCCGGTGACATCAGGATGCACGGCACGCCGCTGAAAATCGGTTGCAGCAATCCGCCGATCAGGCCCATGTCGTGGTACAGCGGCAGCCAGCTGACGATCACATCGTCAGGGTTCACATCGATGCCGAAACCGTGGCGAATCAGCAGCTCGTTGGCCACCAGATTACCGTGGCTGACCTGCACGCCTTTGGGCAGCGCGGTGGAGCCGGAGGTGTATTGCAGGAAGGCGATGTGGTCTTGCGGCAGAGCCGGTTCGACCCAGCGCTCGGCCAGGGCGTTGTCGAGGGTATCGACGCACAACAACGGCGGCGCGCCGTCGATTTGTTGCAAGGCATCGCGCAGGTCGGCACTGGTCAGCAGCAGGCGCGGTTCGGCGTCGGCAATGATCGACAGCAGGCGTTCCTGGTGATGCCGACGGGCGGACTCCGGCGGATAGGCCGGCACTGCGATCACCCCGGCGTACAGGCAACCGAAAAACGCCGCGACGTAATCCGCGCCGCTGGGAAACAGCAGCACCGCGCGATCACCGAACTCAGCCTGGGCCTGCAGCGCGGCAGCAATGGTGCGCGCGCGTTGATCGAGTTCGCGGTAACTGAGCACCACGCCCTGCTCCTCGGTTTCGGCGAGAAAGCGCAGGGCCAGGCGATCCGGCGTCTGTGCCGCGCGGCGCTGGAGGGCTTGGACCAGAGTGCTGGGGAGTTCGAACGCGTCGGTCATGAGGTTTCCTGCCTGAATTCGGCTTGCTAAGTGGAATCGAGTTGCTGCGTCACGCCGATCGAGGGCGTGCAGGGCGCGGTCTGTGCCGACCGCGCAAGGCATCGGAATGCTGTCTGGCCGGGGCTCGGTACCCGGAACCATTCACCAATGAGAACGGATGACGTCTTGAAATAATTAGTCGGCAGGCTGGATCGCCAACGGGGGCTGGGGTGTGGCGGTGTGTCGCAGTTCTCGATTCGCACCTTTACGGAGCATTAGTTCTCTTTCTCAATTGACAATCATTATCATTCAACATAATTTGTCGCTCGATGTGTAGGACGGCCCCGTCCCCCAGGCGTCCCACTAACCTATTGGCAGCAAGGTGATTTCCATGACGGAACAAGTATCCACAAGCAGGTGCGATTCACCGCTACTTCAGGCCTTCGTCGACAATCGACTGATTCTGGTGAAGATTGCAGCGCGCATTACCGGCTGCCGTTCACGCGCCGAAGATGTGGTGCAGGATGCGTTCTTCCGCTTGCAGTCGGCCCCGCCGATCACGTCGTCGATCAAGGCGCAATTGAGTTATCTGTTCCAGATCGTGCGCAACCTCGCCATCGATCACTACCGCAAACAGGCGCTGGAACAGAAGTACTCAGGCCCGGAAGAGGAAGGGTTGAATGTGGTCATTCAGGGCGCTTCGCCGGAAACCTCGCATATCAACTTCTCGACGCTGGAACACATTGCCGACGCGCTGACCGAACTGCCCAGCCGCACCCGCTACGCCTTCGAGATGTACCGTCTGCACGGCGTGCCGCAAAAGGACATCGCCAAGGAACTCGGCGTCTCGCCAACCCTGGTCAATTTCATGATTCGCGATGCGCTGGTGCACTGCCGCAAGGTGTCGGGCAGTCGCGGGGATGCGGCTTCGATGGGTCGTCGTTAATCAGCGAAATCGTGGTAACCCCATTCGCGAGCAGGCTCGCTCCCACATTTGTCCTGTGTATGCAGAACCTGTGTGGGAGCGAGCCTGCTCGCGAATGCGGCCTCAAGATCACGTAGATCTTTGAGGCCTGAACCTCAGGCCAGCTTGCACCGATCAAAAAACCGCTCACGCCCCAGAATCATCAACGCCGCACGCTTGTGCGGAAAGTCGAATTCCTTCTCGCAGTGGAAGCACTGATTCTGCATGTGGCCGATCATCTTCGCGTTGTCGGCACGCGGTTCGGCGACCACGCGCTGGGTACGCGGATCATCCAGAAACAGATAGTGCACCAGGGCCGACAACCAGCTCGCGACCTTGTGCGGGCCACGGTGATTCTCTTCCCCCACCAGCATGTGAATGCCACGGTCGTAATTGTCGACATCATAGAACGGCGCGATACGGTCTTCCTTGGCCCAGTAGGCCTCGAAATAGGCAAACGGCTGATCGTCGAAACAGCCGATCAACGTCAGCGTGTGCGGATCGGCGTCGAGCTTGCTCAGGTATTCGCGATGCTGCTCAAGACTGCCCTCCTCCTGCCAGAAACTGGCGACACGTGGACTGTTCTGCCAGCGATTGAAACGCGCCAGATCCTGCTCGATCTCCACCGTGCGCAGGGAGATCCACGCCCCGAGGCGTGCATCGAAACGTCGATAGACTTCGCCGCGCGGCTTGACCGGACGCAGCGGATGGCGCTTGCCCTGGCTGATCACCATTTGTTGTGGGTAGCTGCCGCTCAGCGATGTACCGAGCCATGGCTGCGGCAATTGCCAGAACAGGGTGCGTTCGCAGCGGTATTCGCCGGCCACTTCGGTGCTGACCAGCAAGCCGCTGAGCAAGGCTTCGGTGGGCGGCTGGTCCAGTTGCCAGAGCAATTGCTGACGCTCCGGCTCACGGGCGAACAACCAGTAACAGGCCGCCCACAACGCCAGGCCGGGCGGCAGGGCAAAACGCTCATCGAGCTGAATCGGGCCGGTGCCGTCACGATTCAGACGCAAGCGAACCAGCGGTTGCCCGTCCAGGCTCAGGCTCAGACGGCTTTCAGTAGCATCGGCTACCAGTTCACTGCCCGAAGGCAAGGCCAGGGCAGTCAGGTCATTCAGATTGGACATGGGTCGGGCTCACGATAATCGTCGACAGTTCAACGATGGGACGTGAGCCGCACGGGAAAATTTAGCCGGCGGGGTGAAATCAGTGTTGCGGTACCGGTACCAGAGCGATCTTGTATGGCTCGAAAATCTTCAGCATCTGTCCGTTGTCCCGCAGCTCCTGCAACAATTTGCCAAACGCCTCACCGGTGATCGGCGCGGCCGGGCGCAAAATGGAGTAATGGTGATAAACCTGATCGATGCGCTGCGACACCAGCAACTTGTCGGCCACCTTTTCGTTGCGTTTCAGGTAGTCGAACAGGTAAGAGCGCGTGACCAAGGCGATGTCGGCGCGCCCGCGCAGCACCATCAACAGGTTGCTGTCATGGGAATAGGTCAACGTGGCCTTGAACGTATCCGCGAGAAATTTGGGGTCGGCGTTGAAATTGGCGAACTCGTAGTGATAACCGCTGTACAGCGCCAGCCGCTTGCCCTTGAGGTCCGAGAAGTAATCCTGCTGCCGACCCTCTTCGCGTTGCGCGACGAAAATCTCGGCATCTTCCAGACCCATATCGACCGTGGTGTGTGGAATGTCCTTCCAGCCCCACTCCGGGTTTTCGAAAATCGCCATGTCGGTGCGCCCTTCCTTCAAGTCACCGAAACGCCGGGGAATCGAGGTCGGTACCAGGACAAACTGATACTCCGTCTGCAACGCATTCAGCGCTTCGACCAATTCCGGCAGCAGACCGGTGTCGGCTCCGTTTTCCGGGCGGATGGTGTAAGGCGGAAAGTGCGCGGCGCCCACTCGAACCAGTTGCGCCGCCTGCGCAGGCAACCCTGAAAATGCCGTCAGCGCGACGAGTACCAGCCCCGTGGCCGTCCGAATTGGCGAAGACTTCAAAACACCCCACTCCCCGAAAAAATACCGATCAATGCATTCAAGCTAGGCGGTTTCGCCCAGTTAGCCAGTTTCCTGACCTGTTGGAACGTGGGTTAACGCTCTTCGAGCACCAGAATCAGCGCTTCATCGGCCAACTGATCGAGGCTCAGGCTGCCGCCGGCACGAAACCAGGTGGTGGTCCAGGACAGCGCGCCAGTGAGAAAACGTCGGGTAATGAATACATCGCCACGGATAAACCCCGCCTCCTTGGCTTCGCCCAGCACCTGCAACCAGAGGTCTTCATAGACATCGCGCAGGGCCAGCACCCGGGCCTGACCTTCTTCGGACAGCGAACGCCATTCATAGACCAGCACCGCCATGGCTTCGCCGCTGCCGCCCATGATCGACTGCAACTCGCAGCGAATCAGCGCCAGCACCCGCTCGCGCACGTTACTGGCTTCGGCCAACGCGGCGCGCATCAACGCGGTGTTGTAACGGATGGTTTCTTCCATCACCGCCCGAAGGATTTCATCCTTGCTTTTGAAGTGATGAAAAATGCTCCCGGACTGGATCCCCACCGCCCCGGCCAGATCGCGCACGGTGGTGCGTTCATAACCCTTGTTGCGGAACAGGTGAGCCGCCACTTGCAGCAGTTTGCCGCGGGCGCTGTCAGGGTCGGTCAACTGGCCTTGGTCGACCAGTTCGCGCATGACCCTCAGGGCTTTTTGCTCGTCCACCCGTTCTCTCCTACAGTCGATCAGTCTGTTGCCCCCTGAACACGCAGGGTTGCGCGCAATTTAAGCCGCGGGCCGCAACCAAGCAAGCGCTTGGGCAGAAGATATTTCAGTGGTTTACAAACCAAGCGCTTGCTTGGTAGCCTCCAGACACTTCTGTCGCAGGTTCCTGAGTCGGAGATAAAAATGCCCACCACCGTTCGGATCGGATGCGCCAGCGCATTCTGGGGTGACACCAGTACCGCCGCCGCACAACTTGTGGCCGGCGGGCAGCTGGATTATCTGGTGTTCGATTACCTGGCCGAAATCACCCTGTCGATCATGGCCGGCGCCCGTATGAAAGATCCGCAGGCCGGATTCGCCGGGGACTTCGTTGAGGTGCTCGCGCCGCTGCTGCCGCAACTGGCTGAACAGAAAATCCGCGTCATCAGCAATGCCGGCGGGATCAATCCAAAAGCCTGTGCCGCCGCCCTGCAAGCCGCCTGCGACAAGGCCGGGGTCAAGCTGAAAATCGCCGTGCTGCTCGGCGATGACCTGCAACCGCAATTCAAGCAACTTGCCGCCCAAGGCATCCACGAAATGTTCAACGGCACGCCGCTGCCGCCGATGTGCGTATCGACCAACGCCTACCTCGGCGCACCGGGCATCGTCGAAGCCCTGCGCCTGGGTGCCGACATCGTCATCACCGGGCGCGTGGTCGACAGCGCGGTGGTCAGTGCGGCGCTGGTGCATGAATTCGGCTGGGCGTGGCACGACTACGACAAACTGGCCCAGGCCGCGCTCGCCGGGCACATCATCGAATGCGGCGCGCAATGCACCGGGGGCAATTTCACCGACTGGCGCGACGTGCCGGACTACGAACACATCGGTTTTCCCATCGTTGAAGTCAGTGCCGATGGCCAGTTCATCGTGAGCAAACCCGAAGGCTCCGGCGGGTTGGTGACGCCGCTGACCGTTGGCGAGCAGATGCTCTATGAAATCGGTGATCCACAGGCCTATCTGTTGCCGGATGTAGTCTGCGATTTCACTCAAGTGAAACTGCAGCAACAGGGCAAAAACGCCGTGCACGTCCACGGAGCCAAAGGCCTGCCGCCCAGCGATAAATACAAGGTCAGCGCAACTTACCCGGACGGTTTCCGCTGCACCGCCAGTTGCCTGATCGCCGGCATCGATGCGGTGGACAAGGCGCGCCGCGTCAGTCAGGCAATCATCGACAAGACTGCAGAAATGTTCAGCCAGCGCGGCTGGCCACCCTACAGCGAAGTCAACATTGAACTGCTCGGCAGCGAAGCCACATACGGCCCTCACGGCCAGCGTCGGGACAGCCGCGAGGTGGTGATCAAACTTGCGGTGCGCCATCCACTGAAACCGGCGCTGATCCTGTTCTCCCGGGAAATCGCCCAGGCTGCCACCGGCATGGCACCGGGACTGACGGGAATCGTCGGCGGACGGCCGACGGTATACCCGCTGATCCGGCTATTCTCGTTCCTGATCGATAAAACCGCCTGTACCCTGCACATCGACATGGCCGGTGAACAGCATCCCTGCGCCCTCCCCGCGCAAAGGCCGCTCGACAGCCATGACCTGCCAACCCCCGACCAGCCACCCAAACCCCAGGGCCGCGCCGACGCCAGTGTGCCGTTGGTGAAACTGGCGGTGGCGCGCTCCGGTGACAAGGGCAACCACAGCAACATCGGTGTCCTGCCGCGTCGACCGGAATACCTGCCATGGATCGCCGAAGCGCTGACGCCAGCGGTGATCGTCGACTGGATGCGCCATGTGCTCGACCCGATTCACGGCCGGGTAGAACGCTGGTACCTGCCCGGCACCCACAGCCTGAATTTTCTGCTGGAGAACGCGCTTGGCGGCGGAGGCGTGGCGAGTCTGCGCATCGATCCCCAGGGCAAGGCCTTCGCTCAGCAACTGCTGGAAATCCAGATCCCGGTGCCGCAGAGCATCGCCGAACAACTCGACTAGAGGTTGGGCTTCATGGCTTACGCATCGATTTTCAAAGCCGATCTGTTCAGCGGCCAGACCATCATCGTCACCGGTGGCGGCAGTGGCATCGGCCGTTGCACCGCGCATGAACTGGCGGCGCTCGGCGCCACTGTGCTGCTGGTCGGGCGCAAACCGGAGAAGCTGCAAAAGGTCGCCGCCGAAATCAGCGAAGACGGCGGCCGCGCCCATTGGCAGGCCTGCGACATCCGTGATGAGGACGCGGTGAAACAACTGGTCACTGAGTTGATCACCGAACACGGGCCGATCCACGGTCTGGTCAACAATGCCGGCGGCCAGTACCCATCACCACTGGCCGCGATCAATCAGAAAGGCTTTGAAACCGTATTGCGCACCAACCTGGTCGGCGGCTTCCTGATGGCCCGGGAAGTGTTCAACCAGTCGATGAGCAAACACGGCGGCAACATCGTCAACATGCTTGCCGACATGTGGGGCGGCATGCCCGGCATGGGCCACTCGGGCGCGGCACGTTCGGGGATGGACAACTTCACCAAAACCGCCGCGTTCGAGTGGGGGTACGCCGGGGTGCGGGTCAATGCGGTGGCGCCGGGCTGGATCGCATCCAGCGGCATGGACACTTATGAAGGCGCGTTCAAAGCGGTGATCCCGACCCTGCGCGAACACGTGCCACTCAAACGCATCGGTACCGAATCGGAGGTCAGTGCGGCGATCGTTTTTCTGCTCAGCCCGGCGGCGGCGTTCATCAGCGGCAGCACCTTGAAAATCGATGGTGCGGCCAGTCTCGGCAGCCGCGCATGGCCGTTGCACAAGGCAAGCCACAGCGAGTCGTTCAACGGTTTCCATCGGGCGTACCTGCCCGACGTGCTCAAGGACAAGGAGTAAGCCATGCCGCAGATCCAGTCCCAACTCGATCCGCACAGTGAAGCTTTCGCGCGCAACTGCGCGGCGATGCTCACGGCCATCGAGCAAGTCCAGCAACTGGAACAGAACCTGCTGAACAAGGCTGCCGAAGCCAAGGGCAAATTCGACAAGCGCGGGCAACTGCTGCCCCGCGAACGCCTGAACCTGCTGCTCGACCCCGGTGCGCCGTTCCTCGAACTGGCGAGTCTGGCCGGCTACAAGCTGCACGACGACAAGGACGGCAGCGCTGCAGGTGGCGGCCTGATCGCCGGCATCGGTTACGTGTCCGGCATACGGGCGATGGTGGTGGCCAACAACAGCGCGATCAAGGGCGGCACGATCTCCCCCACCGGCCTGAAAAAATCCCTGCGGCTGCAACAGATCGCCCTGGAAAACAAACTGCCGGTGATCACTCTGGCAGAGAGCGGCGGCGCCAACCTCAATTATGCGGCGGAGATATTCGTCGAAGGCGCACGCAGTTTTGCCAATCAGGCGCGGATGTCGGCCATGGGTTTGCCGCAGATTACCGTGGTGCACGGCTCGGCGACGGCCGGTGGCGCCTATCAACCGGGGCTGTCGGATTACGTGGTGGTGGTGCGCGGCAAGGCCAAGCTATTTCTTGCCGGGCCGCCACTGCTCAAAGCCGCGACGGGCGAGGTCGCCACCGATGAAGAGCTGGGCGGCGCCGAGATGCACGCGCAGGTCGCCGGCACCGCCGAGTATCTGGCCGAGAACGATGCCGACGGCGTGCGCCTGGTCCGCGAGATCCTGCGCATGCTGCCGTGGAACGAGCAACTGCCGTGGCTGCCCGAGCCGCAATACAAGGCGCCGCTGTACCCGATCGACGAGCTGCTCGGGCTGATTCCCGACGACCCGAAGAAGCCCTACGACGTGCGCGAAATCGTTGCGCGGATTGCCGATGAATCGGAGTTTCTCGAATTCAAGGGCGAGTTCGATCAGCAAACCATCTGCGGCCAGTTGAAAATCCACGGTCGCGCCTGCGGCTTGATCGGCAACAACGGCCCGATCACGCCGGCCGGGGCGAGCAAGGCTGCACAGTTCATTCAACTGTGCGATCAGAGCCAGACGCCGCTGCTGTTCTTCCACAACACCACCGGTTTTATGGTCGGCACCGAGTCCGAGCAGCAAGGCGTGATCAAACACGGCTCTAAACTGATTCAAGCGGTGGCCAATGCGCGAGTGCCTAAACTGACGATTGTCGTCGGTGGCTCCTACGGTGCCGGCAACTATGCGATGTGCGGACGCGGTCTCGATCCACGTTTCATCTTCGCCTGGCCCAACAGCCGCACCGCGGTGATGGGCGGCGCGCAGGCCGGCAAGGTGTTGCGCATCGTCACCGAGGCCAAACAGCTCAAGGAAGGCCTGGTCCCGGACCCGAAAATGCTCGACATGCTCGAACAGGTCACCGCGCAGAAACTCGACAGCCAGTCCACCGCGCTCTATGGCAGCGCCAACCTGTGGGACGACGGCCTGATCGACCCACGCGATACCCGCACCCTGCTCGGATACCTGCTGGATATCTGCCATGAAGCTGACATCCGCACGCTGCAACCCAACAGCTTCGGCGTCAGCCGCTTCTGACTGCCACGGATCCCAAGGAGAACAATAAAAATGATCTTCACCCCGGAACACGAAGCACTGCGCCGCACCGTCCGCCAATTCGTCGAGCACGAAATCAACCCGCACGTCGATGAATGGGAAAAGGCCGGACGCTTTCCAATCCATGAGATTTTCCGCAAGGCCGGCGACCTCGGACTGCTGGGGATTTCCAAGCCGGAAAAATTCGGCGGCATGGGCCTCGACTACAGCTATTCGATTGTCGCCGCCGAAGAGTTCGGCACTATCCACTGCGGCGGCATTCCGATGTCGATCGGCGTGCAGACCGACATGTGCACCCCGGCGCTGGCCCGTTTCGGCTCCGATGAATTGCGCGACGAATTCCTCCGTCCGGCGATCACCGGCGAGCAGGTCGGTTGCATCGGCGTCTCGGAAGTCGGTGCCGGCTCCGACGTCGCCGGACTCAAGACCAGCGCGCGCAAGGACGGCGACGACTACGTGATCAACGGCAGCAAGATGTGGATCACCAACTCGCCGAGCGCCGATTTCATCTGCCTGCTGGCCAACACCTCGGACGACAAGCCGCACATCAACAAGTCGCTGATCATGGTGCCGATGAACACCCCGGGCATCAGCCTCAGCTCGCACCTGGACAAGCTCGGTATGCGCAGCTCGGAAACCGCCCAGGTGTTTTTCGATAACGTGCGTGTGCCGCAGCGCAACCGCATCGGCCACGAAGGCGCCGGGTTCATGATGCAGATGCTGCAGTTCCAGGAAGAACGCCTGTTCGGCGCGGCGAACATGATCAAGGGTCTGGAATATTGCGTCGACAGCACCATCGAGTACTGCAAGGAACGCAAGACCTTCGGCAACGCGCTGATCGACAATCAGGTGATCCACTTCCGCCTCGCCGAATTGCAGACCGAAATCGAATGCCTGCGGGCGCTGGTCTATCAGGCCACTGAGCAATATGTGAAAGGTCAGGACGTCACACGTCTGGCATCGATGGCCAAGCTCAAGGCCGGGCGTCTCGGCCGTGAAGTCAGCGACAGCTGCCTGCAATATTGGGGCGGCATGGGCTTCATGTGGGACAACCCGGTAGCCCGCGCCTATCGCGATGTGCGGCTGGTGTCGATCGGCGGCGGCGCCGACGAAATCATGCTGGGGATCATCTGCAAACTGATGGGCATTCTGCCGGGAAAAAAGAAATGAGCCCCCTGCCCGACTGCCAGACTCTGCTGCTGGAACTGCACGGCGGCGTGCTGCACATCACCCTCAATCGCCCGGACAGCCGCAATGCGATGAGCCTGCAAATGGTCGCCGAACTGCGCGCGGTATTGGCGGCGGTGCGCGATGACCGCGGGGTTCGCGCTCTGGTCCTCAGCGGTGCCGGTGGGCATTTCTGTGCGGGTGGCGACATCAAGGACATGGCTAATGCCCGTGCCCAAGGCGCCGACGCTTACCGCGAGTTGAACCGCGCCTTTGGAGCTCTGCTGCAAGAAGCTCAGGACGCACCACAAGTGCTGATCACCGTTTTACAGGGCGCAGTGCTCGGTGGTGGTTTCGGGCTGGCATGTGTCAGCGATATCGCGATGGCCGACCATCAAGCGCAGTTCGGTCTGCCGGAAACCAGCCTCGGTTTGCTGCCAGCGCAGATCGCGCCATTCGTGGTGCAGCGCATCGGCCTGACCGAGACCCGCCGACTGGCGCTGACTGCGGCGCGTTTCGACGGCCATCAGGCGCGGCGGTTGGGGCTGGTGCATTTCGTCGAGCAGGATCCGCAGGCACTGGCAGAACGCCTCGACGAAGTGCTCGACCATGTTTTGTGCTGCGCGCCCGAAGCGAATGCGGCGACCAAAAAGCTGTTGCTCGCCAGTGCCGGGCAGCCTTCGAGTGAATTGCTGGATGAAGCGGCGCGGTGGTTCAGCGAAGCGGTGACCGGGGCCGAAGGGATCGAGGGCACCATGGCTTTCGTGCAAAAGCGCAAACCGCGATGGGCCCCTTAAAAGCTTCGCGAGCAGGCTCGCTCCCACAGACGGAACGCATTCCAAAATGTGGGAGCGGGCTTGCTCGCGAAGAGGCCAGCACCGACACCGCAAATTCCGAGGGAACAGCCATGCCCGCCATCCACAAAATCCTGATCGCCAACCGCGGTGAAATCGCCTGCCGCATCCAGCGCACCGCCCAGGCCCTCGGCTATCGCACCGTCGCCGTATTCAGCGATGCCGACGCCGATGCCCTGCACGTGCAGATGGCCGATCAAGCGGTGAACATCGGTGCCGCACCGGTGCAACAGTCCTATCTGAACATCCCGGCGATCCTTGACGCCGCACGCCGCAGCGGTGCCGACGCGATCCACCCAGGCTACGGCTTTCTCTCGGAAAACGCCGAATTCGCCCGCGCCTGCGCTGAGGTCGGCTTGACCTTTATCGGCCCCAGCGCCGAGGCCATCGAGCTGATGGGCAGCAAGCGCCTGTCGAAAATCGCCATGCTCGAAGCAGGCGTACCGTGTATTGCCGGCTATCAAGGCGCCGCGCAGGACGACGCCACTCTGTTGCGTGAAGCCGAGCGCATCGGCTACCCGCTGATGATCAAGGCCAGTGCTGGCGGCGGTGGACGCGGCATGCGTCTGGTGCACAGCAGCGAGGAATTGCCGGCGCAATTGCGCACCGCCCGCTCCGAAGCGCTGAACGGTTTCGGCAGTGATGAACTGATCCTCGAACAGGCGCTGATCGAACCACGGCACGTCGAGGTACAACTGTTCGGCGATAGCCATGGCAACCTGATCTACCTCGGCGAGCGCGATTGCTCGGTGCAGCGCCGCCATCAGAAAGTCGTCGAGGAAGCACCCTGCCCGGTGATGACCCGCGAGTTGCGCCAGGCCATGGGCGAAGCGGCATTGAAGGCTGGCCGAGCGGTGAATTACGTCGGTGCCGGCACCGTCGAGTTTCTGCTCGATGCCCGTGGGCAGTTCTACTTTCTGGAAATGAACACGCGTTTGCAGGTCGAGCATCCGGTGACCGAACTGATCACCGGGCAGGATCTGGTCGCCTGGCAACTGGCCGTCGCCGAGGGGCAGCCGCTGCCGTTGACTCAGGATCAGGTCGCGCTGAACGGCCACGCCATGGAGGTGCGTCTGTATGCCGAAGATCCGACGCAGAATTTCCTGCCGCAGACCGGTCGTGTACAGGCCTGGGAACCGGCGTTGGGTCCGGGGGCACGGATCGATCATGGCTTGCTCGAAGGTCAGTCGATCAGCCCGTTTTATGATCCGATGCTCGGCAAACTGATCGCCCACGGCGCCACCCGCGAAGAGGCACGGCGCAAGCTGCTGCGCGCGGTGCAGGACAGCGTGCTGCTCGGCGTTCAGAGCAACCAGCGTTTGCTGGTCAGCCTGCTGCAGCATCCGCAGTTCATCAGCGGCGAATTCAGTACCGCGTTCATTGCTCAGCATTTCACTGACCACCCATGCCTGCACACTTACGCCCCCACCGCCGAGGAGCTGGCCATCGCCGCCGTGCTGTTTTATCAGGCTGGCGCGCAGGCGCATCGTGCGCCGCTCAAGGGCTGGCGCAACAATGTCGGCGCGCCGCTCAATTACCGCCTCGGGCTTGAACAGCAGGACTGGACCGTGCAACTGCTTGCGGACGGGGATGACCGCTTCACCGTGAACGTGATGCAGCGCGCACTGGTACTGACCGTCATCAATTGCGACGAGCGCGCGGTGACACTGGAAGTCGACGGCCTGCGCCAGCGTCACGCCTACCGGATCGATGACGAAGAACTCTGGCTGTTCACCCACCCCGGCAACCTGCGCCTGGAGGATCGAACTCATGCGCTGATCAGCAGTCAGAGCAGCGTCAGCTCCGGCACACTGAAAGCGCCGATGGACGGTGCCATCGTCGACGTGCTGGTCAGCGAAGGCAGCCCGGTCAGCAAGGGTCAGTTGCTGGTGGTGCTGGAGGCAATGAAAATGGAGCATCCGCTCAAGGCCGGCATCGACGGCGTGCTCAAGCGGGTGCAGGTCAAGGTCGGCGATCAGGTAAAAAATCGTCAGGTTCTGTTGCAGGTCGAGTGAGTCGCCAGGCGCAAACGCAAGGTTTGACTACGCTCTGATCTATCAGGACGCGTAAATCAGGAAACCTGCGATGCCCCATTGGCTGGTCATTGATCTGGAAGCCACCACAGATGAAGGTGGCTGGCCGGTTACGGAAATGGAAATCATCGAAATCGGCGCGACGCTGGTCGACCGTGCCGGTCGCGAGCAGGATCACTTTCAGCGGTTCGTCAAACCGACCCGGCGGCCGTTGCTGACGCCGTTCTGCCGTGAGCTCACGCACATCACCCAGGCCAACATCGACGCCGCGCAGCCGTTGAACGAGGTCTGGCCGGCCTTCGAACGCTGGCTCGGGCAACACCAGACGCGCCTCGAAGGCTGGGCCAGTTGGGGCGATTACGACCGCAAGCAGTTGCTCCAGGAATGGCAGCGCCTGCAACTCGACAGCCTGCTGAGCCGGGTGCCGCACATGAACCTCAAGCAGCGCTTCGCCAAGGCCCGGCGCCTGGAACGACCGCTGGGCTTGAACGGTGCGCTGCAACTGGCCGGCATGCAGTTCAGCGGTCAACAGCACCGAGCCCTGGAAGATGCGCGCAATACCGCGCGGTTGCTGCCGTTGGTCTTGCCACTCTGAAGTCAGGGCGAGAACTCGCCGGACACGCCCGGGCAGGTGACGGCGCCGGGAGCCTTGTGCATACTGGCCAGCCTTTTTTAACCCTTTTTTGCCCTTTTCGAGAGGAATCGCCCATGTTCAAAGTCAACGAGTACTTCGACGGCACCGTCAAGTCGATCGCTTTTGGCACCGCTGAAGGTCCGGCGACCATCGGCGTCATGGCCCCGGGCGAATACGAATTCGGCACCGCTCAGCGCGAGATCATGCACGTGGTCTCCGGTGCGCTGACCGTCAAACTGCCGGACAGCAGCGACTGGGAAACCTTCGCCGCCGGCAGCCAGTTCAACGTTCCGGCCAACAGCAAGTTCCAGCTGAAAGTCGCCGTTGATACCGCTTATCTGTGCGAATACCGCGGCTAAGCCCACGGTTTTTCCCGGTGCAAAAAAATGCCCGTGTCCATGGACACGGGCATTTTCATTTCCGGCAGCGGTTACTCGAGGATTTCCACCGGCATTCCGACTTCCAGTTGACCATTGCTGTCGTTGACCAGGTTCTGCCCGAACATCGCGCCATCGGCCTGCGCACGGTATTTCTGCAGGGTTGCCAGCGGTTCGCGATCAGCACTGCGTTCGCCGGTTTGCGGATCGATGGTGGTCAGAATGCAGCGCGAGCAAGGCTTCACCACGCGGAACTCGACGTCACCGATACGAATGCGCTTCCAGCCGTCCTCGGCGAACGCCGCGCTGCCTTCGATCACCAGATTCGGCCGAAAGCGCAGCATCTCCAGCGGTCGTCCGACCTTTTGCACCAGATCCTCAAGTGACGCTTCGCCAATCAGCAACAGCGGGAAACCGTCGGCGAACGCGACCTGATCGTCCTCGCGGCCATAACCGGCCTGCGTCATGCGCGCGCGATCAAGGGGCACCTGCACCAGACGCGTCGGCTTGCCGATGAAATCGCTGACCCAACGGGCGGCTTCATCACCGGCATCCGGAACCCGCAGTGTGTCACGCCAGATGGTCACACCGCGCAAGTCGGAATCGGCCTCGGGCAATGGCACGTCCAGCGCGGCAAGCCCGGGCGCGCTGAGGGTCAGACCGCCCTGCGCGTTCCACAATGCCGACAGCTGACTCATTTTCGCTTCGGCCCGCTGGGTCAGAAAGCGCCCGCTGGCCTCGTCCACGAGCATCCAGCGTCGGTCCCCTGCAAGGCCCAGTTTGTCCAGGCCAATCGATTGCAGAATCTCGGGTTTGCCGGATTTCAACGGATAACGATAAAGCGCGCTCAGACGCAGCATGGCCAGCTCCCTGGTGGGCAAAAAAGCCACCCTATACGAGCTTTATCGGCGAATCAAAAGAGTTTGTGCAGTGCAAACCTTGTGGGAGCGAGCCTGCTCGCGAAAGCGGAAATTCATTCAACACATGTGTTGACATGGAATCCGCCTTCGCGAGCAGGCTCGCTCCCACAGGAGGCTGAAGCGTCAGGATCAGGCCGGCACTTCATCGAGCATCAGACGCTGACGCACCACATCGACCAGTTTGTCCGGCTGGAACTTGGAGAGGAAGTTGTCGCAACCGACCTTCTTCACCATCGAGTCGTTGAAACTGCCGGACAGTGAAGTGTGCAACACCACGTATAGGCCACGCAGACGCGGATCGTTGCGGATCTCGGTGGTCAGACGATAGCCATCCATTTCCGGCATTTCCGCGTCGGTGAACACCATCAACAGCTTGTCGGTCATGTTCACGCCGGTATCGGCCCAGGCCTTGAGCATGTTCAGTGCCTTCAGGCCGTCACTGGCGATGTGCATTTTCACCCCGAGCTGGCCAAGGGTGTCGCGCAGTTGCGAAAGGGCCACGTTGGAGTCGTCCACCAGCAGCACTTCGCGGCCACGGGCACGCTCCAGCACCGGATCGTCAAGCTTGTCGCGCGAGACCTTGGCGTTGTACGGGACGATTTCGGCGAGGACTTTCTCGACGTCGATGATTTCCACCAGTTGATCGTCAACCTTGCTGATTGCAGTCAGGTAGTGCTGGCGGCCAGCACTGGTCGGCGGCGGCAGAATGGCTTCCCAGTTCATGTTGACGATGCGATCCACACCACCGACGAGGAAAGCCTGCACCGAACGGTTGTACTCGGTGACGATGATGGTGCTGTTCGGGCCCGGCACCAGCGGGCGCATGCCGATCGCCTGAGACAGGTCGATCACCGGCAGCGTCTGGCCGCGCAGGTTGACCACGCCGCATACAAAGGGGTGACGCTGTGGCATCAAGGTCAGCTTTGGCAGTTGCAGAACTTCCTGAACCTTGAACACGTTGATCGCGAACAATTGGCGTCCGGCCAGTCGAAACATGAGAATTTCCAGGCGATTCTCACCCACCAGTTGCGTGCGTTGGTCTACCGTGTCGAGAATGCCGGCCATCAATGACTCCTGGGCTTGTTCTGATGAATTCACTACTAAGTGGGGTTATCGGCTGTTTATGGCGATTCTTGATCCCCACAAAATTCACCATCAAAATGCCACACACGGGCATTGATGTCACATTAACATCATGGTTTACTGACCCGGTGTTTTCATCTGCTACATCCTCTTCTGGCGCGACCACAGTTTGCGCCACAGGTTCCCGCGCGTAAGGGAATCCCCTAGGAACAATCAGGCCCAACCTGATGTTCGCAATATCCAATAGCCATTAATGTGACGCCATTCTCATTGCATGAACGGAGTCAGGCTATTGTGTGCGATCGCAGGTCAGTGGAACCCCACCCTCTGGAAAACCTCAGCCAGTGCAATTGCACGGTGGGGCGCGATCTCCCGACGATCCACGAACGTCGACACACACGGCATTCCCTCATCAGACATGACGCTGTGGAGATAAGCATGCCAATCGACCGTAAAGACTGGGCGCAACGCTTTCCCGAATTCCTCGTCGAAGCTGAAACACTCCTGGCCAAGTCCGAAGAGTGCCTGAGCCACCTGCAATTGATCAGCAACGACAAAGACGCCATCGACTGCATGCGCAACACCCTGCTCAAACTGGCGAGCCGGGCTGAAGCGTTGGCACTGGAGGCGATCTCCGAGTTTTCCCTGCATATTCACAGCCTGCTCGACCACGCGCCGGATCATATCGATCTGCACGCACAGGCGCTGAATGCGCTGCAGGACTGTTTCACCCTGATGGCCTGGCAGATTGAATTGGTCGATCACAATACCGGCCAATTGAGCCTGGATGGCAGCGAACAAACCTCACTGATCGAAGCGTTCGCGTTTCAGGTCGGTCAGAGCCAGTTCAAGCCACCGCTCCGGCCTCAGCCGCTTTCGCTGTTGTCTTATTCCGAGCGTCAGGCGTGATCCGCCGCATTCAAAGCGTAAATCCAGGCTGAAGATGGGAATCGCTGAATGTCGCAATTGAATAGTTCATACCTGCCAGCGACAATTCGAATTAAATAATCACACCTGACACCAGCGGATATTCTGCCGCGGCCTCAGGGTTTGCCTGTGTCTGTGTAACGATCAACTTCGAACCGCACGGATCTCTACCAAGCACAATAAAACGACATTTTCCATAATGGAACTCACGTCCAACATGGCGTATTTCCTGACTCATTGGACATATATCGCAAACGCGACCAACGGTATCTTAAGTGGTATTATGCCGACCGTTAGTTGCTTTCAACTAATGGCACAGTGATTCAGCGACTGTCATCCAACGAACTTGATGGTCGAATATCGTTCACTGTACTTCGTTAAAATCAATAACATAATTGACAGCATTTTCAGACAGAGATCCGCCAGCCACCGGCCGGTCTGCCCGTAGCGAACATCCATTGGCTCCATCCGTTATGTACGCCAGCCTCAAGTCAATCATCAAATGGCCACCGTCCCGGGAAAATGCACGCCGGTTCACTCTCATATTGAGTGTCATCGCCGCCGCTGGCAGCCTGCTGACCTACGGATTGTCTGCTCCGCTCTCACTGGGTCTGCTGCTGTTGAATATTGCCGCCACTGCTTGTGTCTGGGTGCAATATCGACTGTCGCGCAAATCGATCAAGTTTCAGCCTCAGGAACTCGCCGATCGTTTGCTGGAAGTCCAGGAAAACGAACGCCACCGTCTCAGCCGTGAACTGCACGACGATATCGGCCAGTTACTGACAGCGGCCAAGCTGCAAAGTGAATGGCTGAAAAAACGCCTGCCAGCCGACTTGCAAGCGCAATGCTCGACACTCTGCGACACCCTTGATGAAACCCTCAACAAGGTGCGCGACGTTTCCGCCATTCTCAATCCGCGCCAACTGACCAGCCTCGGGCTGGAGGCCAGTCTGCGTGCGCACCTGCTCAAGACCCTGGCGAACACCTCGGTGCACTGGAGCCTCGATTGCCAGCAACGGCTCAATGGCATTCCGGAAGAAATGGCGGTCGCTGCCTTTCGCATTGCCCAGGAAGCGGTCACCAACATTCTGCGTCATGCGCAGGCCAGCAATCTGCTGATCCGCGTGCAACGCTTGCCAAAAGGCCTGACGCTGTTGATCAGCGACGACGGCCAAGGCTTTGCGCCTGCCGCGGACCCGGGCCGGGAAGGACAGCGCGGAATGGCCGGGATGGCCGAAAGGATCGAACAGTTGGGCGGCACGCTGAACGTCATCAGCGAGCCGGGCAAAGGCACTCAAATCGAAGCACTATTCCCCTGGGCGCCCCGTGCACTCGAGCGGGCCAGTACGAATAAGGTTATGCGTTGACTTGTAACTTACTTCTGGTGGATGACCACTCGCTGATCAGGGCCGGCGTGCGCGCTCTGGTGCTCGATATTCCCGGTTACGCGGTCGTTGGCGAAGCCAGCGACGGCTCGCAGTTGCTCGAAATGGTCGAGCAACTGGCGCCCGACATCGTGTTGCTGGATATCTCGATGAAGGAAACCGGTGGCCTGGAAGCCTTGCAACGGCTCAAGCGGGTGCGCCCGCAAAGCAAGGTGCTGATTCTCTCGATGCACACCGATCCGGCGCTGATCATGCAGGCCCTGGAATCCGGGGCGCACGGCTATCTGCTCAAGGACACCACGGCCACCGAGCTGGAACATGCCCTCGAAGCCTTGCGCAACAACGAGCGCTACCTGAGCCCGGCCATCGCCCACACCGTGATCAACCAGGCGCTGACCCGTACGCAGAAAAACCAGCCGGAAGTGGCCGACTCGCACAATCTGACGGCACGCCAGCTGGAAATCCTGCGGTTGATCGTGCGCGGCAAGTCCACCCGGGAAATCGCCAACGGCCTGGGCCTGAGCATCAAGACCGTCGAGACCCACCGCTCGCAGATCATGAAACGCCTGCAGATCTACGACGTGGCGGGTCTGGTACTGTTCGCGGTGCGCGAACAGATCATCAGTCTGGACGACTGATCGAACCCGCGCCGCCCAACAGCGGCGAATGCTCCGGCAAATGCACCTGCAAGGCGGCGGGGCGCGCCTCGAAACGCAGGCTGTCGCCCTCCAGCGGCTCGCCGTCAAGGTTGATGCTCAGCCCCTCGGCGACCTTGATTTCGACCCAGGGCAAACGGGCCCGGACAAACATATTGTCGAGGCCGAAGCCGTCGCTGAGCAGGTTCTTCAGTGTGCCCACCAACTCCTGTGGCGCCGGCAGAATACTGATGTCCAATAGACCATCGTCCGCCAGTGCCTGCGGGCACAAGACGTGTCCGCCGCCTGCCTGACGACCGTTGCCGATGCCCAATGCGAGCAGCTCGCCGCTCCAGTGAAAGTCCGGCCCTTGCAGTTCACCGTAAGCCGCGTGCAGCTCACTGAAGCGCGACAAACCGGTGAACAGATAGGCGGCCCCGCCGAGCACTTTTTTCAGATCTTCAGAGGTATTGGCCGTGACCTGGCTGCCGAAACCACCCGTCGCCATGTTCAGGAAAATCTGCCCACCGACTTCGCCCAGGTCAATCTTGCGCGGTGGCACGTCCAGCATTTCCAGTGCTTCGGCCGGCTCCAGCGGGATCCCCGCCGCGCGGGAAAAATCGTTAGCCGTTCCTAGCGGCAACAGCACCAGACTGGCCTCGTCCGGATGCGCGGCAAGCGCTTCAGCGATATCGCGCAACGTGCCATCTCCGCCTCCGGCGATGATCTTCCGATAGCCACTCGCCAGTGCTTCTTCCACCAGACGCTGAGCGTCACCGGCCTCCCAGGTCAGCCGTACGGCCAATTCCCAGCCCTGCTTGCGTTTGCCTTCGACGGCGGTGCGCACCGCCTCATTGAGTGCCTGCTTGCCATGCAGAATCAACAGCGCCCTGCGTTCACTCATTACGGTCACTCCCCAAGATTGAATCGGTATGAAACATCTTGACCACTGGTGCACGCAAAAAAGCCATGGGAACACCATTTAATTCAAGCGACTGACCCGTTGCGTCCTACGCGACGGTATTTTTTCTTACAACATGTGAGGAATCGGCTCAATTGACCGGACACGATCCTTGATTCACCTTGTGCAGGTGGTATCAATTTTCGATTCAACAACACAAGGATGTGCAGGTAATGATTGGATACACCCTCGGAGATGTTGGCAGTCTGGATGACGGGAAGGCCGATGCGCTTACACTTGAAACAGCCGATGGACATTTCCATGCCAAGCCATGAAGCCAGAATTGCAAATAGTCCGGTTGCCCCTCTGGACGAAAGTCGCGCCAATCACAAATCCGATTTCAGAAAGAACGCCAGAACCGCTGGAGAAGTTGATATGGAACCGCGCGTGACCGAACTGGAAACCCACCTCAAATACATTCGTCGGGATATGGACGAAGTTCGCGGGGATGTAAAGACCATCAAGCACCGTCTCGCCTATTCGGCGGGTGCAACGGCGGTGGTCCTGGGACTGCTGGGATGGGTTGCCAACAGCCGGTTCGATCAGTTGGTCACACTGATGAGCCATTGACAGAGGAATGCAGGCATCGACGCGGTATCGGTCGAGCCTGCAATTACCGGAAGCGGATCAGCCGAGCAGGTCGCTCAGGGGAATGAACCCGACCTCATCGCCTTCTACCAGCGTGCGGCCTTCCAGCACCTCTACCAGACCATCCGCCCAGGCCGCGCTGCGCAGCACACCGGAGCTTTGATTGCGGTAGATGATCGCCCGCCCCTGCTCGAGACGACCGCGCAGGTATTCGCGCCGATTGCCGGCCACAGGCCAGACAAAACCTGCCGGAATCGTAAACTTCAGGGGTTCGACATCCTGTACGCCCTGACGCCGCAACAAGTAGGGCCGCGTGAGCAGAGCAAAGGTCACCAGCGTCGAAGCGGGGTTGCCCGGCAGGCCGATGACCGGCACCTTGCGAAAATGACCGAATGTCAGCGGCTTGCCCGGTTTGATGGCCAGTTTCCACAGCGCCAGCTCGCCCTCTTCCCGCAATGCGATGCCAAGAAAATCCGCTTCACCGACCGACACGCCTCCGGTCGAGAGAATCAGGTCGACACCCTGCAAGTCGCCAAGGCGCGCCCGCGTGGTCGCCAGATCGTCCGGAAGAATACCGGCATCAATCACTTCACAACCCAGGCGCTGCAGCCAACTGCACAACACCACCCGATTACTGTTGTAGATCTGCCCCGGCCCCAGCGGCCGGCCCGGCTCGACGAGTTCATCGCCGGTGGACAGCACCGCCACTCGGACCTTGCGTACCACATTCAGCCCGGCACATCCCAGCGACGCCGCCAGACCTTGTTCGATCGGTCCCAGCCGGGTACCTGCAGCCAGAATCAACTCACCCACGGTGGTTTCCTGGCCTTGCGGGCGAATGTTCTGGCCGACGCTCATGGTTTCGATGAAACGCACGCTGCCGTCGTCCTGAACCTCGGCATTCTCCTGCATTTCCACGCAATCGGCCCCGGCAGGCACTGGCGCACCGGTGAAGATCCGCGCGCAGGTACCGGGCTTCAACGGCTCAGGCGCCTGCCCGGCAAAGACTTTCTGGCTGACCGGCAGCGGTGCGCCGGTCCAGTCGGCCAGATTCAGGGCATAACCATCCATGGCGCTATTTGGCCAGGGTGGTAGGTCCAGGGTCGAAACCAGGTCCTCGGCGAGCACCCGCCCCTCGACTTCGGCCAAGGGCAGAAACTCGCGTTCGACAATCGGCGAGGCTTCAGCCATCTCCAGCAGGCGGGCCAACGCTTGCTCGACAGGCATCAGGCTGCCGGTCTTGCCCGGCTTACCCACGGGATTCACAGGGCGCCGCCTGTTTCAGGTGAGGGACGAAGTTGCACGGACGGTGCCGCGAATCCAGCTGTTCGGCGAGAATGCCGTCCCAACCGGTGCGCACCGCATTGGTCGAACCTGGCAGGCAGCACACCAGTGTGCCATTGGCCAGACCGGCCAGTGCCCGCGACTGCACGGTCGAAGTACCGATATCGGCCACCGAAATCTGCCGGAACAGTTCACCGAAGCCGTCAACCTGCTTGTCGAGCAGACAAGCCACGGCTTCAGGCGTGCTGTCACGCCCGGTGAAACCAGTGCCGCCGGTAATCAACACGACCTGCACGACGTCCTCGGCAATCCAGTGGGCAACTTGCGCGCGGATCTTGTACAGGTCATCTTTGAGCAGGACCCGTTCGGCCAAGCGGTGACCGGCAGCAGTCAGGCGGTCGACGAAGACCTGGCCTGAGGTGTCGGTTTCCAGGGTTCGGGTATCGCTGACAGTCAGCACCGCAATGTTCAGCGGCGTAAAAGGTACATCGGCCTTGGCTTTCATTAGGCTCGTCCAGTTGTAGGAGAAACAGCCCGGTGTTATATCACAGCGCCTGAATTTTTCGCCGCCCCGCTGGAGAGCTGCCATGACCTCGAATACGCCATTGCCCCCCTGCTCCATTCTGCTCCTGGCAGGCGGACGCGGCCAGCGCATGGGCGGCCAGGACAAAGGGCTGGTCGAATGGCAGGGTGAGCCGCTGATTGCGCATTTGCAGCGCAAGGTCCGACCGCTGACTGACGATCTGATCATCTCCTGCAATCGCAATCACGAGCGTTATGCCGCCTACGCCGATCAATTGGTCAGCGATGAGCAAGGCGATTTTCCTGGTCCGCTGGCCGGCATCCTCGCCGGACTCAAGGTCGCCCGCCGTCCACACCTGCTGGTCTTGCCCTGCGATGTGCCGCGAATCGACGCCGCGCTGTTGCAGGACATGCGTGAAACCGCCGGCCGGTTTCCTGAAAAACCTTTAATGTTGCGTCACGACGACCACTGGGAACCCCTGCTGTGTGTAATTCCCGTCGCCCTGTTGCCCGCCTTCGAAACCGCGTGGAACGCCGGTGAACGCAGCCCCGGCCGGGTCATGCGCAATCTCGGCGCGACTGCCCTGCAATGCCCGGACAATGACCCGCGACTGGCCAACCTGAACACCCCCGAACTGTTAAATACGCACAACACTGTGTCAGACTGACAGCATTCAAGGAACTCTCACGCCTTGTATACGTCTCAAGCTCAGTAACCAAAAGTATTCCCATTCGGAGACACACCCATGACTCAACGGACCCTCGCCACTTTCATGCTCGCACTGGGCCTGGCTACCCTCGCTGGTTGCTCCTCGCCAACAGTGCTCACCTTGAATGACGGTCGCGAAATCCAGGCCGTCGACACCCCGAAATACGATGAAGATTCGGGCTTCTACGAGTTCAAACAACTCGACGGCAAAGAGACCCGCATCAACAAGGATCAGGTTCGTACCGTTAAAGAGCTGTAAGCTTTACGTCGACACCGGATACAGAAAAGCCCGCATTAATGCGGGCTTTTTCATGGGTGGGGGAAAGTGAATGGCGTCACCACTGCAGGGTGATCTGACTTTCGAACTCGCGTTCTTCGCCGGTGACCGGGTCGACAAACCGCAGCCCCTGTGCCAACAGCTTGAGCGGATTGGCGTAATCATCCTCAACGTCTTTCAATACATCCGGGTAGAACGGATCGTTGCAGATACTCGCCCCCAGCGCGGTCATGTGTACACGTAGCTGATGCTTCTTGCCAGTCACCGGATACAGGCCGTAGCGCCACAGATCACCGTTCTTTTCCCGGACTTCCACCGCTGTTTCCGTATTGGCGTCGCCTGGCCCTTCCTGCATGCGGAAGAATGGTTCGCCATCGATCAGACGGCTTTTGTGTACCAGGGGAAATTCCAGCTCCGGAAGCGCACGGGCAATCGCCTCATAGCGTTTATCGATCTGCCGCGTAGGGAACAGCGACTGATAAGCGGAGCGGGTTTGTGAGTTAGCCGAAAAGATCACCAAGCCTGCCGTGTGCCGGTCAATGCGGTGCAGTGGCACCAGATGCGGATTATCGAGGCGACGGATCAGACGGCGCAGCAACGTCTGTTCGACGTACTCGCCGGCCGGCGTCACCGGCAGGAAGTGCGGCTTGTCCGCCACCACCAGATGTTCGTCCGCATACAGGATCGACTCGACCACCGGGATCGGTTTTTCATCCGGCACTTCACGGAAGTAGTGAATACGCAGGCCTTCCTTGTACGGCAGATCCAGCGCAATCGGCTGTCCCTGCCCATCCAGTACCCGGCCCCGGGCGATCCGGTCCAGCCATTGCTCGCGACCGATCGCACTGAAATGCTCACACAGGCAATCAAGGACGGTAGGCCAACTGCCCGGAGGAAGGTAAAGGGTGCTGGCTTGATTCTGCGCAGCGGAAAACGTTGGTGTGGACATACGGAAATTCGAACCCTCAATGCAGGTCGGCATTATCCAACACTGAGCGATACGAACCTAGCGCCGATTCCACCGCCCGCTTCAGGCCGGGATCGACTTGAGCGCGGCGGCTTCGGTGAATTCCTTGAGCCAGCGCAGCACATCGACGGCCTCCCAGCGCCCCGGGTCATACAAGGCATAGAGCAGGCCCTGATAACCGACCACATCCAGTTGCTTGTGATAACCGGCACGCTGGAACAGCGCCTCGATCTCGGCAAAACAGGTGTTGAAATGCAATTTGTTGAAAGGCGTCTTGCCCTCCGTGACCAGCCCGTCCAGGCGCAACTCGAGGACGGCCTCGCGCACCACGTCAACCGACATCCGGTTCACGCTGTTCTTCAACTGTTCGACATTGACCACGGTTCGTCCCTCTGACTGCCGGATTCACCTGCTCAAGTCATCAAAAGCAGCAGGCCCATCCAATTACTGTATACACATACAGTAACCGAATAATCCGCAAAACGCCAAGGGAAGGATGCGCGGTCGCGACCGGCGGAAAGCCATGCCGCGTCAACGAAGAAACAGGCTCAGCGCAGGAAGGCCACCACCTGATCGGCACTGAAAGGCCAGCTCAGCTCCGCGCCGGTGTCAATTCGGCGCAGTACCGGAATTCGCAGGCTGTAAGCCTCGAACCAGGATTCATCGTCAGCAATATCCACCAGTTCGACCAGCAGACCATGCTCGACAAAAGGCATCAACTCGGCCTCTGCCACCTCACACAAATGGCATCCCAAGGTGCCGAACAACTGACATTCAGGAGGCATGATCGCTCAACCGGAAAAATGAGCATTCATTCTAGGCCTGCCTCGAAAACCCGTCGAGCCGCTGCCGCCCAAAGGCCCGAGCACGGCAACCAGTACGCAAAACCCTGACGCAAATCAGTCCAGAGAAAAGCCAATCAGGCCATGCTCCCGGGCTTTTTGCCTCTACGCTTGAGAAGCCTGAGCCTGACATCGGAGTGCCTTGTGTTTGCCAACCTGCTGATCATCCTCGCCTCATCCCTGGTGATGATTGCCCTGTTTCGCCGCCTGCGCTTGCCGCCGGTGCTGGGCTATCTGTGCGTGGGCCTGATGGTGGGGCCGACCGCGTTCAACTGGGTCAACGAGAGCGAGCACCTGCCGGACGTGGCCGAGTTGGGCGTGGTGTTTCTGCTGTTTTCGCTGGGCCTGGAGTTTTCCCTGTCGAAAATGATCGCGCTGCGCCAGGTGGTGTTTCGCCTGGGCAGTCAGCAGGTATTGCTCAGCACGGCATTACTGGGAATGGTGCTGATCGTGCTGGGCATGCCGGCGACCCCGGCCCTGCTGCTTGGCGCCGGGCTGTCGTTGTCGTCAACGGCGATTGTCACCAAGGAGTTGAGCAGCCTGGGCGAGGTGTTCAGCAGTCACGGGCAAAACGCGGTCGGGGTCCTGCTGTTTCAGGACGTGGTGGCGGTGTTATTGCTGACCCTGGTGCCGGTGTTCGCCGGCAGCAGCACGCAAGCCTGGTACTGGGCCTTGCCATTGACGCTGGTTAAGACCGTGGTGCTGTTTTTCGGTCTGCTGCTGGCCAGCCGCTGGTTGCTGCCACGGCTGTTCCACGAAGTGGCGGCCTCGCGCTCGGCGGAGCTGTTCGTGCTGCTGGCGCTGGTGATTGTGCTGCTGACCGCCTGGCTGACGCACCTGCTGGGCCTGTCCCCTGCCCTCGGCGCATTTCTCGCCGGCATGCTGCTCGGCGAGAGCCACTATCGCCATCAGATCGAGGCCGATATCCGGCCGTTTCGCGACATCCTGCTCGGGGTGTTTTTCGTCAGCATCGGCATGCTGATCGATCTGCAACTGTTCGTCAGTCACAGCCTGCTGATTCTCGGCCTGACCCTCGGCCTGATGCTGATCAAAGGCACGGTCGTCGCGCTTTTGGTGAAGTGGCGCGGCAGCGATCACGAAACTGCCTGGCGCAGCGGCCTGGCGTTGGCGCAGGGCGGGGAATTCTGCTTCGCATTGATGGCGCAGATGCAGCAAAACCGCATGCTGCCTGACGAACTGGGCGGCCTGCTGCTGGCGGCGACGTTCTGCTCGATGTTGCTGACCCCGCTATTGTTGCGCGGGGCACCGAAAATTGCCCTGCGCCTGCATCGCAAGCCGAATCAGGAGGCGCAAATCGAGGAGATCAGTGCGCTCAACGCCGACCTCGATCAGCATGTGGTGATTTGCGGCTACGGGCGCGTTGGCCAGTCCATCGGCCGCTTCATGCGCAATGCCAATCAACCTTACATCGCGTTGGACAACGATCCGGTGCGCGTGCAGGAAGCCGCGTCCGAGGAAAGTGATGTGCATTATGGCGACTCATCGCGCGGTGACTTGCTGACGGCCATCGGATTGTTGCGCGCGAAACTGCTGGTGATCGCCGTGGATCAGAGCGATGTCAGCCTGCGAATTCTCAAGGAAGCGCGCCGGCTCAATGCGCGGATACCGATTCTGGTGCGCACCCGCGACGACAGCCAATGGGCGGAGCTGAAGGCTGCCGGCGCCACCGAAGTGGTGCCGGAGTTATTGGAGTCGAGCCTGATGCTCGCCTCCCACGCCTTGATCATGCTCGGTCTGCCAGCTCATCAGGTACAGGAGAAAGTCGACCAGGTGCGCATCAATCGCTATCGCCTGTTGCATGGCTTTTACCCCGGCACCGACGACAAGGAAACTTAGTCCTGACTGACCGCGCCGATCTTGTGCAACGACAGATCGGCGCCGTAATACTCTTGTTCCTGACTCAGGCGCAGGCCGTGCAAGGCCTTGATCACGCCGTAAACGGCAAATCCGCCGAGCAATGCGACCACCACACCGAGCGCAGTGCCGATCAACTGACTGATCAGGCTGACGCCACCGAGGCCACCCAGCGCAGTCTGGCCGAAGATGCCGCAGGCGATCCCGCCCCACACCCCGCACAAACCGTGCAACGGCCAGACGCCGAGTACATCGTCGATACGCCATTTGACTTGCGCGGCGGTAAAGCACCAGACAAACAGTGCACCGGCAATCGCGCCGGTCACCAGCGCACCCACCGGGTGCATCAGGTCGGAACCGGCGCAGATCGCCACCAGCCCGGCCAACGGACCGTTGTGCAGGAAGCCCGGGTCATTGCGCCCGACGATCAACGCCGCCACCGTGCCGCCAACCATGGCCATCAGCGAGTTGACCGCCACCAGACCGCTGACGCCCTGCAAGGTCTGCGCGCTCATCACGTTGAAGCCGAACCAGCCGACAATCAGAATCCACGAACCCAGCGCCAGAAAAGGAATGCTCGACGGTGCGAACGCCACCAGACGCCCTTCGCGATAACGGCCATTGCGCGGGCCGAGCAGCAAAACCGCCGCCAGTGCCAGCCAGCCGCCCATGGCGTGCACCACCACGGAACCGGCGAAATCATGGAACGCCGCGCCAAAACGTGCCGTCAGCCAGGCCTGCAGACCGAAGTTGCCGTTCCAGACCATGCCCTCGAAAAACGGGTAGATGAACGCCACGATCAGCGCCGTTGCGCACAACTGCGGAACGAAGCGCGCACGCTCGGCAATCCCGCCGGAGATGATCGCCGGAATTGCCGCTGCAAACGTCAGCAGGAAGAAAAACTTCACCAGCCCATATCCGTGATCGGCACTCAGCACCGCCGCCGGTTGCATGAAGGTCACACCGTAAGAGATCCAATAGCCTATAAAGAAATAGGCCAGGGTCGAAACGGCAAAGTCGCTGAGGATCTTCGACAGTGCGTTGACCTGGTTTTTCTGGCGCACCGTGCCGACTTCAAGGAAGGCGAAACCGGCGTGCATCGCCAGCACCATCACCGCACCGATCAGAATGAACAACGTGTTGGAGCTGTGAACCAGCGTGTCCACAGCGCTTTGCAGATTTTCCATAAAGAGGCAGACCTGAAGGCTAAAAAGGCACCAAAGCGGTTCGCGCGGACAATTCATGCACCAAGTTGCGACCGGTCGGTCTGCGCAATAAAGCTGCGATGAACCGGTTTGGCGCACAAGGTCGATGTCCTGACACGAACCAGGATTATTTGAGTTAAGGTTTTGCTGCATGTACGCCCGCCAACAGCGCACGGCGGCAGCAGGACGCACCACGACATAGCAAAAGCTGTACCAGTCATTTGTACTGAACCTTCGCGCAATGCTCATACTCGAACGCTTCAGACGTCACTTACGGAGATCCACCCATGGCCAGCATCAAGGCAAAGACTGCTCAAGAAATCCTGATGAACGACTTCCAGACTCTGGTCGCCGACACCGAGCGGCTGCTCGAACACACCGCGTCCCTGGCGGGCGATCAGGCTGATGAGCTGCGTGATCAGATTCACGACAGCCTGTTGCGCGCCCGGGAAACCCTGAAGCTGACCGAAGACACCCTGCGTGATCGCGGCCAGGCAGCGGTCACCGCCACCGAAGATTATGTGTCGGCCAACCCTTGGCAATCGGTGGGCATCGCCGCCGGGGTGGGCTTCCTGATTGGCCTGCTGGCCACTCGGCGCTGATCATGTCGATCGGCGAATCCGGCCTGGGGTCGGGCACCTCCTCTTCCACGCGGCGTCTGGGCGCCGCTGTTCTCGGCTTGCTGCACAGCCATGTCGAACTGTTCGGCATTGAATTGCAGGAGCAGAAATCACGCACCGTCAGCCTGTTGCTGTTCGCAGGGCTGGCGCTGGTGTTTGCCCTGCTGTTGCTGGTGGGTCTGTCGACGCTGGTGCTGATCGTGTTCTGGGATACCTATCGTCTGGCAGCGATCATCGGCCTGTGCGTGTTCTACACCCTGGCGGCCGCTTTCTGCGGGCTGCGTCTCAAGGCAGCAGTCTTCGATGAATCCTCGCCCTTCCACGGCACGCTGGAAGAATTGGCCAATGATCGGGAGCGCCTGCTGCCATGAGCCTGCCTGAACTGCCACACAACAGCTCGCGCCGGGAAATGCGCAAGGCGCTGATCCGCCTGCGCATGGAAATGCATCGTCAGGAAATCCGCCACGAAGCCGGGCAAGTGCTGCAGCCCTTGCAACGCATGCGCGGCATGACGCAAAACCTGCAAGGCGGCTTCGGCATCAAGCACGCGCCGCTTTGGGGCGTGGCCGCCGTCACCCTGCTGGGCTTCATCACCGGCAAAGGCGCAAAAAGCGGCGGTGTTGGCGGGCTGACCCGGCTGATACGACTGGGCACCAGCCTCGGGCCACTGATCAAACTGGTCATGCAGAGTTCGGGCAAACGCTAAGCCGACGCATCTGGCTACATTCTTGCAATATCCGCGGGATGAACCTCTTTACCCGGAGGTTCAATCCCGCGCGCCTACCCGGTCGGCGGGGTTCATCCAGAACAAGAACGACTAAGGAGGCCCCGTGATCGACGGGCAACCGCTCGCCTGCTTTCAACCTTTCATCGATACCGCTACCGGACGAATTGCAGGCGTCGAAGCTCTCGGTCGACTGCGCCAGCCCGACGGCCAACTGGCCTCGGTCGGGCCCTTGTTCGCCGACCCGCGCACACCCGCCATCGCCCTGCGCCGGCTCGACCGGCAGATCCGCGACAACGCCCTGAGCCGACTGCATGAAGCCCCCGCCGAGTGGTTTCTCAGCCTGAACATGTCGCCGCGCTGGATCAGTCGCCTGCGCGCCGATCAACCGCTGCCCAGCCTCAAGCAGATGCTGCGCCACGGCGTCGATCCGCAACGCATCGTGTTCGAGATCACTGAACTGGGTGGCAACAGTCAGCGTCTGGCCGAGGTGGTCGCGCGCTATCGCGAGGCCGGAGCGCGGATCGCTATCGATGACTTCGGCGCCGGTTACTCGCAGCTCGATCGGGTGCTAGCCTTGCAGCCGGACATTCTCAAACTCGACATGCGCCTGTTTCAGGCTGCCGCACTGGGCGGGCCGAGCAGTGACGTGGTCAAGGCTCTGGCGCAAATGGCCGAAAAAACCGGCTGCTGGATCATCGCCGAAGGCGTGGAAACCGAGGCCCAGCTCAATTTCGCCCTGGAATGCGGTTCGCGCTACGTTCAGGGTTTCCTGTTCGCCCGGGCGCAGGAGGCGTTTTATCCAACCGACGCCTTCGTGCAGCGCTTCGCCGAACTGCGCCAGCGTTACGTGCGGCAGAAACTGGCCGAACGCGGGCGCCTGATGCAGATGCGCCAGCAACTCGGCGAACTGATGGCGATCCTCCAGAGCTGGGCTCAGGCCCACGCGCCGCTGAGTGCGCTGCCGCAACTGGAAGCCTTCCCGTGGTTGCTGCGGTTCTACCAATGCGACCGTCACGGCACCCAACTCACGCCCAACCTCGAATGGCGCAACAACGGCTGGGTCGCCGATAACCGCTATCTGGGCCACAACTGGTCATGGCGTCCGTACTTCTATCATTTGCTCGCCGAAGGCTGGGAAGAGCGGCGCCTGACCCTGTCCAGCACCTACCGCGATGCCACCAGCAACCAGTATTGCCTGACCGCCGGGCAGTTCTTCGATAACGGCGAGCGCCTGCTGCTGATCGATATTGATGCCGCGGGCTTGTAGTTCCGCTTGCAGGTGTGTGGCTGAACCGGGAAGCTAGGGCAACAGTCATCCCAGTCACCGACGGAGAGAACCAGCCTTGGATTGGCAGACCCTGCTCAACCGCGAACGCCTTGGAAAACCGCTGCACAGCCCGCAAGAGCTTGGCCGCAGCCCGTTCCACAAAGACCACGACCGCATCATCTTCTCCGGTGCCTTCCGCCGTCTGGGGCGCAAGACCCAGGTGCATCCGGTGTCGAGTAACGACCACATCCACACCCGCCTGACCCACTCGCTGGAAGTCAGCTGCGTCGGGCGCTCGCTGGGCATGCGCGTCGGTGAAACCTTGCGCAGCGCCCTGCCCGACTGGTGCGACCCGAGCGACTTGGGCATGGTCGTGCAATCGGCCTGCCTGGCCCATGACATCGGCAATCCGCCGTTCGGCCACTCCGGTGAAGACGCGATTCGTCACTGGTTCCAGCAGGCAGCCGGGCGCGGCTGGCTCGACGGCATGAGCGAAGCCGAGCGCGGTGACTTCCTCAATTTCGAAGGCAATGCGCAAGGCTTCCGGGTGCTGACTCAGCTTGAGTATCACCAGTTCGACGGCGGCACCCGCCTCACCTACGCCACCCTCGGCACCTATCTGAAATATCCGTGGACCGCACGGCACGCCGACTCGCTGGGCTACAAGAAACACAAATTCGGCTGCTATCAGAGCGAACTGCCGCTGCTGGAGCAGATCGCCCACAAGCTCGGCCTGCCACAACTGGAAGACCAGCGCTGGGCGCGCCACCCATTGGTGTACCTGATGGAGGCTGCCGACGACATCTGCTACGCGCTGATCGACCTCGAAGACGGCCTGGAAATGGAGCTGCTGGAGTACGCGGAAGTCGAATCGCTGCTGCTCGGTCTGGTCGGTGACGACCTCCCGGAAACCTATCGCCAGCTCGGCCCGCAGGATTCGCGTCGACGCAAACTGGCGATCCTGCGCGGCAAGGCCATCGAGCACCTGACCAACGCCGCTGCCCGGGCATTCGTCGAGCAACAGGATGCGCTGCTGGCCGGCACCCTGCACGGCGACCTGGTGGAACACATGCACGGTCCGGCCAAACGCTGCGTACTGAACGCCAAGGACATCGCCCGCAAGAAAATCTTCCAGGACAAGCGCAAGACGCTGCATGAAATCGGCGCCTACACCACCCTGGAAATCCTCCTCAACGCGTTCTGCGGCGCGGCCCTGGAGCAACATGGCGGCCGCACGCCGTCGTTCAAGAGCCGCCGGATCCTCGATCTGCTGGGTAACAATGCGCCGGATCCCCATGGCCCGCTGCACACCTCGTTCCTGCGCATGATCGACTTCATCGCCGGGATGACCGACAGCTACGCCAGTGACATGGCGCTGGAAATGACCGGGCGTTCCAGCCACTGACAGAAAAAAAGTTGCTCAACCGGGTCAGGCAACTGCCCGGATGAGCGATACCTCGATTGAACCGGTTCTGTGGTCTGAGGCAAACGGATCGACTGAAAGGTAAATCCGTTTAACAGCCAACTACGCAAACAAAACCTTGTTTATTCAAGGTTCGACAAGCAACTTAAAACATTCAGATAAACAAATCAGCACAACACTTCCTTACGCGACACAGAGTTTGGTCGTAGTCGGTTTCCTTTTAGTGCGTAGGACTTATCCTATATTGCCGCAACAGCCCCGGGAGTTCATGCGGCAGCTCATTTATCTGAGCTAAGGTGCGCCCTTTATTCGCGCACGTATGGGATTTGATTATGAACTCCGTTTTTATTGTCGATGATCACCCCGTCATCCGACTTGCCGTTCGAATGCTGCTCGAGCATGAAGGTTACAAGGTCGTCGGCGAAACCGATAACGGGGTCGATGCCATGCAAATGGTCCGCGAATGCATGCCCGACCTGATCATCCTTGATATCAGCATACCCAAACTCGACGGCCTGGAAGTTCTCGCCCGTTTCAACGCCATGGGCACCCCGCTCAAAACCCTGGTACTGACGGCGCAATGCCCGACGCTGTTCGGCATTCGCTGCATGCAGTCCGGTGCATCCGGTTATGTCTGCAAAGAGGAAGACTTGAGTGAACTGGTCAGTGCGATCAAGGCGGTACTTTCCGGTTACAACTATTTCCCCAGCCAGGCATTGAATCCGGTACGCCTCGACGACGTGCGTTATGCCGAACTGGAGTTATTCAAATCCGTCAACGACCGCGAGCTGATGGTCCTGCAATTATTTGCCCAGGGACGCACCAACAAGGAAATAGCCAAGGGCATGTTTCTCAGTAACAAGACAGTCAGTACCTACAAAAAACGCCTGATGCAAAAACTCAAGGCCAGATCTCTGGTGGAACTGATCGAGATGGCCAAACGCAACGCGCTAGTGTGAGAGCCTGAATGCCCAGTCGTTTAAAGATCTGTCTCGCCCTATGTTGCGTCAGCCTGTGCCTGACGACTCAGGTGCATGCCAGCTTCGTCACCGCGCAAGATTATGTGCTGCGCAGCCGCTCGGGCCACGAAGCGCCATCCGTGTCCCTTGAACCCGCGCAACGGCAATGGCTGGAGAGTCGCCGCGAACTGGTACTGGGCACTTCCGCGCCGGACTATCCGCCGTTCGACATGACCGCCAGCGGTCGTGATTACGAGGGTTTTACCGCCGACTACGCCGGTCTGCTCGAACAGGCTGTCGGGTTGCCAATCCGGGTCAAGCGCTTTGCCTCACGGGAAGCCGCCTTGCAGGCGTTGATAGCAGGTCAGGTCGACATGCTCGGTACGGCCAACGGTTTCGAGGCCAGTAACGCAAATATCCTGCTTTCAACGCCCTACGCCATCGATCAGCCGGTTCTGGTTACCCGCGAAGGCGAGACCCGCTCGCTGACTGAAGGCCTGGCCGGTCTGCGGCTGAGCATGGTCTATCACTATCTGCCCCAGGATGAGGTCAAGGCGCAGTATCCCAAAGCCATCCTGACGTCCTATCCCTCCTATCAAAACGCAATCAACGCGGTAGCTTTCGATCAGGCTGACGTGTTTCTGGGTGACACCATTTCCACCCACTACATGATCAACAAGGGTTATCTGAACAACATTCGCATGGCCAATTTCGGCAAACAGGAAGCCCATGGTTTCAGCTTTGCCGTTCACGCCGACAACCCGCAACTGCTGGCGATCATCAACACCGTGCTGCAAGCCATACCGGCCAGCGAACGGGACAACATCGCCAAGCGCTGGAGCGCCGGCAGCGACATTCTGCTGACCGACCAGAAGCTGCAATTGACCCACCACGAAGAACAGTGGCTCAAACAGCACCCGGTGCTGCGCGTCGTCGTCAACGAGGCGTTCGCGCCGCTGACATTCTTCGACAGCGACGGTAACCTGCGAGGCATCACCGCCGACCTGCTCGAACTGCTGCGCCTGCGCACCGGCCTGCGCTTCGAGCTGGTCCGCAGCCGCAGTGATGGTGAAATGATCGAGCAGATCAATCAGCATCGGGCGGATCTGATCGCCGCGTTGCTACCCAGCCCCCAACGGGAAAAGACCCTGCAATTCAGCCGTCCCTATCTGGAAAACTCCTTCGTCCTGCTGACGCGCAAATCCGCTGACAGCCCGACACATCCCACCCAGCTCAAGAACCGATACCTGGCGATTGCCCAAGGCAGTCCCATGGCTGATTACCTGCGCCGCGAATTCCCCAACATCCACCTGATCGAAACCTCCGACACTTTCGGTGCCGCAACCTTGCTCGCCGAAGGCAAGGCCGATGGCGCCGTCGCCTCGCTGGTGATTGCCAATTATCTGATTTCATCGCGGATCTTCGAACATCAATTACAGATCACCACCACCCTGGGCACACGTCAGGCGGCCTTCTCGCTGGCCAGCGCCCGTGACAATGCCGAACTGGGCTCGATCCTCGACAAGGCGCTGCTGAGCATCACACCGGAGGAACTGGGGGTCATCAACAGTCGCTGGCGCGGTTTCTCCAATGCGGCTCAAAGCAACTGGCATCACTACAAGCGCCTGTTTTACCAATTGATCGGCGCGGCCTGCCTGCTGCTGTTGCTGTCGCTGTTGTGGAACGCCTACATGCGTCGCCAGATCAAGCAACGCCAGGCCGCCGAACGGGCACTCAACGATCAGTTCGAATTCATGCGTTCACTGGTCAACGGAACCCCTCACCCGATCTACGTGCGCGATCGCCAGGGTCTGCTGCAAAGCTGCAACGACAGCTACCTCGAAGCCTTCAACGCCAAACGCGAAGACGTGATCGGCAAAAGTGTCATGCAGGGCACCCTGAGCAACGCCTTCGAAGCCCAGGCATACCAGGCGGATTACCAGCGGGTGGTGGCCGAAGGCACGCCTCTGCTGCTCGATCGACCGCTGCACATCGGTGGCCGGCGTTTGACGATCTACCACTGGATCCTGCCGTACCGCGACTCCAGTGGCGATGTGCAGGGGATCATCGGTGGCTGGATCGACATCAGTGAACGTCGCCAGTTGTTCGATGAACTGCGCCGGGCCAAGGAACAGGCGGACAACGCCAACCGCGCCAAAAGTACCTTTCTGGCCACCATGAGCCACGAAATCCGCACGCCGATGAATGCCATTATCGGCATGCTCGAACTGACGCTCAAACGCATGAATGATCAGGCTCCGGATCGCTCCTCCATTGAAACCGCCTACTGCTCGGCCAAGGACCTGCTGGGCCTGATCGGCGACATTCTCGATATCGCGCGGATCGAGTCCGGGCACCTGAGCCTGAGCCCGGAACGGGTCAATCTGGTCGAAACAGTGGCGTCGGTGGTCAGGATCTTCGACGGCCTCGCCCGCCAGAAAAACCTCCTCCTGCCGCTGATCATCAATCCGCCGGGGCTGCAGGTCGACGTGGAACTGGATCCGTTGCGCTTCAAGCAGATCCTGTCGAACCTGATCAGCAATGCCATCAAATTCACTGAGTCCGGGCAGGTGCGGATCAATCTGGATGTGCTGCCCAACGGGCGGAGCCAATGCTCGCTCGTTCAGTTGACGATCCAGGACACCGGGGTCGGCATCAGCATCGAAGATCAACAACGCCTGTTCGAGCCGTTCGCCCAGACCGAGAATGGCCGGCAGCAAGCTCGCAGCGGCGCAGGCCTGGGGCTGGTGATCTGTCGCAACCTGTGTGAAATGATGGGTGGGCAGCTGCAGTTGAGCAGCCAGCCGGGGATCGGCACCCAGGTCTGCCTGTCGCTGCCGCTGCAAACGCTACCGTGCCAGGTGACCACGGCAAAAACCGAGCCTGTGCTGCAAACCTCTGCGCCACTGAACATTCTGGTGGTCGACGATCATCCGGCCAATCGCCTGCTGATGTGCCAGCAACTGGAGTTCCTCGGGCACCGATTCACCCTTGCCGAAGAGGGTCGGAGTGGATTCGAGAAATGGCAGACCGGTGCATTCGACCTGGTTATCGCTGACTGCAACATGCCGTTGATGAACGGCTACGAACTGACCGAGGCGATCCGCCAACAGGAACAACGCACTGGCCGCCCTCCGTGTACCGTGCTGGGTTTCACGGCCAACGCGCAGCCTGAAGAAGTACAGCGCTGCAAACAGGCCGGCATGAATGACTGCCTGTTCAAGCCGTTGAGCCTCAGCGCACTGAGCCACTGGATCAATGGTCTGCAGCCCGCGACGCTTGAACCGGCGTTCAATCTTGACGGGTTGAGTCAGTTGACTGGCGGCAACCCGCTGCAAGTCCGGCGTCTGCTCACGCAATTGCTCAAGAGCAGCCGTCTCGATCGCGAGGAATTATTAGCCCTGGCCCCCTGCAATGATCGTCAGGCAGTGGCGCTGGTCGCCCACAAGATCAAAGGCGCCGCCCGGATCGCCCAGGCCTCGCGTCTGATCGCCTGTTGCGATGCGCTGGAACAGGCCTGCATGCAGACAACGCCCGCACCGACCATCGTGCGCTGCGTCGAGGCCACCGACGCAGCCATGCTCGAGCTGGAGCAGGCGTTGCGGCAACAACTGGAACCGTTCGAAGAAAGCACAATGACCGAGCCTTAACTATGCTTGGACGCTGAGCAGTGTGTTTACTTCAATGGAGAGTCAGCAATGCCCAGCCCACTGCGCCCGGATCAACGCCGGTTCCCGTTGCACGTGCACATCAGCGTCATGTTCACCTTTCTGCTGTTGCTCACAGGCGTGGTGCTGGGGCTGTTCAATTATCGCCAGACCACCCGGATCATCCTGTCGAGCAGTGAAAACCTGTTCAATCGCATCGAACAGGATGTGCGCCTGGATCTGCATTCGACCTACGAACCGATCCGGCACCTGCTGAGCCTGCTGGCCGACAATCAGGCAGCCGAGGCGCCGAGCCTGCAACAGCGTCTGGCGCTGCTCAAGCCGTTCAGTCAGTCGCTCAAGGACAACACCGATCTCGCCTCGCTGTATCTGGGCTACGGCAACGGCGATTTCTTCATGGTCCGGCCCTTGCGCACCAGCGCGCTGAAAACCCTGCTCAAGGCACCACCAACAGCGGCCTATCAAGTCTGGAGCATCGAGCACGACGCCAGCGGCACCGTATTGTCGCAGTCACTGTTCTTCGACCAGACGCTGACGCCGGTCGGACGCGACACCAATCCCGACGACCGCTACGACCCGCGTACCCGCAACTGGTACAGCAACGCCCTGCAACAGGGCGATCAGATCACCACCGAACCCTATGTATTTTTCTCCACGCACAATGTGGGCACCACCCTGGCCCGACGCAGCAGCGCAACCAGTGTGATCGGTGCCGATCTGACTTTGGAGGCACTCTCGGCCACCTTGACCAAGCATGTGGTCACCCCTTCGACCGAAATCGTGCTGTTCGATGTCGATGGCAATGCGGTGGCCTATCCGGACAGCAGCCGGCTGATCGTCGACGACAGCAGCGCACGCCTGGCCAAAGCGGCCGACCTCAGCCCGAATCTGCACGCGTTGCTGTCCACCGCCCATCCGGGCAAACGGCTCGACGTCAATGGCCGCCACTGGATCGTCGCCCGCAGCACTCTGCAGGAAGGCGGGCCGAAAGGTTTGCAGATGGCCCTGCTGGTGCCCGAGGACGAACTGCTTGCCGATGCCTACCGCATGCGCTGGCAAGGCGCGCTGATCACCTTGGCGATCTTGCTGCTGTGCCTGCCGCTGGGCTGGCTGATCTCGCGGATTCTGGTCAAACCGTTGCACGCGCTGGTCAAGGAAGCCGACGCGATCCGCAGTTTCGATTTCAACTTTCCGGTCACCCGCCGCTCGCCGGTGCTGGAGGTTGACCAGTTGAGCCTGTCGATGGCGCGCATGAAGGACACGCTCGCCAGTTTCTTCCGCATCACCGACAGCCTCTGCGCCGAAACCCGCTTCGCCCCGCTGCTGCAACGGGTGCTGTTCGAAACGGCGCAGATCGCCCAGGCGCAGGCGGGGTTGATCTATCTGCGCGAAAGCGATGGCAACCGGATGGAGCCTTACGGACTGGTCATTGATGGCGCCTCGCACGAGCCGGGCGAGTTCGCTGTGCTGGGCCGGGATCTCCTGGCCGATCAAGGGCCGGCGTGGTTCCAGCAACTGATCAACGCTGACAACGTGGTCAGCAGCCTTGGCTTCGAGCAGGCCGGGGACTTGCAGAAAGTCCTGTTGGCCATGCAGTCGCCGCGCATCCACCTGATCGGCATCCGCCTGCGTAATCGGCACAACGAAACCATCGGCCTGTTGCTTCTGCTGATCAACGACAGCGGCAGCGCTCAGGACCTGGAAAAACTGCGCCCGGACCGCATCGCCTTCCTGCAAGCCGTGTCTGGTGCGGCGGCGGTGAGTATCGAAAGTCAGCGCCTGCAAGCGAAGCAGAAGCAGTTGCTCGACGCGTTCATTCAGTTGCTGGCCGGCGCCATCGACGCCAAGAGCCCCTACACCGGCGGCCACTGCCAGCGCGTGCCGGAACTGACCCTGATGCTCGCGCAGGCCGCAGCCGCCAGCCAGGCGCCGGCGTTCCAGAGCTACCAACCGAGCGAAGACGAATGGGAAGCCCTGCACATTGCGGCCTGGCTGCACGATTGCGGCAAAGTCACGACACCGGAGTATGTCGTCGACAAGGCAACCAAACTGGAAACCCTCAATGATCGCATCCACGAAATCCGCACCCGTTTCGAAGTGCTCAAGCGCGATGCCTGGATCAGTTACTGGCAGGCGATCGCACTGGGCGGCAACGCGGCGCAACTGAGCGAACTGCGTGACGCCACGCTGACGCAACTGGATGACGACTTTGCCTTCGTTGCCCGCTGCAATCTGGGCGGTGAGGCCATGGCGCCCGCCGATCTGCAACGTCTTGAACGCATTGCCGAGCGGGGCTGGATGCGCACCCTCGATGATCGCTTGGGGGTGTCATGGGAGGAAAACCGCCGCCAGGCGCAAACGCCGGCGGCGAATCTGCCAGTCAGCGAGCCACTGCTGGCGGACAAGCCCGAACACCTGATCGAACGCGCCGACAGCGAACTGATTCCGGAAGACAATCCGTGGGGGTTCAAACTGGATGTGCCGCGTTACAAATACAATCGCGGCGAACTGTACAACCTGAGCATTGCCCGGGGCACGCTGACCCGCGAAGAGCGCTACATCATCAATCACCACATGGTGCAGACGATCCTGATGCTCAGCCACCTGCCCTTCCCCGGGCACCTGGACAGCGTCGCGGAAATCGCCGGTGGGCATCACGAAAAGATGGACGGCAGCGGTTATCCCAAACGCCTGAAGCGCGAGGACATGAGCCTGCCGGCACGGATGATGGCGATTGCCGATATTTTCGAGGCACTGACAGCGGCGGATCGACCGTACAAGAAGGCCAAATCCTTGAGTGAAGCCCTGGGGATCATGGCCACCATGTCCCGCGAGGCGCACATCGACCCCGAGCTGTTTGCGCTGTTCATCAACGATGGGGTGTACATGCAGTACGCCGCACGGTTTCTCGATCCGCGCCAGATCGATGTGGTGGATCCGGCCAGCCTGCTGCGCAAGGCTGGCCTGAGTGCCTGATCAGCAGTCGGTCAGACGCAGGAAAATCGCCGCCAGTTGCTCGATTCCGGACTGATCGGCGGTGCCGAAACGTGCGAGTTTCGGGCTGTCGAGATCAAGTACGCCGATCAACCGACCGTCCTTGACCAGCGGCACTACCAGCTCGCTGTTGGAGGCGCTGTCGCAAGCGATATGACCGGGGAATGCATGCACGTCTTCAACGCGCTGGGTCTGCCGACTGGCCGCTGCCGCGCCACATACACCGCGACCGAACGGAATGCGCACGCAGGCGATCTGCCCCTGAAACGGGCCAAGCACCAGTTCTTCGTTGCGATTGAGGTAGAAACCGGCCCAGTTCAAATCGTCGAGTTGATTGAACAGGAACGCCGAAAACTGCGCGGCGTTAGCGATGAAATCGCGCTCGTCCGCCAGCAGCGATTCCAGTTGTGCGGCCAACATGCCATAGCCTTCGAGGCCCTGGCCGCTTTGTTGCAAATCAATCATGCCTTGTGCTCCAGCAATTTCAGTCCCACCCAGTAACGGGCGAATTGGTACGCGCAACGTCCGTTGCGATTGCCGCGCCCGGTTGCCCAGCGCACGGCGAGGATGTCGAGCTCTTCGTCGCGCTGCCAGCTCAAGCCGGCCTTGGCGGCCAACTGGCCGATCCAGTGCTCGACGACGTTGAGGAAGTGTTCCTGGGTAAACGGGTAAAACGACAACCACAGGCCGAAACGGTCGGACAAGGCGATCTTGTCTTCCACCGCCTCACTCGGATGCAGCTCGCCGTCGACGCGTTTCCAGTTTTCGTTGTCGCTTTCCTTTTCCGGCACCAGATGGCGGCGGTTGGAAGTGGCGTACAGCAGAACGTTGTCCGGGGCCTGTTCGAGCGAGCCGTCGAGCACGCTTTTCAGCACGCGATAATCGCCTTCGCCGGATTCGAACGACAGGTCATCGCAGAACAGCACGAAGCGTTGCGGCAGTTTGCCGATCTGCTCGACCACCCGCGGCAGGTCGGCCAGATGGTCGCGCTCGATTTCGATCAAACGCAGGCCGGCCTTGGCGTGTTCGGCCAGCAACGCGCGCACCAGCGACGATTTACCGGTGCCGCGCGAGCCCCAGAGCAGCGCATGATTGGCCGGCATGCCGTCGAGAAACTGCTGAGTGTTGCGGCCCAGTTGTTCCAACTGACGATCGACACCGATCAGGTCGGACAGGCGCATGTCGAGGCTGACTTCCAGCGGCAGCAAATAGCCGCTGCGCCCGTCACGCTGCCAGCGCGCCGCCAGGCAGGTTTCCCAGTCGATCAGCGGACGCGGCGCCGGCAGCAAGGGTTCGATCCGCGCCAGAACCGACTCGGCGCGTTCAAGAAAAGCATTCAATCGGGAATCCACGTCTTCTCCTCGGGCACGTTCACAGTGATGATGTCGATCCAGCGACGACAGACAGATCTCAATCCCCGTTCAAGCCTTGTTACAAGGCGCTTCGGGAACCTCGGTATCCATACATGATCGACTATGCTTGAGCAGCGAAGGGAAACGGAAGTGGTTCAACACCCCATGGATATCAAATTCACCCACCGGCTGTCATACAAGCAAGCCAGATTCACGGTGCTGGTCGGGTTCGTTCTGGGCACGCTGCTCAGCCTGCTGCAAATCGGCATCGATTATGCCAGTGAAGACGCCTCCATCAACCGTGAAATCCTGTCTTTGCTGGAAATCAGCCACAATCCGGCGTCGCGAATCGCCTACAACATCGATGCGGAACTGGCGCAGGAACTGACCCTGGGCCTGTTGCGTTCGCCGGCGATCATCTCGGCGCAACTGACCGACAACAACGGCAACGTCCTGGCCAACGTCAAGCGCCCGGAGCTGCAAAGCGGTTACCGGGTGATCAGCGACTTTCTGTTCGGTGCCAAGCGCCAGTTCGAAGACCGCCTATACCTCGACCACCTGCCCGAGGAATCACTGGGCACGCTGAGCCTGGAGGTCGATACCTACGCGTTCGGCAGCCGGTTTCTGCGCCGCGCCGAAGTCACCCTGCTCAACGGCTTTGCCCGCAGCCTGATTCTCACCGGGATCCTGTTGGCGCTGTTCTACGTGATGCTGACCAAGCCATTGGTGCGCCTGATCCGGGAACTCAGCGCGCGTGACGCACGCAGTGCAGAACCGACGACCCTGGAATGTCCGGCTGGCCACGCCAATGACGAGATCGGCGTACTGGTCAAAGTCGCCAACCAGCAGTTCGACAACATCGCCACGGAAATCCAGCAACGGCGCAACGCGGAAAACCGCCTCACCGATTACCTCGGACAACTGGAGCACATCGTCTCGGCCCGCACTGCCGAGCTCAAGGCCATCAACACCCGGCTCAGCCAGTCCAACGAAGAACTGGAAGTCGCTCGCAGCACCGCACTGGACATGGCCGAAGCGCGCTCGGCATTCCTCGCCAACATGAGCCACGAGATCCGCACCCCGCTCAACGGCCTGCTGGGGATGATCGCATTGTCCCTCGATGGGCCGCTGAATGCCGAGCAGCAACAGCAACTGTCGATTGCCCATGACTCGGGCAAGGTGCTGGTCGAGCTGCTTAACGATATTCTCGACCTGTCCAAGTTCGATGCCGGGCAACTGGAGCTCGAACACATCCCGTTCGACCTCGGCTCGCTGATCGAGGACACCGCCAACCTGCTGTCGCAGAACGCCGCGCCGAGCGTCGAGCTGACTTGCCTGATCGACCCGCACTTCCCCGCGCTGGTGCTGGGGGATCCGACCCGGGTACGGCAAATCGTCAGCAACCTGCTGTCCAATGCCCTGAAGTTCACCCGCTTCGGCCGGGTCGATGTGCGCCTGTCCGCCCACAAGGACGGGGTGCGCATCGAAGTCTGCGACACCGGCATTGGCATCGCTCAGGATGCCCAGGTGAAAATCTTCCAGCCGTTCACCCAGGCCGGTGCCGGCATCACCCGGCAGTACGGCGGCACCGGTCTCGGTCTGGCGTTGACCTACAACCTGTGCGAGGCCATGCAAGGCCGATTGACCATCAGTTCCGAGGCCGGTTTCGGCAGTCAGTTCTGTGCCGACCTGCCACTGCTGTGTCACACCCGGGCGGTCATGCCGCCGCCACTGCACGGCAAGGTGCTGGCGATCACGGCCGCCAGCAGCGGGCTGGCGGAACTGCTCAAGACATTGCTGCCGGTGTGGGGCGTGAGCTATGAACAGCGCACCATGGATGACCCGTTGCTGGGCCTGGCACCCGATCTGCTGATCACCGATTGCCCGGAATGCCTGTTCAGTCTGCGCCCGACCATCAGCGCACCGATCCTCGTCGTAACCGCTTATGGCAGTTTCATGCCCGGCGAAGAAGCCGCCGCGCTGGCGCCATTGCAGCAACAAGCCCGACCGCTGGCACGCAACGCGCTGTACCAGATCCTGCGGCGCATTCTGCTGGCCGATGTCACCACGAGCAACGATGCGCGCCTCGAGAGCCAGCCGGTCCGGCGGCGCGGAAAGGTGCTGCTGGTGGAGGACAATCCGGTCAATCAACTGGTGGCCAAAGGCATGCTCGGCAAGCTCGGTTGCGACGTGGTGGTCGCCGCCCACGGTGCCGAGGCGCTGGATCAACTGGAGCACGATGAGTTCGATCTGGTGCTGATGGACTGCAACATGCCGGTGATGGACGGCTACGAAGCGAGCCGGCAGATCCGCCAGAGCGGGCGCTGGCCGCACCTGCCGATCGTCGCACTGACCGCCAACGCCATGTCCGAAGAACGCGAGCGCTGCCGTGCGGCCGGCATGAGCGATTACCTGGCCAAGCCGTTCCGCCGCGAAGAGCTGGCGGCCCTGCTCGACCAGTGGATGCCGGCTACGTCAGCGCTTTGATCTGCCCCAGCAGGTGATCGAGGCCATTGCGCAAATCGTTGAGCCGATCAAGATCCACCCCGCTGTCGCACAACAACCGGGCCTTGAGCGGCCCGACCTGCTCGCGCAGCGCTTGGCCTTGCGCGGTCAGGCTCAGATGCACTTCACGCTCGTCGCGCGCCGAACGCTGGCGTTGCACCCACTGCAATTGTTCAAGACGCTTGAGCAACGGCGTCAGGGTGCCGGAGTCCAGCGCCAGGCGCTCGCCCAACGCCTTGACCGTCGGTTGCTCCGGTGCACTGTCCTGCCACTCCCACAGCACCAGCATCGCCAGGTACTGCGGGTAGGTCAGGCCGAGTTGATCGAGCATCGGCTTGTAAGCGCGAATCACCGCCCGGGACGCGGCGTACAACTTGAAGCACAACTGACTGTCGAGCTTCAGCGAATCGTCGGGCAGGCTGTTCATTTGAGCAGGGCTTCGATCTCGCCGCTGATGTCCTGCGGCTTGGTGGTCGGGGCGAAACGCTTGACCAGTTGCCCATCCTTGCCGATCAGGAACTTGGTGAAGTTCCACTTGATGCCCTCGGAGCCGAGCAAACCCGGAGCGCGCTTTTTCAACTGCACGAACAGCGGATGCGCATCAGACCCGTTGACGTCGATCTTCTTGAACAGCGGGAAACTCACGCCGTAGTTCAGCTCACAGAACTCGCTGATCGCCCCCTCGTTACCCGGCTCCTGCTTGCCAAACTGATTGCACGGAAACCCCAGCACCACCAGGCCCTGATCCTTATAGGTCTGCCACAGCTCTTCCAGGCCTTTGTATTGAGGGGTGAAGCCGCATTTGCTGGCGGTGTTGACCACCAACACCGCTTTGCCTGCAAAATCGGCCAGGGTCTTTTGCTCACCCTTGATGGTGGTGACAGGGATATTCAGCAGGTTGTCGCTCATGGGTCGGCTCCGCGGGTTATCGGGAAAGGCCAAACATAGCGAGCAATTAAATTGTGTGCAATTTAATTATCCGAAAGGCGACCCGCAGGTCGCCTGTCCGCTTACTCGCGCGGCTCGAGATTCAGGCACACCGAGTTGATGCAATAACGCAAGCCAGTCGGTGGCGGGCCATCGGGGAACACGTGGCCCAGATGCGCGTCGCAGCGGGCGCATTTGACCTCGGTGCGGATCATGCCGTGGCTGGTATCGCGGATCTCGGTCATGGCGCTTTCGCCGATCGGCGCGTAGAAGCTCGGCCAGCCGCAGCCGGAATCGAATTTGGTCGTGGAGTCGAACAGCGGCTCATTGCAGCAGACGCAGTGATAGACACCGTCGGTTTTGGTGTCGTTGTATTTGCCGGAAAACGGCCGTTCGGTCGCACTGAGACGGCACACGTTGTACTGTTCGGGGTCGAGCATCGCCCGCCATTCTTCCAGGGTTTTTTCCAACTTTTCCATCATCACACCTCAGCGGCTGAAAAAGCCCGATCTGTACCTTTTCCACGGATCGGGTGGCACGTATGATTGCGCCTCGTCACACGCCAGTCTGGCAGCCAGACCGGGCGCATTCAAACGGATTCTCGGCGCCATGGCGCAAGACTCCGCCTGTGCGAAGACGCAGGAATCCCAGTACGGTTGGCCATCCGCCGTCTGGATCGTTCATTTTCGGGATCACATCGCCATGCAGTTCAGCAAATCGAACAAGCTCGCCAACGTCTGCTACGACATTCGCGGCCCGGTGCTCAAGCACGCCAAACGTCTGGAGGAGGAAGGCCAGCGCATCCTCAAGCTGAACATCGGCAACCCGGCGCCGTTTGGTTTCGAAGCGCCGGACGAAATTCTTCAGGATGTGATCCGCAACCTGCCGACCGCCCAAGGCTACAGCGACTCAAAAGGCCTGTTCAGCGCCCGTAAGGCGGTGATGCAGTACTACCAGCAAAAAAATGTCGAAGGCGTCGGCATCGAAGACATCTACCTGGGCAACGGCGTGTCCGAGCTGATCGTGATGTCGCTGCAGGCGCTGCTCAACAACGGCGACGAGGTGCTGGTACCGGCCCCGGACTACCCGCTGTGGACCGCCGCCGTGAGCCTGGCCGGCGGTAACGCCGTGCACTACCTGTGCGACGAGGGTGCCGACTGGTTCCCTGATCTGGCCGACATCAAGGCCAAAATCACCCCGAACACTAAAGCCATGGTGATCATCAACCCGAACAACCCGACTGGCGCGGTGTATTCGAAGGAAGTGCTGCTGGGCATGCTGGAAATCGCCCGCGCGCACAACCTGGTGGTGTTTTCCGACGAGATCTACGACAAGATCCTTTACGACGACGCCGTGCACATCTGCACCGCTTCGCTGGCGCCGGACCTGCTGTGCCTGACCTTCAACGGTCTGTCGAAATCCTACCGCGTGGCGGGTTTCCGCTCCGGCTGGATCGCCATCTCCGGGCCGAAACACAATGCCCAGAGCTACATCGAAGGCATCGACATGCTGGCCAACATGCGCCTGTGTGCCAACGTCCCGAGTCAGCATGCGATTCAGACCGCCCTCGGCGGCTATCAGAGCATCAATGACCTGGTACTGCCGCAGGGCCGCCTGCTGGAGCAGCGCAACCGCACCTGGGAATTGCTCAACGACATTCCGGGCGTCAGCTGCGTCAAGCCGATGGGCGCGCTGTATGCGTTCCCGCGGATCGACCCGAAAGTCTGCCCGATCCACAACGACGAAAAATTCGTCCTCGACCTGCTGCTCTCCGAGAAGCTGCTGGTGGTGCAAGGCACGGCCTTCAACTGGCCGTGGCCGGATCACTTCCGCGTGGTGACCCTGCCCCGCGTCGACGATCTGGAAATGGCCATCGGCCGCATCGGCAACTTCCTCAAGTCCTACCGCCAGTAACCGGTCAACGGTGCGCAACGGCCCGAACGTTGCGCACTGTCTGATTCAGCAACACTTCTGCTCTCCCCGCCTCGCTGCGCCTTCTACACTTGCGATTCATAGGGCCCACCCGCCTCTGGCGCAGTGGCGGCGGGTAGCGGCCGGCTGTAATCCCTTTCGGTTTTGGCCGTGGGCAATGACCTGCAGACTCGGGAAGTCGCTGTAGGACACAGTTTGAAATAGTCACTCGGTTGAATCACCCGGTGCCGCACCTTATATACCCCGCAGTACGCTACATCTTTAGCTTGAGGAGATTTCTACAACCATGATGCGCATCCTGCTGTTTTTGGCCACTAACCTGGCGGTCGTGCTGATAGCCAGCATCACCCTGAGCCTGTTCGGCTTCAACGGGTTCATGGCGGCCAACGGGGTTGATCTCAACCTCAGTCAGCTGCTGGTTTTCTGTGCGGTCTTTGGTTTCGCCGGTTCGCTGTTCTCGCTGTTCATCTCCAAGTGGATGGCGAAGATGAGCACCAGCACCCAGATCATCAGCCAGCCACGTACCCGGCATGAGCAATGGCTGCTGCAAACCGTCGAGCAACTGTCCCGCGAAGCCGGGATCAAGATGCCCGAAGTCGGTATTTTCCCGGCCTACGAAGCAAACGCCTTCGCCACCGGCTGGAACAAGAACGACGCGCTGGTCGCGGTCAGTCAGGGCCTGCTCGAACGTTTTTCGCCAGATGAAGTGAAAGCCGTTCTGGCCCACGAAATCGGTCACGTGGCCAACGGTGACATGGTCACCCTGGCACTGATCCAGGGCGTGGTGAACACCTTCGTGATGTTCTTCGCCCGGATCATCGGCAACTTCGTCGACAAGGTGATTTTCAAGAACGAAGAAGGCCAGGGCATCGCCTACTACGTGGCAACGATCTTCGCCGAACTGGTACTGGGCATTCTCGCCAGCGCCATCGTCATGTGGTTCTCGCGCAAACGCGAATTCCGCGCCGATGAGGCCGGCGCACGTCTGGCCGGTACCAATGCGATGATCGGTGCATTGCAACGCCTGCGCGCCGAACAGGGCCTGCCGGTGCACATGCCGGACACCCTGAACGCATTCGGCATCAACGGTGGCATCAAACAAGGCTTTGCCCGCATGTTCATGAGCCACCCGCCGCTGGAAGAGCGTATCGACGCGCTGCGTCGTCGCGGTTGATTCGACCGGTGTGACCATGAAAAAGGCCCGCAGTGATGCGGGCCTTTTTTGTACATGCGAATAATGGTTGTTGCTGATGACCTCTTCGCGAGCAGGCTCGCTCCCACATTGGATTCTTGTATACAGATCTAGTGTGGGAGCGAGCCTGCTCGCGAAGGGGCCGGCACTGTCAGCAAAATGTATCACGAGGAAACCCGGTAAACCCGCTCCTCCAACCGTGTCACGCCCGCCTGCAGGAACCTGACACTCTCCGCCAGCACATCCTGTTCCTCAAGCACCTGCACCTGCCAGACTTCGCCCAGCAACCGCTGCACTTCATCATCCCCCACCGCAAACGGTGGCCCTGGCATCTGCGCCTGATCGTAATCCAGGGTGATCAACAACCCTTGCACACTTTGCGGCAGGATCTGCTGCAAATGCGCCGCATAGCGCTCACGCATCGGAGCCGGCAAGGCAATCAGCGCTGCCCGGTCGTACAACGCCGCGCAATCCGCTACATCGTCGGCTGTCAGCGCAAAGAAATCACCGCACCACAACTCGATGGAATCGGCGCGATAGACTTTGAACGGCCCCTTGGCAATGACCTGCGGCATTACCTGATGCTCACTGAAAAAATCCTCGACGGCCTTCAGCGACAGCTCGACTCCGAGCACCTGATGCCCGCGCCCGGCCAGCCACAACAGATCCAGGCTTTTCCCGCACAGCGGCACCAGCACCCGGGTCTGGGCCGGGATCGCCAGTTGCGGCCAGTGCCGCTGCAGATACGGGTTCACCTCAGGCAAATGAAAGCCGATCTGATTGGATTCCCACTTCTTGTGCCAAAACTCAGGCTGCATGCATCACCCCAAAAAATTCGATCAAAAGGCGTTAAAACTTATATTAGATTTAGATCAATGATCTGACTGAAGATGAGGCCATCTTACCGCTCAGGAACCTTTCCATGTTTCCCAGCCTGTTTATCTCCCACGGCTCACCGATGCTGGCCCTGGAACCCGGTGCCAGTGGCCCGGCGCTGGCGCGTCTGGCGGCCGAACTGCCGCGGCCTAAAGCCATCGTGATCGTCTCTGCCCACTGGGAAAGCCAGGAACTGCTGGTCAGCAGCAATCCTCGTCCGGAAACCTGGCATGACTTCGGCGGCTTCCCGCGTGCCCTTTTCGAAGTGCAGTACCCGGCACCGGGCAATCCGCAACTGGCAGCCGAAGTGGCTGAATTGCTTGACGCCGCGCATATGCCGGCACGCCTCGACCCGCAACGACCGTTCGATCACGGCGTCTGGGTGCCGCTGTCGCTGATGTACCCGCAGGCAGATATTCCGGTGGTGCAGGTGTCGCTGCCGAGTCGCGGCGGCCCGGTGTTGCAAACCCGTGTCGGACAAGCGCTGGCGAGTCTGCGCGAGCAGGGCATTCTGCTGATCGGCTCCGGCAGCATCACCCACAACCTGCGCGAACTGGACTGGCACGCCGGCCCGGAAAGCGTCGAGCCGTGGGCACGGGACTTCCGTGACTGGATGATCGACAAGCTGGCGGCCGACGATGAGGCGGTACTGCACGATTATCGTCAGCAGGCGCCGAATGCGGTGCGCAGCCATCCGAGTGACGAGCATTTGCTGCCGCTGTATTTTGCCCGTGGTGCGGGAGGTGAGTTCAGCATTGCTCATCAAGGTTTCACGATGGGCGCGCTGGGTATGGATATTTATCGCTTCGGTTGACGCCTTCGCGAGCAGGCTCGCTCCCACAAAGGCAAAAAGCAGGCAAAAAAATCCCCGAACCAGTCGGGGATTTTTCATGTTCGATCAATCAGCCCAAGGGCGGATCAATCTTCGCGATAGCGACGCAGTTTCAGCTGCTTGCCAGCGACGCGAGTATCCTTCAGCTTGGTCAGGAGTTTGTCCAGACCATCTTCCGGCAGCTCGACGAGGCTGAAGCTGTCACGCACCTGGATGCGACCAATTGCTTCGCGAGCCAGACCACCTTCGTTGAGGATGGCGCCCAGCAGGTTCTTGGCGGCGATACCGTCACGCGCACCCAGCGCGGTACGGCAACGGGCACGACCTTCGCCCAGAGGCATTGGTGCGCGACGCTCGCGATCACCACGCTCAGGACGATCACCGGAACGCTCAGGACGGTCGCCACGCGGTGCGTTGTTCGGCACCAGTGGGCGTTCCTTCTCGATCGCAGCCAGGTTCAGCGCTTGACCGTTGGTCGCCTTGCGCAGCAGGGCTGCAGCCAGGGCACGCGGCGTGCAACCGATGTCGGCAGTCAGACGATCCAGCAGTTCGCCGTGAGTCGACTCGGCATCAGCGACCAGCGGCGACAGGCTGTTGGTCAGCTTCTTGATGCGTGCATCGAGAACAGCCTGAGCGTCCGGCAGACGCACTTCGGCAACCTTCTGACCGGTGACACGCTCGATCACTTGCAGCATGCGGCGCTCACGTGGAGTCACCAGCAGCAGCGCACGACCTTCGCGACCGGCACGGCCGGTACGGCCGATACGGTGCACGTAGGATTCCGGGTCGTACGGCATGTCCACGTTGAATACGTGGGTGATGCGCGGAACGTCCAGACCACGGGCAGCCACGTCGGTCGCGACAACGATGTCCAGGCGGCCATCTTTCAGCGAGTCGATGACGCGTTCACGCTGGTTCTGGGCGATGTCACCGTTCAGCGCAGCGGCTTTGTAGCCTTTGGCGTCCAGGGCACTGGCCAGATCCAGGGTCGCTTGCTTGGTGCGCACGAACATGATCAGAGCGTCGAAGTCTTCCACTTCCAGCAAGCTGAGAACGGCGGAGGTCTTCTGGTCAGCGTGAACCAACAGGTGAGCCTGTTCGATCGCGGTAACGGTCTGGGTCTTGCTCTGGATCTTCACGTGCTTCGGATCGCGCAGGTGGCGCTCGGCGATGGCACGGATCGACTGCGGCAGGGTTGCCGAGAACAATACGGTCTGACGAGTTTCCGGCATGGCCTTGAAGATCACTTCCAGGTCGTCCATGAAACCGAGTTTGAGCATTTCGTCTGCTTCGTCCAGAACCAGGTGGTTCACGGTAGCGAGGACTTTTTCGTCGCGACGCAGGTGGTCGCACAGACGGCCCGGAGTGGCGACAACGATCTGTGCGCCATTACGGATTGCTTTCAATTGTGGGCCCATCGGCGCGCCGCCGTAGACAGCCACAACAGTTACGCCCGGCATTTGCTTGGCGTAAGTTTCGAAAGCGGTTGCAACTTGTAGCGCCAACTCACGAGTTGGGGCCAGGATCAGAGCTTGCGGCTCGCGCTTGGACGGATCAATGCGGTGCAGGATAGGCAGGGCAAAGGCAGCGGTTTTACCGGTACCGGTTTGCGCCTGACCAATCATATCGTGACCGGCGAGGATGATCGGGATCGACTGCTGCTGAATGGCCGAAGGCTCTTCATAGCCGGTAGCGACTACTGCAGCGACAATATTGGGATGAAGTTCAAGAGCGGCGAAGCCGCCGATTTCCTGGGTCATGGGTCTGCCTCTAAGTGCATCCGCAAAGACCCATGCTCCAAAGCTGCACATGCCGTGTTGAGACTCAAGAGTCGCCCTGGCAGCTTTGTCGGCGGGGATTTGCGAAAACGTATGAATGAAAAAGAATCGTCAAGGAAGAGCCCGCAGTGCGGACGTGCAGCCGAAGCTGACTTCGGGGAATTGCGCTACCTAAACGCGGCCCGGTTAAAGGCCGGCGCGCACTATACCGGAATTTGCCCGAAAAGGGAGCTTTTTTTATCGCCTGAATCGGTGTGTCACCGCTGTGTAACGGGGTTTTGCGGATAATCGTGCAAAGGTCTATTTTGCAAATGCCCGGCCCTGCGGGTGATGACGCTTAAACGATTCATCGATGTGCGGCATACCGTCGCTGCGCCCGCCCTTCCCGCCCGAGGATTTCTCCATGAATCAGCCCTGCCCCGGCCGCGTCAGCCGTGAACGTCGAGGTCATATCCACTTGATCGGCCTCGACCGGCCCGCCAAACGCAACGCCTTCGACCTCGATCTGCTCAATGACTTGAGCCTGGCCTACGGCGAGTTCGAGGCCGACAGCGAGGCGCGGGTGGCGGTGGTGTTCGGGCATGGCGAACACTTTACCGCCGGTCTGGATCTGCTCAACGCCAGCGCCGCCCTCGCCGAAGGCTGGCAGGTTCCGACCGGTGGTTGCGACCCATGGGGTGTTTTCGTTGGTCCACGGGTCAGCAAACCGGTCATTGTCGCCGCGCAGGGCTACTGCCTGACCATCGGAATCGAGTTGATGCTGGCCGCTGATATCAACCTGTGCGCGAGCAATACCCGCTTCGCGCAAATGGAAGTGCAGCGGGGGATTTTTCCGTTTGGGGGCGCGACTTTACGTTTTCATCAGGTGGCGGGATGGGGCAACGCGATGCGCTGGCTGCTGACCGGCGATGAGTTTGATGCCCACGATGCGTTGCATCTGGGTTTGGTGCAGGAAGTGATGGCCAGTGAGGATCTGTTGCCACGGGCGATCGAACTGGCCGAACGGATTGCCCGGCAGGCACCGTTGGGGGTGCAGGCAACGCTGATGTCGGCGCGCCAGGCGCGGTATGAAGGCGAGACGGCGGCGGCACAGGGATTGCCGGCACTGGTGAAGAAGTTGCTGGGGAGTGAGGATGCCAAGGAGGGGGTGAGGTCGCTGGTGGAGCGGCGCCCGGGCATCTTCAAAGGGATCTGAAATATTCGCGGGTTATCAGGCCCTCTTCGCGAGCAAGCTCGCTCCCACAGAAAATTGTGTGAGTGCCACAGGCCCCATGTGGGAGCGAGCCTGCTCGCGAAGGGGCCATCACTGGCAACTCATGTCGCCGGGCGAATCGCCTTGATCAACGACTGCAGCGAATAACCCAGCCGTGGCGCCAGCACTTCGGCGCGGGCGGTCAGCGCCTGCATGTCCAGCTCCTGATCGAGATCCGCCGGCACAATCAGAATCACATTGCCCTCCTTCACCGGCAGCTCCCAGTAATGCCGGTGATAGAGACCGCGCAACAACGCCGCGCCCAACGGTTTGCCATCATCGGTGGCCCACTGATTGATCACCAGCCAGCCGCCCGGATTCAGGCGTTTCTGACAGTCGCCGAGGAAACTCCAGGCCAGATGCCCGACACCCGGGCCGACGTCGGTGTACAGGTCGACAAAGATCAGATCCGCAGGCTCGGCCGTCGGCAGCAACTCCAGCGCATCGCCGACACGAATGTACAAGCGCGGATCGTCATCCAGCCCCAGGTATTCGATCGCCAGGCGCGGCACGTCCGGACGCAGTTCGATGGCTTCGACATCTTCCAGCGGCAGGAACTTGAGGCAGGCCTGGGTCAGCGTGCCGGCACCGAGGCCGAGAAACAGTGCGCTCTCCGGTTGCTCATGGCACAACGCGCCAATCAGCATCGCCCGGGTGTAGTCGTATTCCAGCCAGCTCGGATCGGCGGTGAACACGCAGCTCTGTTCGATGGCATCGCCAAATTCCAGAAAGCGGTAATCGGCCACTTCCAGCACGCGAATCACGCCGAACTCATCCTGTACCTCGGCGAGCAACAGCTCGACGCGCTCCTCAGTCATTTCGTCTCCTGATGGTCACCGGGCGCGGTGACGCGATGGCACCGCTGCGGCGCCGTGGCAAAGCGACGATTGTCGGTGATGGGGCGGGAGCAGGTCACGCACTAATTGCTGCTACCATGGGCTTCCCGTGCGTAGAACCAATTAGAGACCGTGATGAGCCAACCGTGGAGCCCTGACAGCTGGCGCGCCCTGCCGATCCAGCAACAACCCCAATACCCTGACGCGGCGCATCTGCGCCAGGTCGAGCAGACCCTGGCCAGTTATCCGCCGCTGGTGTTTGCCGGAGAAGCGCGCGAGCTGCGCCGTCAGTTTGCCGAAGTGACTCAGGGCCGGGCGTTCCTGCTGCAGGGCGGCGATTGCGCGGAAAGCTTTGCCGAGTTCTCGGCGGCGAAGATTCGCGACACTTTTAAAGTGCTGCTGCAAATGGCGATCGTCATGACCTTCGCCGCCGGTTGCCCGGTGGTCAAGGTCGGGCGCATGGCCGGCCAGTTCGCCAAGCCGCGCTCGGCCAACGATGAAACTATCGACGGCGTGACCCTGCCGGCCTACCGTGGCGACATCGTCAACGGTATCGGCTTCGACGAAAAGAGCCGCGTGCCGGATCCGGAGCGCCTGCTGCAGTCGTACCACCAGTCCACCGCCACCCTGAACCTGTTGCGCGCCTTCGCCCAGGGCGGTTTTGCCGATTTGCATCAAGTGCACAAGTGGAACCTGGACTTCATCGCCAACTCGGCACTGGCCGAGAAGTACAGCCACCTCGCCGACCGCATCGATGAAACCCTGGCGTTCATGCGCGCCTGTGGCATGGACAGCTCGCCGCAACTGCGCGAAACCAGTTTCTTCACTGCCCACGAAGCGCTGCTGCTGAACTACGAAGAAGCCTTCGTGCGTCGCGACAGCCTGACCAACGATTACTACGATTGCTCGGCGCACATGCTGTGGATCGGCGACCGCACCCGTCAGCTCGACGGCGCTCACGTCGAATTTCTGCGCGGAGTGAACAACCCGATCGGGGTGAAAGTCGGCCCGAGCATGAACCCGGATGATCTGATCCGCCTGATCGACGCGCTCAACCCGGACAACGATCCGGGGCGCCTGAACCTGATTGCGCGGATGGGTGCGAACAAGGTCGGCGATCACCTGCCGGCGCTGATCCGCGCGGTGCAGCGTGAGGGCAAGCAAGTGCTGTGGAGCTCCGACCCGATGCATGGCAACACCATCAAGGCCAGCAGCGGCTACAAGACCCGCGACTTCGCGCAGATCCTGGGTGAGGTGAAGCAGTTCTTCCAGGTGCACGAAGCCGAAGGCACTTATGCTGGCGGGATTCATATCGAGATGACCGGGCAGAATGTCACCGAGTGCATCGGTGGTGCGCGGCCAATCACTGAAGACGGGTTGTCGGATCGTTATCACACCCACTGTGACCCGCGGATGAATGCCGATCAGTCGCTGGAACTGGCGTTTTTGATCGCGGAAACCCTGAAACAAGTCCGCCGCTGAATCAGTCAGATTTTTAGCGTCTGGCAGGCCGCCTTCGCGAGCAAGCCCGCTCCCACACTGGATCTGTGTCGTACACAAAACCCATGTGGGAGCGAGCCTGCTCGCGAAGAGGCCCGCTCAGTCACAGCCGATCTGCGCCAACGCCACCCGCAACCGCCCCGCACTCTCGCGCTGACAATTAAGCTGCACTCGCGCAAGCCCCAGCCAATCGGCCATCTGCCGCAAATTCAACGCCAGCGCCAGCATCCCCTCTTCGTCCAGCCCCGGCTCTTCCTCGTGCACTGCATGCACCGCCAATCGTCCCGACGCCCGCTCGGCGCGCAGATCGACCCGCGCGGCAATCCGCTCGTTGTGCAGAAACGGCAACACGTAATAGCCGTAGACCCGCTTGTCCTGCGGCGTATAGATCTCCAGCCGATAACGAAAATCGAACAAGCGCTCGGTGCGACTGCGCTCCCAGATCAGCGAATCGAACGGTGACAACAGCGCACTGGCGATGACTTTACGTGGGACTTTCGGCTGCGGCAGGCAGTAGGCGATCTGTCGCCAGCCAGCGACTTCGCAGGTCTGCAATTGCCCGTCCTCGACCAGCTCCGCCAGACGCGGTCGCGCATCGCCAGGGTTCAAGCGGAAATAATCGCGCAGATCCTTTTCCGTGCCGACGCCCAGTGCCTGGGCCGCGTGCAGCAGCAAACCACGTTGTGCTTCGGCTTCATCCGGCAACGGCTGCTGCAGAATCGACGTCGGGATCACCCGCTCCGGCAAATCATACAAACGCTCAAAACCGCGGCGGCCGGCGACGGTCACTTCACCGGCGGCGAACAACCATTCCAGCGCATGCTTTTCCGCGCTCCAGTCCCACCATTGCCCGGCCTTGTCCTCGCGGGTCGACAGACTGCCGGCGCCCAATGCACCGCGCGCCTCAACCGCGCTTAAAACCCGGCGCACGACGTCCTGCTGCTCAAGACCAAACTTCGCCAGTTGCTGATAGATGTCTCTGCCAGTTCTGGCCCGCTGCATCCGCCACCCCATCAACGGATACATCGCCAGCGGCAGCAACGACGCTTCGTGGCCCCAGTATTCGAACAGCGTGCGCCGACGGCCCGAACTCCAGGCAGCCTGGTCGAGCAGATCGGAAGAATAGGAACCCAGACGGGAAAACAGCGGCAGATAGTGCGAGCGCACCACGGCGTTGACGGAGTCGATCTGCAACAGCCCCAGCCGTTCGATCAGCCGGTTGAGTTGCGGCGCCTTGACGGTCGGCGGCTGGCGCCCGTTGAACCCTTGGGCAGCCAGCGCCAGACGTCGCGCCTGTTTGAGGGAAAAGGCCAGAGTCGCGGGCATGAACATCTCCTTGTCTGCTCGCAACCTACCTCACCTGAAAGTGGTTTGTGTAGTAAGGCCCTGATCATTTATGCATCGGATCGTCCCAGAACGGCCGGATGGCCTCGTGTTCGACGTCGGCACGGCTGACCCCGATGTCCTTCAGCGCTTCGTCGCTCAGGCTGGCAAGCAACTCACGCTCACGGTGCAGTTCGTACCAGCGGCTAAACTTGTGCAGCAGGTCGGAAACGATATGGCCGTGGCCGGAAAATTTTGTGTCGTCTACATACTCTCGTTGACCTTTCATCGTGTTGCCCTCCATGTGGATGGCTCAAGTCTCGCGCTGGCGCTAAGATCAATCCAACGAATGTTTCTGATGGCATTCATCACGGAGATTCATCAATTGTCGGCCTACCCCAGTATCGATACCGATGTCCTGCGCACCTTCGTCGCGATTGCCGATCAAGGCGGGTTTACCCGCGCCGGCGAAATGGTCAACCGCACGCAATCGGCGGTGAGCATGCAGATGAAGCGCCTCGAAGAAGACGTGCTGCAACGCCAGCTATTCGAGCGCGACGGCCGCCAGGTACGTCTGACCGCCGAAGGCCAGGTGCTGTTGGGTTATGCGCGACGCATCCTGAAATTGCACAGCGAAGTGTTCAACACGCTGCGCGAGCCGCACATGGTCGGCACCGTGCGCATCGGTACGCCGGACGATTACGTGATGCGGTTTCTGCCGGGGATCCTCTCGCGGTTCGCTCAGTTCTACCCGCTGATCCAGATCGAAGTGCATTGCGAGTCCAGCAAACAGCTGTTGCAGCGCACCGATCTGGACTTGTCGATTGTCACCCGCGAGCCGGGCAACGAGATCGGTCAGTTGCTGCGTAAGGAGCGTTTCGTCTGGGCCGAGGCGCAGAATTTCAGCGCCCACGAGCAGACGCCGTTGCCGCTGGCCATGTTCAACAGTGATTGTTTCTGCCGTTTGTGGGCGTGCAATGCGCTGGACGCGATGGGCCGCGACTACCGCATCGCCTACAACAGCACCAGCCTGTCGGCGCTGATGGCGGTGGTGAGCGCGGGTCTGGCGATCACCGCGCAACTGGAAAGCCTGATCACCCCGGACATGCGCATTCTCGGCGCCGCCGAGGATCTACCGCTGTTGCCTGAGGCCAGCATCATGCTGATCCGCAACCTGAACAGTCCGTCGCCGATCACCGAATGCCTGGCCGAGCACATCGTCGAAGGCTTCAAACTTTAAACGCGAGCATCACCGCGCACAGCACCAGAAAGCCGCAAAACAGCCCGCGCAGGAGCCGTTCCGGCATGGCGTGGGCGACTTTTACCCCCCAACTGATGCTGGCCAGACCGCCGATGGCCAGCGGCAAGCCGATCATCCAGTCCACTTCGTGATGCACCGCGTACGTCACCAAGGTCACGCCGGTGCTCGGCAATGCCAACGCCAGCGACAGGCCCTGGGCAACCACTTGGCTGGTGCCGAACAGACTGGTCAGCACGGGCGTCGCCACCACGGCCCCGCCGACACCGAACAAACCGCCCATGGTCCCGGACGCTGCGCCCAAAACACCGAGCCATGGCCATGAGTAACGCATCTCGGAGGTCACGGCGGTTTTCTTGCCGAACATCTTCAGCAGGTTGTACGCCGAGAGCACCACGAGGAAGGCGACAAAGCCGATACGCATGGTTTGCGCATCGATGCCCACCGCCCAGATCGAACCGATCCACGCAAAGCAAAAACCCATCACAGCCAACGGCAGCGCATGACGCAATTCGATGCGATTGCGCTGGTGATAGCGCCACAGCGCCAACATCACGTTGGGCACCACCATCACCAGCGCCGTGCCTTGGGCGATCTGCTGATCGAGGCCAAACCACACGCCCAGCAGCGGGATGGCGATCAAACCACCGCCGATGCCGAAGATCCCGCCCAGTGTCCCCAGGGCGGCGCCAAACAGCAGGTACAACAAAAACTCGATCACAGCGATGTCCTCATCCGTCAGGCGATTCATCCTACGCAGTCGAGGCTGGCGGGGAAACGCACAGCAACGCACAATGGCTATGCCAATTTCGCACAAGCACCGAAACACTCATGAATCCCAATCAGTTGACCGAACAGCTCGGGCTGTTTCTCGATGTGCTGGAAAGCGGCAGTTTTTCTGCGGCTTCCCGTCGTCATCCGCTGACGCCTTCCGCCGTGGCGCGGCGCATCGACAGCCTTGAAAGCGCGGTTGGCAGCCAGTTGTTCATTCGCAGCACCCACGCCGTGCGGGCGACCCCGGCGGGTCTGGCGTTTGCCGAGCGAGCACGGCGCATCGTCAGCGAACTGCAACTGGCCCGCGCCGAGGCGGTGTCGTTGAGCAGTGCGCCGGAAGGCTTGATCCGCATCGATGCCCCGGCCGCTTTTGGTCGCCGCCATCTCGCGCCGGTCATCGCTGACTTTCTGGTGCTGTACCCGGGCCTCGACGTGCAGTTGCACCTGATCGACAGCTTCATCGACATGCACGGCTCGAATCTGGGCAAAGTCGATCTGGTGCTGCGCGCCGGGCAAATGGCCGATACGCGGCTGGTCGCCACGCCGCTGGCGAGCATGGTGCGAATTGCCTGCGCCAGCCCCGACTACCTCAAACGCCGTGGCGCACCGCGCCATCCCGCGCAGTTGAGTGAACATGACGGGCTGGATTGGGAAGGTCTCGCCCCGCCCTTCGCCTGGCGCTTCGAACTGGACGGGCAAATGCAACTGCATCGCCCCGCGCGCATCCGCATGAGCGCCAATAATGCCGAAGCGCTGGTGTGCGGGGCACTGGCCGGGCTGGGCGTCGCGCATTTGCCGACCTGGCTGGCCAGTGAGTACCTGCTGCGCGGCGAACTGCTGCCGCTGTTCTGCGAGAACGGTCTGCCGCAACCAGAGAGCACCGGCATCTATGCACTGCGCATGGAACAGCAGACCCATTCGCGCAGCCGTTTGCTCCTGGAATACCTCAAAACCCGATTCAGCCCGGTGCCGCCGTGGGATCTAGCGCTACAGCGTGAACTGGGCCGGCACTAGATTCTGGATAATTATCTGGCGCATTAAACATTCGGGCGCTAGATTCAAGCCCATCACCGAACAAGGCTTTGCCATGACCACCGAACGCGACACCTGCGACGACCTGCTGCTCGACAATCAGGCGTGCTTCGCCCTGCATTCCACTTCACTGATGATGACCAAGGTCTACAAGCCGCTGCTGCAAGCGCTGGGCCTGACCTATCCGCAGTATCTGGCGATGATGGTTCTGTGGGAAAAGGATGGTTTGACCGTGGGCGAAATCAGCACGCGGTTGCTGACCGATCCAGGCTCGCTGACACCGTTGCTCAAACGGCTGGAAGGTGAAGGTCTGCTCAGCAGAACCCGCAGCCGTGAAGACGAACGGGTGGTGATCGTCGAACTGACCGCGCAGGGCCGGGCTCTTCGTGAGAAGGCCAAAAGCGTTCCGCAATGCATCTTGGGTGCCAGTGGTTTCACCCTCGAACGCCTGCAGAATCTTCAATCTGAGCTGCAAGCCCTGCGCAGCCATCTGCAAGAAAGCCTGAACTAAGCCCACCTGACTTCCCCTTGTGGGAGCGAGCCTGCTCGCGAAAGCGCTTTTTCAGATCACACCTCCGCTGACTGGCACACCGCTTTCGCGAGCAGGCTCGCTCCCACCAGAATGTCCTGCTGATCTGAAAATATTGATGCCGTGAAAATTATTTTTTGGCTTTGATACGTCTTCGACCGCTCTAAAACAGGCCTTCCAGCCGGCCATATCACCCTTCTTCATTACTGATCCGATTTTCTCTACAAATTTATCTTGCGCACCAAACATTAGCGAGCTACATTCACCTTGCACTTACTTAGCGCGCAAACAATTAGCGCAAAAACAGACACCCAACGAGGCCCACACCATGCAAACTCTCTACACCGCAATCGCAACCTCCACTGGCGGCCGTGACGGTCGTGCGATCTCCAGCGACAACATCCTCGACGTCAAACTCGCTACCCCGAAAGAACTCGGCGGTGCCGGCGGCGCAGCGACCAACCCTGAGCAACTGTTCGCTGCCGGTTACTCGGCCTGCTTCATCGGCGCACTGAAATTCGTCGCCAGCCAGACCAAACGTAAAATCCCCGACGATGCCTCGATCACTGCTCATGTCGGTATCGGTCAGATTCCTGGTGGTTTCGGTCTGGACATCGACCTGCACATCAGCCTGCCGGGTCTGGAACAAGCCGACGCGCAGACACTGGTCGACGCGGCGCACCAGGTCTGCCCGTACTCCAACGCCACCCGTGGCAACGTCGACGTGCGTCTGCACGTCACCGTTTAAGCACTGACGCCCCAGGCCCGAACAGGAAATGAACATGAACACTTTCAGCAAAGTCTTGACCGGTACCCTTCTCGCCCTGTCCATCCACAGTGCGTTCGCCGGTGATGTCGAACACAACACTCAGGCCTTTCTCGATGTGTTGAATGCCGGCACCGGCAAGCCGATAGAACAGCTGACAGCCAAAGACGCCCGCGCCGTGCTGGTCGGCGCGCAGTCGGGGGTCAAGCTGACGCTGCCCAAAGCAGACGTCAGCGAGAAGACCATTCAGATCAATGGCCAACCGTTGCAGCTGACCATCGTCCGGCCGGCCGGGGTCAAGGGCGAGCTGCCGGTGTTCATGTTCTTCCATGGTGGCGGCTGGGTACTGGGCGATTTCCCGACCCACGAACGGCTGGTGCGCGATCTGGTGGTCGGTTCGGGCGCGGCGGCAGTCTTCGTCAATTACACGCCGTCTCCGGAAGCGCATTACCCGGTGGCGATCAACCAGGCCTACGCCGCGACAAAGTGGGTCGCCGAGCACGGTAAAGAGATCAATGTCGACGGCCAGCGTCTGGCCGTGGCGGGCAACAGTGTCGGCGGTAACATGGCGGCGGTGGTGGCGCTGATGGCCAAAGACCAAGGCACCCCGGCGATCAGATTCCAGGTACTGCTGTGGCCTGTGACGGACGCCAGTTTCGACACGGGCTCGTATAACCAATACGCCGAAGGGCACTTCCTCACACGCAACATGATGAAGTGGTTCTGGGACAACTACACCACCGATGCCAAACAGCGTAACGAGATCTATGCCTCGCCGTTGCGAGCAACCACCGCGCAATTGAAGGGCCTGCCGCCAGCACTGGTGCAGACCGCCAGCGCCGATGTATTGCGTGATGAAGGTGAAGCGTACGCACGCAAACTCGACGAGGCGGGTGTAGCGGTAACGTCGGTACGGTACAACGGCATGATTCACGATTACGGCTTGCTCAACGTGGTCAGCCAGGTGCCGGCGGTGCGTTCGGCGATGTTGCAGGCGTCTGAGGAACTCAAGCAACACTTGAAGTAACCACCATCCCATTGTGGGAGCGAGCCTGCTCGCGAAAGCGGTGTGTCATCCGGTTGTGTGCTGACTGACAGAACGCATTCGCGAGCAGGCTCGCTCCCACAGGGGACAGGCGTGAAGCGCAAAACGCAGACACAAAAAAGCCCGACTCAATGGTCGGGCTTTTTCTTTCCGTAAAAAGCAGTGCTTATTTGGCACGGCCTTTGTAGGAACCGCCTTCGCGGGTATCGATCTCGATCATGTCGCCGATTTCGATGAAGTCAGCAACCGACAGCTCGGTACCGTTCTTCAGTTTGGCAGGCTTCATCACCTTGCCGGAAGTGTCACCGCGAGCGGAACCTTCGGTGTAGTCAACCTGACGCACGATGGTGGTCGGCAGTTCTACGGAAACCAGACGCTCTTCGAAGAACACGGCTTCGCAAACGTCGGTCATGCCTTCTTCAACGAAAGGCAGAACGCTTTCGATGTCTTCGGCGTTCAGTTCGTACATGGTGTAGTCAGTGGTGTCCATGAACGTGTAGGTGTCGCCGCTGATGAAGGACAGGGTCGCTTCTTTGCGGTCGAGGATCACGTCGTCCAGCTTGTCGTCCGCACCGTAAACGGTTTCGGTCTTGTAACCGGTCAGCAGGTTCTTCAGCTTGGTCTTCATGATCGCGCTGTTACGGCCCGACTTGGTGAATTCAGCTTTCTGAACCAGCCAAGGATCGTTGTCGATACGGATCACGGTACCGGGTTTGAGTTCTTTACCAGTTTTCATTGCGAATATCCGAATTTGGATGGGATTTACAAAAATCTAGGCCGCGTATCATATCCAATTTAGGTAAAACTGTACCAGCGCCGTGGCAAGATCCGCCTGCAAGCCTTGTTCCAGACACCATTGCTCGGCGTTTTCCTGCAGTTCTGGCCAGTGTTTACGGACCTGGAGCCAGTGCTCGCCGATCGGTTTCCCGGCACTCCAGGCCCGCCACAGACCGCTCATCGCCTCGGCAGCGGCCGGTGAAAGCCCTTTGGTATAGAGCGCGAGAAAGGCATCGAGCTTGTCGAGGTGGATGTCTTCGTCCTGCTGATAGATATGCCAGAGCATCGGCCGCCCGGCCCACTGTGCACGGACGAACGAGTCTTCACCGCGCACCGCGTTGAAGTCGCAGCACCACAGCAACTGATCGTATTGATCCTGACGGACGAACGGCAGCACCTGCACCGTCAGCGCCTGACGCACGTCCAGATCGCCGACAGCCAACGCGTCGACCCCGAGCCAGCGCGCAACGTCACCGAGGATCCGCCCTTCCGGCACCAGCAGATGGGTCGGCGTGCTATCGGCCGCCAACGCATCCAGCCAACTGGCCAGCCCGGCATTTTCGTAGGCAAACAACGAGATCAGCTGTGCATCATCTGCGCGATTTACGCCCAGGCCTTGCAGGAATTGTCGCTGCGCAGCCGCGTCCTGCTGAAATCGCCGACGCCGCTCAAGCAGACCGCTTTCACGCAGCAAGCCGCCCGTCCCCGGTTGAAATCCGGGAAAGAAAAAGAATTTCTGTACCGACTTGTACTTCACCGACGGCAAACCGTGACAACCGGTGACCCAGTCTTCGGCGCTGAGGTAATCGAGGTTCATCCACAGCGGTGGCTGTTGCCGCTCGGCCATGGCGTCCATGTACGCCGATGGCAGCTGACAGGCAAATGCGGCGATCACCACGTCCGCCGCCTCCGTCTGCGGCCATTCGCTCGGCCAATGCCGCACCTCGACGCCCTGCTGCGATTGCTGCGCCAGGTGGATGTCGATCTCGGGGCAGATACGTTCAAAGGCGCGCAGGTCATCGACCCACAGGCGCACCGCCAGCCCATGCTCGGCTACCAGTTGCCGGGCCAGACGCCAGGTCACGCCGATGTCGCCATAGTTGTCGACCACGGTGCAAAAAATATCCCAGCGGGTTTTCGGTATCGGCATGCAAGACTCCCGTTGGCAAAAGCGCTGATTGTCCGCATAAATGACCTCGCGCAGAAGAGCCGACGGCGATTAATCTTCGTGCGACAATCGCCACTTGCCCGCAATCATCCGCCAGGAGGCAGCCATGCCCTATCGTCCCAATCCGCGTCGCCCGTTGCCCGTTCAGCTTAGCGCGCTGCAACTGACCGGCAGCATTGCCCTGGGCATGTGGCTGGGCTTTCTGGCCATCGCCCTGACCTGCTGGCTGATTTCGCGGTTCGTGTTGACCGAGCAACTGGCACCGGTTGCTCAGGCGGTGCAGCAACTGGCCAAGCCGCCAGCGGCGGTCCAGGTGCAACCAGACATTCCGCCACAGAGTCCGCTGTTCGACCAGTATGAGGAAAACCTGCGCAAGAACGAGCAGCAAAATCGCCTCGATCAGGCCCGCAGCAGCTCACGCAACCAGTCGAATCCCAAGTGCCAGTTCTGGCTGCAACAGGACCAGACCGCGCCGAGCGAAAAGAGCCGCGCCAACGTTTTGCAATTTTGCGATTGATCATGAACAAACACACCGTCCATCAACTGATTCTCGACAAACTGCGCGTCGACCTCGACATCGCCGAACGCGCCGCGCAGACCGCTTACGAAACCGCGACCCACGAAGAGAACATCGCCGAGAACAAATACGACACGCTCGGGCTTGAGGCTTCCTATCTGGCGGCGGGTCAGGCGAAACGGGTCGAGGAAATCCGCCAGTCACTGGCGCTGTGCCAGAACCTGACACTGCGTGCCTATGACGAAAATCGCGGCATCGAGATCGGCGCCCTGCTCGGTCTGGAGGACGAAAAGGGTCGCGAGCAATGGCTGTTTCTGGCCCCGGATGCGGCAGGCCTGAAAGTCGATGTGGTGGGTCAGCCGATTACCGTCATCACCCCGCGCTCGCCGCTGGGCAAAAGCCTGCTGGGCAAGCTCGAGGGCGATGAAGTGGAGATTCTGGTGGCGGGCACCCGGCAACAGTTTGCTGTCACCGAGGTGCTTTGAGGCAGGGTCTTAGTGGACCGGCAGTTCGACGCCGTCGAACAGCTCTTCCAGTTCCTGCTTGTTGTGGCACTGGATGGCTTTGGCCATTACTTCGCGGGTCAGGTGCGGGGCGAACTTCTCGATGAAGTCGCACATGAAACCTCGCAGGAAAGTACCGCGACGGAAACCGATCTTGGTGATGCTCGACTCGAACAGCTCGCTGGCATCCAGCACCACCAGGTCGTTATCGAGCTTGGTGTCGACCGCCATTTTGGCAACGATGCCCACACCCAGGCCCAGACGCACGTAAGTTTTGATCACGTCGGCGTCGGCCGCGGTGAACACCACTTTCGGCGTCAGGCCGCGATGGCTGAAGGCTTCGTCGAGTTTCGAACGGCCGGTGAAACCGAACACGTAAGTCACGATCGGGTATTCGGCCAGCGCTTCGAGGGTCAGCTTCGGCAGCTTGGTCAGCGGGTGGCCCTGGGGCACGACCACGCAGCGGTTCCAGCGATAGCACGGCATCATCACCAGATCACCGAACAGCTCCAGCGCTTCTGTGGCGATGGCGAAATCGACGGTGCCGTCAGCGGCCATCTCGGCGATCTGCATTGGCGAACCCTGGTGCATGTGCAGCGCCACGTCCGGGTATTGTTTGATGAAATTGCTGATCACCGGCGGCAATGCATAACGCGCCTGGGTGTGGGTGGTGGCGATCGACAGGGTGCCTTTTTTCTCGTTGGAGAATTCCTGGGCAATCTGCTTGATGCTTTCGACCTTGCGCAGGATTTCGCCAGCGGTGGTGATGATGCGCTCGCCGGCCGGGGTGACGCGGGTCAGGTGCTTGCCGCTGCGGGCGAACACTTCAACGCCAAGTTCGTCTTCCAGCAGGCGGATCTGTTTACTGATACCCGGTTGCGAGGTGTAAAGGCTTTGGGCGGTAGCGGAAACGTTGAGGTCGTGGTGCGCCACTTCCCAGATGTAGCGCAATTGTTGAAGCTTCATATGTATCCCTCAAAGCAGGTAGACGCCACGGGCATCAGCGACGGTATATAACTATATTAATGGTTTGATGAATAAATCTAGAACTTTTTTATCAAAAGGCCATTATTCCCGCTTCAGCGATCCCCCCGGCGCCGGCGCTCCACCAATGGCACCAGATAAACCGGCACCTTGGCCAATTGCAGGACCCGAGTCGCCGTGCGCCCCAAAGGCGTTTCCGCCCCTACGCCGTGGCTGTGAGTGCCTACGATCAGCAAATCCACAGAGAGTTTCTGCACCTGGTCGAGAATCACCTGCGCCGGATCGCCCTGCACTACCCGAACCGCGCAAATCCGCTGCAGATCCTGCTCGCCCTCGTCGCCCAGCTCTTCGCGAAAACTGTCCAGCACCCGTTGCTCGATATTGGCGATGACAGTTTTCAGACCCTGACTGTGAAATTCGTTCAATGCCTGTTCGTCGAGATAACTCTGCAACACCGATTCGGCAAACAGCCCCATGGGTTCCACTGCGTGCACCACATACAAGTCGGCATTGAATGTCCGCGCCAGCGCCAGGGCATGCTGCATCACTAAAGGTGCGTACAGACCGAGGTCAGTGGCATACAGCATCGAACGAATCATATGACCTCCTCGCGTGCCAACATGGCGGAGATTTGATTCAGCTTAGCAGTGCCTTGGCGAGTACGACGTGCGACGCAACGTCTTGAAGCACTGGGGCTTTAGATCGACGGTTCGTTACTGATGCCATGCGGTACGTGTCCGGTGGCGACCACTTCGCGGGCCGCCTCGCAGTGGCCGGTCTGATCGTCGAAGAACACATCGGCAGCGAAGGCTTCGAGAAACGCCGATTTGGTCAGCCCGCCGAGAAACAGCGACTCGTCGAGGCGGATGTCCCACTCGCGCAAGGTGCGGATCACCCGCTCATGGGCCGGTGCCGAACGCGCGGTAACCAGCGCCGTGCGGATCGGGCAGTCGTCTTCGGGGAACTCGCGTTGCAGCGCATTGAGTGCCGCCAGAAAGCCCTTGAAAGGCCCACCGCGCAAGGGCTCGCGCGCCGACTCGCGTTCCTTGGCCTGAAACGCCAGCAGCCCGCCGGCCTGATAAACGCGCTCGGATTCGTCGGAGAACAACACCGCGTCGCCGTCGAAGGCGATGCGCAACTCATCACTGGCCGCGCGACTGGCGCCGCCGGAGAGAATCGTCGCCGCGGCAAACCCGGCGTCCAGCGCGGCGCGCACATCCTCGGCGTGGGTGGACAGAAACAAGTCACAGCCAAACGCTTTGAGATAGGGATACGGACTGCGCCCGCCGACGAAGGCCGCCCGCGAGATGTCCAGCCCATAATGATCGATCGAGTTGAACGCGCGCAGGCCGGTGTCGGCACTGTTGCGCGAAACCAGAATCACCTCGACCCGGGCGCGATCGAGGCGACTGTTGAGGCTCAGGAGTTTTTCTACCAGCGGGAACGCATCGCCGGGCGCGAGAATTTCGTCTTCGTGTTCAATCTGGTATTGCCGATAGGCTTCGACGCCGCTCGCCAGATAGACCTTATGACTCTCGCTCAGGTCGAACAAGGCGCGAGACGAAATCGCCAGCACCAGTTTGTCATCGATGTTCTTGGCCATGCCTTCCCCACTCCCCCGAAAACCGACTCAAGTGTTGCGTCGGTCGATAAAACTCAATGTGCGATACAGCGCTTCGATCCGTGGCAACTCACAGCCTGCCGCTTTGGCCGCAGCCAGTGGCCGGGCATAAATCGCCTCCAGTTCCAGCGGCCGTTTATGCAGAAAATCGTGGTACATGCTCGGCCAATAGTCGGGCATTTTCTCGGTCATCATGAACAGGTACTCGGCGTAACCGGGAGGAACGTCGTGACCGCAGGCCCTGGCGCCCTGCACCACTTCGGCCATCAACGCCTGGATCAGCGCGCGACTGTCCGCGTCGGCCATCAGCGGCGTGGTGCCGGCGCCGAGCAACACCGAGAGACCGTTGTAGGGAATATTCCACACCAGTTTCTGCCAGCGCGCCTGTTGCAGATTGGGCATCGCCTGCGAATCGATGCCAGCGGCGCGGAACAGACCGGCACCCTCCTCGACCAGCGCCATGCGCGCCGCTTCATCCGCCGCCGGGCCACTGTGATAGCCGACATTCACCGCACCCAAGGCCTGATGGGTGATGTGTCCCGGCCCTTCGCGATGCACGCAGATCAGGCACAGACCACCGAGCAGATGCAGGGAATCGGGCAGCAACTCGCGCAAGCTGTCTTCGACGTCCAGACCGTTCTGCAGCACCAGCACTTTCGCGCCGGGCCTGGCCGCAGCAATGATCGCCGGGGCCAGACCCGCGCTGCTGGTGGTCTTGGCGCCGACCAGCAACCAGTCGCAAGCCGGCATGTCCTCGGCCTTCGCATAGGCCTGCACCGGGTTCAGCGTCAGGGTGCCATGCACGGCACTGTCCACCTGCAAACCACGTTCGGCCACCGCCGAGAATTCACTGCGTAATAAAAAGTGCACATCGAAACCGGCCCGCGCCAGCATCAGACCGTAAAACCCGCCAATGGCCCCGGTGCCGATAATCCCGATCACCGGTTTGCTGTCTGCTCCCACCATCTATGGCAACTCCTCTGCAATTCGACCCAGCGCCTGCGCCACTGCCGCGTTCAGCGCAACGGCGGTCAGACGCGTGTGCAATGCCCCAAAGAACTCGCCGTCGCGTACCACAAACAGCGCCGGCAAATGAAAGACCTGATAGCGCTCCACCAACCCGCCGTTGTTGCCGGCATCGATCCAGCACAGGCGATCCACCGCCAGCTCGAACCCGGGCAACACCTCTCTGGCATAGCGGCAGCTGGAACAGCCGACGCTGGTGAAAATCACCAGCGAAACGCCGCTCATCGCCAGCAGCCGCTGGTCGGCGTCGAAATCGGTCAGCTCGGATTCGACCACTATACTGGGTGAAACAATGTCAAATGGCCGACACAGGGAGTCTGTGCTCATGGGACGTTTCATTCCTCATCCGGACGAAGTGCCGGTTGAATTAACCTTGCTCAAGCCCGAGTGTATTTCCAGGCAACAGCTGCACACTATCAGCCTCGGCGGGATCGCTTGCAATTATCACCGCGCGTGGCGCCACGGCACGGCGCTGCAAGTGCGCATGCCGACACTCAACGCCGAGATCTGTTATCCGGGCTATGTCGCGTGGTGTCTGCGGCGCAAAAAGGGCTATCTGGTGGGGATCGCATTCACCGATGAGCAGACGCTGTTCAGTGCCCGGATGGGCGAACAGGTGTGCCAGATCGAACGTTATTGCCGCATGAACGAGGCCCACGACGATCTGCAGGATATTCAGGCGCTGGCCCTGCAATGGGTCGAACAACACGCCGACGAGTTCTCCCACGACAGCGTGCGCAAGGCTTTTGCCCAGCCAGTGCTGGATTAAAGCGGCGTTTGCCCATTGTCGAGCCGCGTCTGACGCGCTAAGGTTCGGCTCCCCGACGCGCTTAAATCTGCTGTGCTCCGCCGCGCGGGGATCGCTGGCGGCCGGCACCCGTGACCTGACGAGTAAACGATGGCTGATTTACCGATCAACGACCTAAACGTCGCCTCTAACGAGACCCTGATCACTCCCGATCAGCTCAAGCGTGATATCCCTCTGAGCGATGCTGCGCTGCGCACCGTCACCAAGGGCCGCGAAGTCATTCGCAACATTCTTGATGGCACCGACCACCGTCTGTTCGTAGTGATCGGCCCGTGCTCGATCCACGATATCAAGGCTGCCCACGAATACGCCGATCGCCTCAAGGTGCTGGCGGAGGAAGTCTCCGACACCCTGTATCTGGTCATGCGCGTGTATTTCGAGAAGCCACGAACCACCGTTGGCTGGAAAGGCCTGATCAACGATCCGTACCTGGATGACTCGTTCAAGATTCAAGACGGTCTGCATATCGGTCGCCAGTTGCTGCTGGACCTGGCCGAGAAAGGCCTGCCGACCGCCACCGAAGCCCTCGACCCGATCTCCCCGCAGTATCTGCAGGACCTGATCAGCTGGTCGGCCATCGGCGCACGCACTACCGAATCCCAGACCCACCGTGAAATGGCTTCCGGTCTGTCCTCGGCTGTCGGCTTCAAGAACGGTACCGACGGCGGCCTGACCGTGGCGATCAACGCCCTGCAGTCGGTGTCCAGCCCGCACCGTTTCCTGGGGATCAACCAGGAAGGTGGCGTGTCGATCGTCACCACCAAGGGCAACGCCTACGGTCACGTGGTGCTGCGTGGCGGCAACGGCAAGCCGAACTACGATTCGGTCAGCGTCGCCCTGTGCGAGCAGGCGCTGAACAAGGCGAAGATCAAACCGAACATCATGGTTGATTGCAGCCACGCCAACTCCAACAAGGACCCGGCTCTGCAACCGCTGGTGATGGAGAACGTCGCCAACCAGATCCTCGAAGGCAACCAGTCGATCATCGGCCTGATGGTCGAGAGTCATCTGAACTGGGGCTGCCAGGCCATCCCGAAAGACCTCGCCGACCTGCAATACGGCGTGTCGATCACCGATGCCTGCATCGACTGGTCCGCCACCGAGAACACCCTGCGCGGCATGCACGCCAAGCTCAAGGATGTTCTGCCGAAACGTCAGCGCAGCTGATCAGCGTTTCACGGGCATAAAAAAACGCCGGGCATTGCCCGGCGTTTTCGTGTGTGCGATTCAGATCTTGGCGGCGCGGCGCTGATGACGTTCCATGTAGCGCTCGACGTAGGAGCACGACGGGATCACCGTGTAGCCCATTTCTTCGGCGTACTGCAGCGCGCTTTCGGTCAGCGCGGCGGCAATGCCACGGCCGCGCAAGGCGTTGGGCACGAAAGTGCGATAGATATCCAGGGTCTGTTTCCCCAGATCCATATAGGTCAGGTAGGCACGATGACCGTCCACATTGGTCTCGAACTGATGACCAGCCTGGTCATGGTGGATGGACAACGCCTCGCTCATCACTACTCCTCGCGGGTCTCGAATTCTGACCCCTACCTTACCGATGTTTTTCCGGCGAAGGAACATCTACGCCACCCCGTGCCTGATGGACACCGAGAAAAACCACACCGGTCTCGCGCAATCGAGCACGTCATAAATAGTAGGCACCATTGGCGAAAATGCTCAAGGTGCGCTCGTCATCATGCTCGTTGAACGGGTGACTCCGATGGGCGTAGTGGCAGGCGCGGGGACGATCTTCCCCAGGCACTCGCCTGAACATTGCCGGATGTCGAGACTTAAGACGCAGCCTCTTCTTTAAAGTCACCTCAAGAGCGACAAAGATATGTGAGGTGTCATGCAAAATCGGAACAAAAGTGTAGACGAACTCATCTAGGCAGACTTGGTGCAAGACGCAGAAACAGCACCGGACAACGGGAACTTTTTCTCATTAACACGCTCAGGCCGGGGCCTGCAGCTGGATATTTTTTATACAGCCCGGTTAAAAGTTGCTCGAAAAAGAATCAACGCCTACAATTTTTTTTGCTTCTTGCGCTCCGTCAGTTTACTTACTACAAGTAATGGGTAGTATGTACGCCGGCTATTTCCTCAATCGGAGGAGAAAGCCACTTAATTGAAAGTCCTTGAAGGGGAACACGATGAACAACGTTCTGAAATTCTCTGCTCTGGCTCTGGCCGCAGTTCTGGCTACCGGTTGCAGCAGCGCATCGAAAGAAACCGAAGCACGTCTGACCGCTACTGAAGACGCAGCTGCTCGCGCTCAAGCTCGTGCAGACGAAGCATACCGTAAAGCTGATGAAGCTCTGGCTGCTGCTCAAAAAGCACAACAGACTGCTGACGAAGCTAACGAGCGTGCTCTGCGTATGCTGGACAAAGCTAGCCGCAAGTAATAATCCCTCGGGATTGTTATCAAGCCGACCCATTTTTTGGGTCGGCTTTTTTATTGCCGGTACTTTCCCCCGGGCAATAAAAAACCCGCCGACGCTGCACGCGCCTGCGGGTTTTGATCGACTTACTGCTGCAGGTCGATCGGGGTGTTCGAGACCATCGGCGCCGAGGTATTCGGTGTGCCGATTTCAGTTGGCAGGCCATCTTCGGCCGCTACCACATCACGCACGACATCCCAGTTCACGCGCAGGTTGTTGGTGACATCTTCGCGCTTGAGCATCGCATTGATCACTGCAGTGTGCTTGTCGACCACTGACGGGTTGCCCTTGTCATCGATGGGTGTGTGCGCTTCCAGATAGACCTTGCCGCCACTGCTGCCGAACTTGTAGGCATCGTTGAGAATGCGCACCGAAGTGCCGACCGGCACCATGGCCGCCATTTCCAGCACGTTGTTGTTGAACATGCGGAAGCAGCCGTGGCTGGTGCGCATACCGATGCCGAACTTCTTGTTCGAACCGTGGATCAGGTAGCCCGGAGTGCCCAGGGTGAACTTGAACGGCCCCAGCGGGTTGTCCGGGCCGGCCGGTACCACGTTCGGCAGCGGATCACCGTCGGCGGCGTGCTCGGCCTTGATCGACGCCGGAGGGGTCCAGGTCGGGTTCGGCGTCTTGGCAGTGATCGAGGTGTGTGCGATTGGCGAGCCCCAACCTTCACGCCCAATCCCCAGCGGGAAGGTGTACACCACGTTCCGGCCTTTCGGGTAATAGTAGAGGCGGTACTCGGCGAGGTTGATCACGATGCCTTCGCGTGGACCCGGCGGCAGAATGAACCGGGTCGGCAGGACGATTTCGGTACCGGCGCCCGGCAGCCAGGCATCGACGCCCGGGTTGGCCGCGACCATTTCCGAATAGCCCAGGTCGTACTTGGTGCCCAGGTCAGCAAAGGTGTCTTCGTATTTGGCCTTGATCACCTGCACCTGGCCGATGATGTCCTCACCGGGTGGTGGCAGGGGAAACTCCAATGCAGCAACGGGACCGGCCACACACAGGGCGGCAAGTGACAGGCAGCGGGTGACGGCAGGAAAGCGCGGCAACATCCGGAAAATCCTTCGCATGATCAACAAGGGTATAAGAGCGCGATTGTACACCGCACCTCGGGAATTCGGGGAGATGCGCCGATGGCCAGCCAGAAGTCTTCATGTAGGAGCTGTCGCAGGCTGCGATTTGTTGATCCTAGAGTTCGAAACGCAACTCGGGCCAGATCGGCGAGGTGCCGCGCTTCTGCGACTCGAGAATCGCCCGGCACAACGAACACAGACGCTGATCCTGAAACACCCGACGATCCACACTCGACCAACGCGGTTGTGCTGGAAGCAGACTGCCACACAACGTACGGTCTGCCGAGCCACCGAGTTCGAGCTGACGGGTCACCAGATGCACCCGCACTTCCTGGCAGGCGAACAGATCCAGCTGTTCGTCAGGCTCGATCAGTTGGTAGGCAAACAGGGACCAGGCAGGACGCGGCATCGGGGGCTCCAAATAAGGGGGCGCCACATTAGCCGAAAGCCTGCCACTAGAAAAGCCTCATAACAGCGGTTTTAGCGTCGGCCAGACATTTTCCAGCAACTTGCCCTGAGCCCCGGCGGCCGGGTGCAGACCATCGGCCTGCATCAGCTCGGGATGCCCACCCACGCCGTCGAGGAAAAATGGCACCAGCGGGATTTTTTTATCGTCCGCAAGTTTGCCGTAGACCTCGGCAAAGGCATCGGTGTAACGCTTGCCGTAGTTGGGCGGCAATTGCATGCCCAGCAGCAACACCTTGGCGCCACTCTGACGCGAGCTGTCGATCATCGCCGCAAGGTTTTGTTGCAATTGCGTTGGCGGCATTCCGCGCAGGCCGTCGTTGCCCCCCAATTCGAGGATCACCAGTTCCGGCTTGTGCTCTGCAAGCAGCGCCGGCAGGCGTGCCTGGCCTCCGGCACTGGTGTCGCCGCTGATCGAGGCATTGACCACTTTGTCGTCAAAACCCTCCTGCTTGAGCCGTTGCTCGAGCAGCGATACCCACCCCAGGCGGGTATCCAGTCCGAAACCGGCGCTGATACTATCGCCAACGATCAGGACAGTACCCGCCGCTGCGTTCTGGGCCATGCACATCAAGGCCAGGCCAGCACTCAAAAACCAAACACGCATCGGATTCTCCATGGGCGCAAGCATTCTCACCGCGAAGAACCTCAGCAAAGTGGTTCCCAGCGCGGAAGGTGAACTGACTATCCTGCACGAACTCAGCCTGGAACTGAACCAGGGCGACAGCCTGGCCATCGTCGGCGCGTCCGGTTCCGGCAAATCCACCCTGCTCGGCCTGCTCGCCGGCCTCGACCTGCCAAGCAGCGGCGAAGTCATCCTCGCGGGGCAAGGCCTGAGCAATCTCGACGAAGACCAGCGCGCGCGAATCCGTGCCGAACACGTGGGTTTCGTCTTTCAGTCCTTCCAGTTGCTGGACAGCCTCAACGCCCTGGAAAACGTCATGCTGCCGCTGGAACTCGATGGCCGCAAAGACGCCCGCGAACGCGCCACCGAACTGCTGCAACGGGTCGGTCTCGGCCAGCGCCTGACGCACTCGCCGCGCCAGCTCTCCGGCGGCGAACAACAGCGCGTGGCGATTGCCCGGGCTTTCGCTGCCGAGCCGGACGTGCTGTTCGCCGACGAACCCACCGGCAACCTCGACAGCCACACCGGCGAGCGCATCAGCGACTTGCTGTTCGAACTGAACAAGGAACGCGGCACCACCCTCGTGCTGGTGACCCACGACGAACGCCTGGCCCATCGCTGCCGGCGCCTGATCCGACTTGAAGCCGGGCTGCTGGTTGCCCCTCTGGAGCCTTGATGGCACGTCTGCCGCTGTTGCGTCTGTTCAGTCTCGCCCTACGTCAACTCATGCGCGATGCCCGCGCCGGCGAATTGCGCGTGTTGTTTTTTGCCTTGGTCGTGGCGGTCGCGGCGAGTACTGCCATCGGCTACTTCGGCGCCCGCCTCAACGGTGCGATGATGCTGCGCGCCACCGAGTTCCTTGGCGCCGACCTGGTGCTTGAGGGCAGCTCGCCGGCCCGCGACGAACAGATTCGCAGCGGCACCGAGCTGCGCCTGAATCATGCGCAGGTGGTGGAGTTTTCCAGCGTCATTGCCACCGACAACGGCATTCAGTTATCGAGCATCAAAGCCGTCGACCGCGCCTACCCGCTGCGCGGCGAGCTGAAAAGTGCCCCGGCCCCGTTTGCCGCTGAAACCTCGGGCGGCGAACCGCAACCCGGTGAAGCGTGGGTTGAAGCTCGTCTGCTGACTGCGCTGGATCTGAAGATCGGCGACAGCATCGACGTCGGCATGAAAACCCTGAAGCTGACCCGCGTGCTGACCTACGAGCCGGACCGCGCCGGCAACTTCTACAGCCTCACGCCTCGGGTAATGATCAATCTCGATGACCTCGCCGCCACCGGCGTAGTGCAACCCGGCAGCCGCGTGAGTTATCGCGAACTGTGGCGCGGCGAACCGCAGGCACTGGAAACCTATCGACAACTGCTTAAACCCGGCCTGGCCGCCAATCAGCGCATTCAGGATGCGCGCGACGGTAACCGGCAGATCGGTGGTGCACTGGGCAAGGCCGAGCGTTATCTGAACATGGCCAGTCTGGTCGCGGTGCTGTTGGCCGGTGTAGCCGTGGCGCTGTCGGCCAATCGCTTCGCCAGTCGCCGCTTCGATGCCAGTGCCTTGCTGCGCTGCCTCGGTTTGTCGCGTCGGGAAACCATGCTGTTGTTCAGCATTCAACTGACCGTACTCGGCCTGTTCGCTGCCCTCAGCGGCGCAGTGCTCGGCTGGCTGGCGCAACTGGGCCTGTTTGCCCTGCTGCATGATCTGCTGCCAGCGGACGTCCCGCCCGGCGGTCTGTTTCCGGCGCTCGCCGGGATCGGCACCGGGCTGGTGGCGCTCGCCGGCTTCGCTCTGCCACCACTTGCCGCGCTTGGTCGCGTGCCACCGCTGCGGGTATTGCGCCGCGACATGCTGCCGATTCCGTCGAGCACCTGGATGGTCTATGGCGCGGCGCTGGGCGCTCTCGGGTTGATCATGTGGCGCCTGAGTCTGGATCTGCTGCTGACCTTCGCCCTGCTGGGCGGTGGTGTGGTCGCGGCGCTGGTGCTGGGTGGCTTGCTGCTGTTGTTGCTCAACAGCCTGCGGCGGATGCTCGCCCGCGCTCCGCTGCCGTGGCGTCTCGGCCTGGGGCAGCTGCTGCGTCATCCACTGGCCGCTGCCGGTCAGGCGCTGGCGTTCGGTTTGATCCTGCTGTCGATGGCGCTGATCGCCCTGCTGCGTGGCGAGCTGCTCGACACCTGGCAAAACCAGTTGCCGAAAAATGCTCCGAACTACTTTGCCCTGAACATCCTGCCGGGGGACAAACAAGCCTTCACCGATCATTTGATCAAGGTGTCCGCACAAGCGGCGCCCCTGTACCCGGTAGTACCAGGGCGGCTGATCAGCATCAACGGTGACCCGGTGCAGCAGATCGTCAGCAAGGATTCGGCCGGCGACCGCGCGGTGCAACGCGACTTGAGCCTGACCTGGGCCGCCGACCTCCCGGCTGGCAACAAGCTCACCGCCGGTACGTGGTGGACCGGGCAACCCTCGGACGACGTACCGGGCGTGTCGGTTGAAGGTAAAGTCGCCGAAAGCCTCAAGCTCAAACTCGGCGATCACATGGTGTTCAGCGTGGGCGGGGTCAATCGTGAAGCCAAGGTCACCAGCCTGCGCGAGATCAACTGGGACAACTTCCAGCCGAACTTCTTCATGATCTTCCAGCCCGGCACCCTGAAGGATCTGCCAGCGACTTACCTGACCAGTTTCTATCTGGCACCCGGTCACGATCAGCAGATCGTCGAGCTGTCGCGAGCCTTCCCGGCGGTGACCATCCTTCAGGTCGAAGCCTTGCTCGAACAGCTGCGCAGCATCCTCGCCCAGGTCACCCTGGCGGTGGAATACGTGTTGTTGTTTGTGTTGGCGGCGGGGATGGCGGTGCTGTTCTCCGGCTTGCAGGCAACCCTGGATGAACGCATTCGCCAAGGTGCGCTGCTGCGTGCGCTGGGCGCGCAACGGCAGTTGCTGATCAAGGCGCGGCGCATCGAGTTCGGCTTGCTCGGTGCGGTCAGCGGTTTGCTCGCGGCCATCGGTTCGGAAGTGGTGAGTCTGGTGTTGTATCGCTATGCGTTCGATCTGCCATGGCATCCGCATCCATGGCTGCTGATGCTGCCGTTGATTGGCGCCGCGCTGATTGGCGGTGCCGGCGTGTTCGGTACGCGTCGAGCATTGAATGCGAGTCCGCTGACAGTCCTGCGCGAGGGTTGATAGACTCCAGCCTTCGTCACCACAAGAAGTTGCCATGAGCCGTTATCGCCCTCCCCGCACCGCCGGCACCGCGCTGATCACCCCTGAAGGTGAAGCGCGGATGCGCGCCGAATTCCATGAGCTGTGGCATGTGCGCCGCCCGCAGGTAACGCAAGCGGTCAGCGAAGCAGCGGCGCAGGGTGATCGTTCGGAAAACGCCGAGAACAACCAAGAACCCTAGATTGCATACTATTTTCGAGATATCCCCCTATATGCGGGGCCTAAACAATAGTACACATACTCAACAAACCATACTATTTCGAGTATGAGACCTCATTTATCCACCACAGCATTTCTCCACCTGGTGTCTGCACCACAGCCTCATCCCCCACCTCTTTTTTCAAAAGAGCACGCGCCATGGGCGAATCTATGGAGATGTAATCGTTGCGGCCGTAGATTTCGTCATATCCAACGATCCGAAATTTCATGGTCTCTCCAGCCTCGTTTTCGATCTCCACCCAAGCCCCAAAAAATACTTTCCCCTCTTGCTCGGGGGAGTATTCGATAACCCGAACGTCCTCGAGCCTCTTGCGCAGGTACCTCACCCGACGATCGATTTCCCGAAGCAATTTCTTATTGTATTGATAGTCAGCGTTTTCTGATCGATCACCGAGGGACGCTGCCCAAGTCACCTTACGAGTGGTGTCAGGTCTTTTTTCTCGCCAGAGGTAATCGAGCTCCTGCTTAAGAGCGTCGTGCCCCTCTTTCGTAATGATGTTTGTACTCAAGATCAAATTCCACGGGGATTTTGTTAGTCCGACATCATCTCATCTTGATCAGACGTCGTAACATTTGCTCAGCTTATTGACCCGCCGCAAACCTCCAAACCTAGCAGACGGTAACAATCATCGAACGGATAGATCCTGAGGCAGCCCTCCATTAGACCTCTGGGCGCGCCCTTCGGGACGGCTGTCGTGAACCGAGCCGCTCGCGTATTGGCCCTACGGCTTCTATCCTCGCGCATGCGCGCTCCGCTTACTTCAAGGGGATGCTCAAGGTCAGTCACGGATCTGGTCTGAACTCAGTGATGGAGAACGGAAGATATTTTTGTCGACGATTTGTGCTGATGCTCGATTTTGCTCTGACGATGACGTGGCGTTGCGAAAACGTCTGATCTTTGCGCCCTGGATGTGAAGCCTTGATCATTTGATCACCACGCGATCTAGAGATCCTCCATTAGTCCAGCGACCGGTGTATCCCTTCAGGAGCGGCCAGCCTAAACGGAGTTTACTCTCCCCGGATTTCGGCCCTACAGGCTCTTATCTTGGCTCCTACGGCTACGCTGGCGCGCTCTGCTTGTTGCTTGAGTCAGAAAGCATTGCACCTCCACCCCTCCCTTGATGAGCTTGCGAGGCTGGACTTAGGCGGCTTCAACGGTGGAAGATGGCCTTGCGCCATCCGCCCTGCAGGTGGCTTTCTTATGCGAAGCCAACGTCCCATACAAGGATTCGACTGTGATCAGAGCAATGATGTCCCTCGATTTGAAGAATGCCTCTACCGCCCAAAGGAAGGAATTTGACGCCAGCCTTGATGAGCAGGGATGGCTCAAACTGAGTGGTGTCGACACAGTGTGGTGTAACCGATTCAGCAGACTTTTGAACAATGAGGATGGGATCAAGGAGGTTCGTAACACTATTCTCCGCGTAGTGAAAAAAGCTGCAGCTAGCGGCAGAATTGAGCAGGTCAAGTACGTGGCACAGATTTCAAACGATGACGCGATCGGCCGAATCGTTTGGAAAAAAGCAGGCGAGTATGTACATCGCCATTACGATCCCTATGCCGTCGAAGTAGAATAATCGGCGCACCAACCCAATGAACTGACAAGCTAGGACTTCGTGCGTGATTCGGGGGCATCGCCCATCACGCCTTAATATTCCTTCGGAGCGGCATGGAAGCTTTTGAGAAGTACGCTGAGCGCATCAAGCTCGATGATTTGGAGTCTGTGGCACGTCGCCAGATGTGGCCAGCGATGGTGAAGCGGATCCAGGCTGTTTTTGATGAGATAGAGCACTCACCGCTAGCTGGCTGTTTCGGCTCTTTCTATCTACATCCAGTTGTTCCAGACGCTTACCGGAAATTGCCTGAGGGCCGATACCTTGCCCAGTTGCAGTTGACTTGTGGTATCCGGCGGCTAGGCCTCGACACCTTGAAAAAAAGCGAAACACACCCTCAAGCATCGCCACTGCTCTCTTCGAAAAAGACGCTGCAATGTGGTTCAACCAATCTCCTTCGGGAGCTGTCACGGTTTTCATGGCGCCGTATCGCTCAGCAGTGCTGAGCATGAACGAAGAGAACATCACTCTTGGAATTTACTCGAGTCCTGAGAAGCTGACCGACAAGCTGATCAGAAGTCTGTTCTCCACCTTCTTCAGGTATCTCTCCATTACTACCGCTCACCACCAGCAGAGCGTGATGGACTACGGCTGGAGGCTGTGGCTGATTTACAAAGATGCAAGGACGAAAAAACACGAAGGGTTAGTCAAAACGGTAGAGCGACTTCTCATGGTTGCGGGCGCAGTAGCCTGTATTTGGGTGATATTCCCATCCACCGCGACTTCAGTGGCTAATACGAGCACTGCGCAAGGTCAGCACCAACCCATCGAAGAGGGCGCGCAAAATGCTCAAATATCCAGTGAGCCCAAATTCCTCTGTGCGAGCACCTGGCTGGAACTTGCTCAGCCTCGGAAGGAGGGTGCCCCTCCTTGCGCTCCCGCTGCACCCACTTGGATTCCCTACCGATGAGTTCATCTGGGAGGAATTCGAAATCCTCGCGCCTGAAAGCCATAGCCTCTCACTAAGGGAGGTAGATTCGTACAGCCGAGTGATTGATACCAGAAAAGTGGATTGCTGGAACTAGCGCTACCAATGCATGGAGAGAGCACTTCGCCCTCTCCGCTCAAGCCTGTCATTAAAGGTCGAGATTGCCAAATTCTTCATAGTGGTCGATCAGTCGTTGCCTGAAGGTCTCGTAGTCTTCGGCAAGGATATCTTGACCGTGGTACGTCCCGTTCAGAAAGAAGCTCATCACGGCCTGTTGCGCTTTATCAACACCTTGATCTTCAATCTTGAGCAGGTACTTCGCGATGTAAACCCGGCAGATGTCTTGGAGCAGCAGTGCGACAGCGCCGGCTACCCGGAAGGACGCCTCAGGACTTTCTGCGATGTCCAACCTGATCGAGCCTGAATGCGCTACGGAATTACGAAGGACATTCAGCCATTTGAGACGCTTAGGCGCGCCCTCATCTGGATTTTCCGGATACATGCCACCGGCCTTCAAGAAGGCTGCGAGCTTGGCAAGCGCCGACTCATTCGCAACGTTTGACAGTCGCGGCATGATGTCATCAATGAGATCCTGGCTCACACCGGCTTTTTCCAGATACTCCTTAAATGCCTGTGCCGCGACCTTGACCTCCGTTTTTACGTCCTTCGTATAGCGGTTGGAGCCCGAGGCGCTGTACCAGTGGGAGTTCAGCCCATCGAGCGCAGCCGATCCCATCGCAATTTTCACGCCTGCATTGCTATTCGTCATTGCGAGCATCACTGCTTCCATCGCTTCTCCAGCACCTGCTTCTTGCAGAACTGGAAGCAGCGCCCAATCGATCACTGGGTGGGTACGGAAGAAGTTTTGGCTGGTGACGGCCTGCCCTGCTGAAACCGGCATGTACGGCCTGGCAGCATTGCCAACCAACACATGGCGACCAGTGAGAAGCGAGAGAATGACCGATAGGTCGTAGGCTCCATTCACCCATGGATTGCCGGGCAAAAGCACGGAGGCCTGATCTAGCCCCTCGTGCTCCGCTACAGCCGCCGTTACGTTCCAAGTGCCAAAGCTGGAGGGTTCCTCAGTGACGGTGTTCCTGAACCCGGAAGAATCGAAGGCACCACCAAAGACGAGTCGTGATGACCGAGCAAAATCCCCACCAATAAGCTCCTTGCTCACAGTGATTCGGTAGGGGCCTATGACAAACTCCCCCTCAGAGTTGAGGTGGTGCTCAAAGTTGAAAATCTCTCGAAATCCGGTGTACTCAAAGTTCATGCATCCCTCCTTGGTAACTGTGGTGTAATCTGCTGACCTCGCCGCCGAGCCAGGCGACCAACACTGCAGATTCGCACTTAAGCTAGCACACTCGCGGTGACAGAAAGATGCACAAAAGGCGGCGAAATCGCACTTTTTTACGTGTTATACGTAGTCACATTTCTCTCATCGCGCTCGAGCAAGTTGCCGCAAGCGGAAATATGCATTTACACTCATTCGTCTACCGATTTTTGCAAGGACTCAAGAAATGGCAGTTAAGCCAAAAGCTCTTAAGGAGCTGTATGCCAGAGCTGCAGGGCGATGTGCTATGTGCCCGGGCTTTGAAAGTGTATTCAAGAAGCAGGTATGCGATATTGACATTGATAACAAAAATATTTCAGAAGCAGCCCACATAATTGCTCAAAGCAAGAAAGGGCCTCGTGGTGAGGATGGCTTTAGCGGGAACATCGATGACTACGACAACCTGATACTACTTTGCCCTAATCACCACAAGTCTGTAGATGACAACCCCCTGCGGTTTCCCCCTGACTGGTTACACCGCAAGAAGATCGAACTTGAAAAATTTGTTGAGAACTCGTTAGCCGCTGACAACCGACGTAGTCGTGACATAAGCTCGCTAAGTCTGCTGATGGAGAACTTAGCCTTCACTCGAATTCGTGGCTACTGCGAAAGCCTACCTGACAGCTTTAATTCTGACCTTTTTGAGGTCGGGTCAGTGTTAGATGGGTTCCCTATTGACCTGCCAGATGCACGCCCGTTCTACGATGAAATTTTAGAGTTTAATTTTTCCGACTTTGAAAAAACGTATCGAGAACTGTCCTGGCTTCTCAAATCAAACTTTGAGAATGAGAAAAAGCATCTAATCTCGGTCTACAAAGACACAATCCAACGCGGAAACACACTTACCATACTATTCAACAAAGGGGATCTTTACCCTTACAAAGAATCGCTTGATATACAAAGTGAAATTTGCGAGAAAAGAGATAGCTTTATTCAAAGCTATACAAAGCTAATGAACCACTTAAGATTTAGTTACACCGAAGTAAACCTTAATTCTTATCGACCATACATATTATAGTTTCTACAGCTCGAAGAAGCATAACCACGCCAAATAGGACTGGCTCATCAGGAACGTGTTTATGACGCTCAAAATTGCGTTTGCTGCCGTGCTTAAAGCGATGCGCGCGGGCAAAGGACTGACTCAAAGAAATCTCGCCGAAGTCAGCAGTCGAACATATGTCTCAAAATTGGAGCGTGCCCAGTCGAGCCCCACGTTAGAGATGATCACGGCTTTGAGTGGCCCACTCAGGTTGAACCCTCTGACACTGGTGACAGTTACGCTTTGCGCCGAGTCTGGACAGTCCGTTGGCGATCTGCTCCTTCGTACCCAAGAGGAGTTGGCAAATCTAGCCCAAGAGGGCGTTCTCAAAAAACTGATGATTTCGACAGGTGATAAGTTTCCGATGCCACGTCCTTCAATTCAGCCATCAAGTAATCGCTCAATGCGCAACTCCCAGCAAGTCGAATTCTGCTTCGCTGACTAGACGCCTCATCTTGCCGTATTGTCGTGAGCCGACGGCACACACGGCTAGGTGTTGTAGCACTCCTATGGAAAGCCCCAGTAGGCCTAGTAATGCGCAATTTCGACCTCGATCTATGGCTTGAATCGCAGCTCCGACTAGAAGGTAGGTGTACGCTCGTCTAGAGGTCTCAGCTCCCCCTGTTAATTAACTCGAAAGATCCCCATGACTAATCAATGGCTGCAGCACATTCTCCACCAAGTGATCGAATCCGTAGAGCGAGTGGGTGTTTTATTGGCACAGGAATGTGTACGTCCAGGCGGCCGGAGAGGGTCAGGAGACAAAGCAGAGATTGATGTAGAGATTGAGGTTCTGCTCCGGGCCGAACTGCTGGCCCTCGTGGATTGCGATTGGTGGGGCGAGGAAACAGGCCATGTTCTTACTGGATATCCATTCTGTTGGGTCGTCGACCCTAACGATGGCACCAGTGATTTCTTGAGAGGCCTCGCAGGTTCTGCCATATCTGTTGGGTTGCTCCATGACGGCAAACCGGTGCTTGGGGTAGTACACGCGCCTGTTACGCCGTCCGGCGCCTCTGACTGCATTGCCTGGGCAAAGGGTATGGATCATCTGCTCAGAAATAACAATCGCATCGTCGTCGACCTCTCTGATCAAAAACTTTCCGAGACGTCCACCGTGATGGTTAGCGCTGCAGCTGCTGACAAGCCCGATATCAATAACCTGCTGTGCGCGCCGGCAGAGTTTTACGCCATGCCATCCATTGCATATCGCCTCGCTAAAGTTGCTGCAGGAGACGGGGTTTGTGGTATCTCGCTTTACCCTGTTAGCGCTCATGATGTAGTGGCTGGTCATGCGCTGCTGAGTGGTGCCAAGGGGGTGCTGATTGGCGAGGATGGGACTCCAATTCAATACACGACTGAGGCCACCATGGCGAAGGTATCTGGACGTGTATTCGGTGGCGCACCAGACGCATGCAGCGAGCTCAATAAACGGGACTGGAATAAGGTGTTTGAGTAAAGCTGACTGCATGCAAAATTCAGTCAGAAGGCTTATTCCTGCAGACTGGCGTTTGGCCCGCCCTTCGGGCCAGCTGTCGTGAATCAAGCCAGCCATTTTCAATGGCTATCTTGCCCCTCCGGGCTTCCATCTTCGTGCCTGCGCGCTCCGCTTGCCTGATGTGACAGTCCTTCAACGCATCAGTCCAAGCTGCCGCACTTGGGCAAACCTGTATCTCCCAAAAAAAATCACTTCATGCTCAAGGTTTTCCAAAACCAACCGTTTGTCATAGGTATGTACTCCCGTTGAGCGAACCGCTTTGATCCCACCAACCGATGATTACGCACAGCGTTTGAGTGCCGCCATTCCGTTTCCCAAGACGACCCTGGGCAAACGCCAGCACAGTGCCTGGCAACGTCTGATCAGCGTCATCAAGTATTCAGAAACCCTTTCTGCATTTGATAAAGCAGCAGCATATGTAGAGGGCTACGCACATGCGCTGGTCGACAGCGACCAGATCGACATCTCCATCGAACGAGATGTGTTGATCATCGAGACTGTCGACGCTTGGCGATGCGCCCGTGTTGGCTCCAGCACCTCCACCTATTTGTAGCCACCAGTGAGTACCATGACTTCTATTTTCCAACGCTATGCCGACGACGAACCGTCTGAATTACGCATCCAGATGCCGCAGCGGGCTCTGGCTACAACCGTCAGTCATTACCCAATTGATGTTCTGGTAGGCCACTGGGAAATGTATCTGGTTGACTCCTCCTCCGCTCACGATAGGTTTCCATGGGCTGGACGATTTGTCATGGGTATGCCCGTACCCACTTGGGCGCGCGGATTGGAGTGGAACGTAGGCCAGCAGGCACGTTTTATTAGCGCTGTTTGGTCAGGGGGAGACTTGGGAAGCTACCTTACAAACGATTGGAGCGAGCCGGCGAGCACTGGCAGGGCATTGGCGGAGAACAGCGAGGTTCTGGTCGATGGTCAGCAACGTCTGCACAGCCTGGAAGAGTATCTCCTCGACCGGCTGGCGATCCCTGATGCACAAGGACAGCCAAGGATTTGGTCTGAGCTCGGCAACGGTGAAAGGAAACGCTTTCTGTCGACGATCTTTACCCATGTCAGGGTGTCGTCTGGTGACGAGGAGGCATTGCGCAGGACATACGATCTTTGCGCGCTGGGTGTAGTGCCTCGGTCATTTGATCAACGAGCTGTTCGGTAACCTTTTAATCAAGGCGGTCGGGCGTATCCCTTCGGGATCGGCTGTCGTAAACCGAGCCCCGCTACGCCGGGTTTCGGCCCTTCGGGCTTCCATCCTTACGCTCTTCGACCATCATGGTCTGCGCGCTCCGCTTGCAGAGCGAGCCGACTCACCTTCTTGCTTGGACATTGGCTAACGCTCCCACATACTGCTGAGCATCCGATCAAAGATGAGGCCGGGCAAATGGGTTGGCTATTTTGGAAAGACAAGCGGCCCGAGTGGGTTCAGGCAGAGGAACGGGAATTCATCAAGGCTGCGAACAGTCTGAAATCGCTCCAGGTAACGCCTCGCGGTGGCATGAGGATTGATCCTGAAGAGCTCAGGGATCAGATCCTAGAGTCACGAAAACGATACAAAGATCTGGTGAAGAGATAGCGGTGGCGAAGGGGCAACTGGCTCGGTGCCTGACTCAGCTGTTCACGCGGGAGCGGTTTGGTGCGTGCCCTTTGCGGGGAGTAGCTCTCGTGAGCCGAGCCCTGGCAAACCTGCGTTTCGCACCCTTCAGGCATCCATCCTGCACGCCGCGTCCTCCACTTCCGTCTGTCACTCTCAGTATTCGACACACCAAATTCGCGCACGAGGAACACTCAACCTTGATCAACCAGGCTCACGACTCTCTAATGATTGTGCCTCCCTCTCTGCTGGCAACCCGACCAGACTGCAAAAGTCTTGATGGGCGCGAGCTAAATTTTCTTACAAACCTTTCCCTTCGAGTGTGCGGATAACCAACTGGGCCGACTCCATCCTCTTCGTATGGAGTTCAACCAGTAGCGTGTAGAGTTCATGCTCAAGCTGAAAGTAACGGCGCGGGAACCGCCCATTGAGTTCATGATATTGTGAATGGCAAAAAGAAAATCGTTTAATCGCCTCTTTTGCACTACCAACTTCATATCGAGCGGATTCGACCACCTTATCAGTGGGGATATCCAGATTCAGAAAGCTTTCAGAGCTATAGCGCCATGGGTTGATAGAAACATCCAACCTCCAGAAATCAAGATAGCCTGAGCGCTGTAAAGCTTCCGAAATGGCGGCGTCGTACTCTGGATGATCCACTACACACTGCGCGACCTGTTCATGCATCTGGATGTCCAACCCGGAAATTTTCCGTACATCCTCGAGGAACTGATTGGTGCCACGTCGTTGTACTTCAAGTGGATTGAAGCTATTGGCAAATTCGACTTCGCTTGGTGACGCCTCCCGCACACACTCAGGTACCTCGATGAGTACAGAAGACTCAAAAATATCCTGAGGCGTACAGTAGTTGGCGTCGGCCACCAAAGGGAAAGCGGCCTCAGCAAAGGCCAGGGCCACAAGGCGTGAACAGAACTGTCGGTTTTTTAGATCACTCCTCAGCTTTTTTACAATAACTCCAGCAGCCTCTCGCTTGGAATACTGCGTTCCGACCTTGCGGCGAGCATACGTGACGACCTCGCTCACGATACTACTTCGATTCAGCCGCTCTACTCGCAACACGGTCGCACGGCAAGGCGAATCCAGCAAAAGGCGCTGAAGGTTGTCGGCATGGACACCCGTTAAGTCAGAGTGAATATAACTCCCTCCCCCCACGTAAAGCATGGCATGAGAGTAATCACTTTTGATCAGTTTACGAATACCGACACTGGGAATTGCCCCCACACTTGTTAGAAGAATGTCTCCCACCTCAAGCTTGGAAATGTCCAGTACGTAGTATTTGGTCGGCATTGAATAATCCATATCGTTGTCGAAATCTCAGCTCACTGCGTAAGGGCGAGGTACTTTAGGTTTCGAGAGGATCAATCTTCACGCATGAATTTTTCATACGCATAAGCGTGATAGGAGCACCGACCATCGTTATCTTGATCTTCTTGTCCTAGTGCCTCACCGCAGTCTTCGCATTCGGTGTAATCCAGTTCGCTAGCGCACCACAGGCAAGCTTGATGCTCGACAACGAAAGCTTCCCGGTCACACTCGATACAACGCTCCAGAGTGGGTTCTTCGCCATCACGTGGATCATAGCTGTGCGCTTTACCTAGTGCTTCCAGTAACAACGGCGCAATCAGCTCTCGATGGCCGCACGTGACGCACATCGCGGAAAAACGCGTGTCATCGGACTCGACGGTCTCACCAGCATCGATGTTCTCCTGATCCGGCTTCAGGAGTGTGGAAGCGCATTCAGAGCATTTACATTTCTCCAGCCACTCGTACATTCCATCAGGAACTCCAGCTTCCGCCCAGGCCTCGTCGCACTCCTCTTTGATTTCCGCGACGAAGTCGTGATGGAGCAGCATGATTTGCCAGGCTTGACCCAGAATGGCAGCAGGTTCTTCCTCAAGCTCATCGCGAATGAAGTCTCGAAGTATCGGAAATAATTCCGCCACAAAATCGGCGACTTCGCCCAAGGTATGGGCTGGATGAAGGTGCTCCAGGTGATTGCGGCACGACTGAAGCTTGTAGATGACTTCCCAATCGATCTCGATATCAAAAGCATCAAAACGCTTTTTGATCGTTGCCACATCGATGGTTGTGTCCCTGAAGCGCCCGACAGGCTGCCAAGTGACTCCACCGTCGCCGTCTGGGCTTGGCAGAATTTCTGGAGGGTTAAATATCAGGGCAGCCGCATCGGCTGGCTCATCAACGCTGCTTGCAATTTTGTACTTGAAAAGCAGCAGAACCCCAGCAAAGAGGTTCCGGATCGAAGAAAGCGCTCTGGCCGGGTCGGGATTCTCACCACCTTGGCTGCGTTCGAAGTCTTCCATGCCAAGACGAATTGATGTGAGGGCGTTTTCGCGCAATTTCGCGGCGTCAAGAGTCGGCTTGGTTCTTTGAATTCGAGCCATTTGAGAAATCCTTATCGATGATGGCTATCTGATTCTAAATAGTAAGACAGCTTCAACAAATATTTTCCAGTCTCGATTTTTGTCAGGGCCCATCATCGTAGCGGCGAGCTGTACTCGCGCTGATGGTGTGCTGAGGGCCGTCCATATTCCTGCCATTTATAGCGCTGCGGTAAGCAGGACAAACTCTTCACGTTGCAGGCACTAGCTAGAAACGTGAGCTATAAGCTTGTTTGTGCTTATAAGGTACTTAGAGTTCCGGAAGGCTTCACTCTGCATGCAAGCAACGTTCTGTCCCTTCGGCCCCAAAATAGTGGCATTCTGTTACCATACGATGCGTAAGTCTGTAACGACTTCACTGAATACAACAGGAGCCAAGGAATGGTGGCCGATTTATCAAGTGGTTCAACGGGGCACGAAGCCGGCGCTTCCGCATTAGGCTTTTACTACCAAGCCCACTACGCCTTGCTGTCGCTGTTACGACATTCCACGGATGAGTCAGCAGTTTCCGTCGAACGACTCGATGACGTGCTACTGGAAGTGAAGGGCGAGCACCTGCTTATTCAACTTAAGCATTCTCTCTCTAAACGGCCACCCCCCGTCTCACTGAGCTCAACAGCGTTGTGGAAGACGATCAAGGTGTGGATCGATACGCTACCGAATGTTTCTCTCGCATCGACCAAATTCCATTTGATCGCCGTTGGAGCGATACCAAGCGGATCTCCGTTGCTTTCATTGTGTGAACAAAACACTGATAGGCGTCCGCTTCTCATGGCGATGATTGAGGAGGCAAAACGAGTCGTTGACCTACGTACTACGTCCAGTAAAAAAATCCTCCCCTTTGCAGATCGCGCGCCAGGATGTGAGGCATTCTTGGCGTTAAGTGATTCGGCTCGTTCCAATCTGCTTAATCAAATCGAGATCTTCCCGAACAGCCCGGATATTACCAAGATCGAATATTTGATAGGGCAACAGCTGAAATTTACACCTGTTGAGTACCGCCCTCGTGTCGTAAAGAGACTCGTCGAGTGGTGGGGCCTTCAGATAGTACATTCTCTGTGCGGTATGAGAGACCGAGCGATCTCGTTTACAGAGCTGCAGCAAATGTTGATCGAAATCGAAAGCGACTTGGTAGAGGACAACTTGTCTTGGGAGTTTGAGGACGCGATGTTCCCCCCAGGCCATTTGCCTCACCGCATCCTTGAGCGGCAGATTTCCTTGGTAAACGGCAGCAAAGTTGACTTGAAACGTTCCACCCGAGATCAATGGCGATCCCATGAGCAACGATCTAGCTGGGTTTCCGATAATCCCGGTATGAAGCTCAAGGTCGCCAGATACGACTCCCGATTGATCGAACACTGGTCTGACTTGCATGAGCAAATGGTGTTGGACTGCGAGAATCAAGACGAAGCGACTAAGCGAGAAAGTGGCCTTAAGCTCCTGAGATGGACATATGACGAAGCTCCAAAGAATGTGGAACCCATCTCTACACCAAGCCGCCATTTCTATATCCGAGGCACCTACCAAACCCTTTCGATAGACCGTCGAGTAGGCTGGCATCCTGACTATATAGATCTTCTGGAGGATGAGTCTTGATAGTCGCTCACGACCTCTATGCTGAAACGAATCCTGCGTTCTGCTCCTACATCCTTGCAACATTCGCATCGGCCTACGAGCAGGAGAAGTCCAGCGGCCCAGAGATGTTGCTCTGCTATGCAGCACTGCCCATTGCACTATCAGGCGATCTGGAAAAAACGTTCTCCGGGACGAACCGCCTGACCGGGCTTCTCGAGTGGCTACAAAGAAATCCGGTCGTCCAGATTGATCTCCGTGAACGCATCGATAACTCGGCAGAAATCGTTACCGAAGCAATCCAGTTCGGCTGTTTTTCGAAGCTCCTGACTATCAATGAACAAGGCCTTGTGTCGACAGGGCCGAAATCCACGAACAAGAGCGCGATCAATCGGCTTGGCTCTCCTAATCTGAATGCCTTCAAACGTGCCAGGTCATTGGGACATTGGATGGCAATGGCGGGGAGCACCCGCACGACACTCAACATGATGGGGTTGACTGTATGAGTCGCTGGAACATCGCGAGCATCTTTTTCCTTGGGGAAGAAGGTCGACTGAGAACAATCACCCTAGAGCCAGGTGTAAACATCATCACCGGCGCCTCTGGTACTGGAAAATCTACGCTCATCAAGGCCATCGATTACTGCCTGGGATCGAGCGAATGCGAGCTCGCAGCGTATGTACGTCGTCACAGCATCGCTGTTGGAGTCAAATGGATTTCCGATTGTGGTGAAATGATCACGGGCCGCATTGTTCCACCACTCGCTCAGAAGAGTAGCGGAAGCATGTTTGTTAGCACCGGCAGAGATCTGCCACTGCCTCGGACTATAAGTGAGTTCGAAGGTGCTACTACCCTCAAGTCAGCGAAGGCACTCATAGAGCGCGCCTTTGGGATTGGAGATCTTGCCGGAGACTCGCGTGAAGCTGGCGTGCAGCGCTGGCGTGCGTCAGTGCGCCACGCCACAGCCTATATGTTTGTGACCAAAGAAGTCATCAACAACGAGAAGGCCCTACTCCACGGATTAGATCAGGCAGACGAAGCGAAAGGGATCATTGAAACGATGCCCTATTTTCTTAGGGTTGTGGACGAAGAGTCCGTGATTCATGAACGAAAGCTCCGTGAACTGCGCCAACGATATGATCGGGAAGAGCGCCGTCAGCGCACCCAGAAAGCGTCCGACAGTGAGTTCAGGACAGTGGCGATGCGGCTTTTGATGGACGCTCAGCGATGCGGCATGATCAGTGTTCTCCCGGACAGGCAAATTACGGAAGAGGGTCTTAAAGCCGCCCTTGATGCAGCTCGAAGAAGCCCTGCAAGTCGCTCGGTCAATCCTGACGAAAGTGAGCTGCCAGCCTTATACGCTGAGCGAAGGAAGCTACTGAGCCTGTTGGACAATCAACGTCGCAAAGTGCGTGCAACTCAAACCGTGCTAACAGAAATGGAAGACTTTAGAGGCACAGTACAGCGCCAGTACGAAAAGCTGGAGCTTTCAGAACACATTAGTAAGATAGGTGAAGTGTGTCCGGTATGCGATGCGCCTTCCCAGAAGGGTAGGTTAATTGCAGGTGCTTTGCAGGCCACCCTTCAGATCATCCGCTCAGAAAGTGTTGCTGTCGAAAGCGTAAAGCCCCGACTTGTGGAGCACGACCAAGTGCTTCATGACGAACTCAGAGACATCAATCTCGATCTCAAGGCGGTGAATGAGAGGATTGCAACATGGGTGCGGCAAAACGAAGAAAACAAAAGGTTTGAGTCGGCTTCGACTTACCGTGCGAACCTGCTAGGAAAAATTTCACTCTTTCTTGAGCTCAGCCCTGCTCAACGGACTGCGGCTGTTAGCCTTGATGTGTTGCGTACTCAGATCGAGGAGCTGGAAGCGAAGGTCGACCATGCTGCCAGGAAGGTGCTCTTAGATAGAGCGCAACGCAAGGTCTCGGAGAGAATGACAAAGTCAATCGTTGACCTACCGACCAAAGAGCCATGCTTCGACGTAGACATTGAATTTTATGCACGCCCACCCGAAGTGGCGGTCATTGAACGGGGTCAGAATGCCGTCTTGCGAATGATAGACCTAGGCTCCGACGAAAACTGTCTAGCGATTCATGTTTCCCTCACTTTTGCCTTGCAATCGTTCTTCAAAGAAGTAGGAGCGCCAGTACCAGGCTTCCTGGCTTTCGATCAGATAAGCCGCCCCTACTATCCTACTCGTGGTGAAGATGAAACCTTCATCACAGGTGAAGACGAAGAGATTATGGCAATGCGCAAGCACATCAATTTCTTATTTAAAGAAACGGCGACCCAAAAGGATCTCCAGGTACTACTAATCGAACACGCCTACTTCGCTGATGATCCCCGCTTTGTGAGTGCGACAAGGGAACGATGGACTCGTACCTCTGGTAATGCATTGATCCCTATGGATTGGCCGCAGCGATCTGAGTAGTAACCTCAGTCGCTGTAGCGCTGTTAGCCAAAAATTTAGATTTCCAGACAGAGCAAAAAAAGCCGCCCTTTTGGGCGGTAGCATCTCGCCAATTACGATCACTTGTGGGTCACTTTAAGATTCATCAGGAGGTCGTTTTGAGAAGCATGGAAAGCTTCTGACTTAGAACCCTGTAACCACGGTAGACCATATGAATACAGCCTGCCTCCACACGTAACCACGATTTGCATCGCGGCCCGATAAATTCGACACACAACATAGCTAAGGAAGCCTGATGAACGATTTGCCTCAAAGTGTCATATCGATATTCAATGACCACCCAGAGCTTCAGAAAATTATTCCCCACCCGGTGCAGCTAACGGATCATGCACTTTTAGATTCCGTAACTACAGCCCTTTCCAAAGTCTACGGAAAACTGCAACATGACGACTTCTATCAAGTTATGTTCAAAAATGGCTCTAGTCAAGATTTACTAGCTCTAAAAAATGGTGAGCTGGCTGGTTTCCTGACAACCACCTGCGTAAATAAAGGAAAATTCAGTGACGTTGCTGGCCTTAAGAAGGTCAACGACGCGCTGAGCATGCCTCTTCTTCACAGCATGCTTAATGTAATGATCTACCGGTCACTAAAAGCTGAACTATCCTATATATCACATATCGTAACCGACATCCGAAACGACCAAATCCTAACTCGCCAAGCAATTTTCGAACGGATCAATGAAGTCATCATTGATTGTTACCACTCCATTCCCGACGCCGCCTTGGACGAAACACTCCGAGGCATTCAGTTAACTCGAATAATTAAAAACTCCGACGACTGCTTTGAACTATATGTACAACAAAGAGAAGAACTAAAAACACTCATTAAACAAGTTCCACAATGCCACGAACTTTACTACCCTGCAGGTAGCTACCAAGATGGACAGGGGTACTATTCACAATTTAATATTGAAAATTTTTTCAAATTTAAAGTCCTCAACCACAGTGTATTTTCGCTATTTGAGAGAATGACTGCCACCAAAGTATGCGAGCTTCTTCTAAGCGAGAACTACTCAGAAAACAACTATACACGGATTCGCCGTCAGCTTGTGAAGATAGCCGGCGAGATCCGCGAATGCTTGACCCCTACAATCTCAAAATTGGATTCTGCATCCGACAAGATGCAGAGAGAATCAGCCGACCAGCATATTACACGGCATGAAGAAAGTATTCGAATAGAGGCATTAAAAAGGCAACAACAGGGAGCTGAGCTTCTCAGAGGCCTCTTAGAGGAAAAACTAGAAGGTAAGCTCAGAGGCCTAGAGCTACTTAAACAATCATCAGCTAAGGGTGAGTGGAGTGTATTTCTGCTCAATGGCGTGTTGCTAGTCAACAATGGAAGCCAAAATAATGCATAGATATCTGACTCCTGAATTCTAATGCCTGCGCGACTCCCTGATCGTAGATGGGAATGACCACTTAACTCAGGCATCCATGCGCCTAGCTTAACTTTCTTAAGTTTATGAATTCAATGGCGCATTAGCAAACGGAAAAGCCTCCTCTCAACAAAACAGTGATAAAAAATTAAACCTTAGTAGACAACCTCAGAAACTCACAACATGACCACACCAAAAAACGTTTACTCCCCCCACACCCTCAACTGGAATTAAAACATGAATCATGCTTTTGAAAATAAAAAAACGCAATACCAAGTTTCCAAACCAGTTGAGCTATTACTTTGGCTAATAATTCCATTCATACTTTCACTACGCTTCACTCTACTCATAGTTGCCGACCCTGACGAAGTTAGATACCTCTTTAGAGACAACTATTGGGATCTAATAATTACGACATTGATGATTGCTTTTCCAGTATTTTTTAATCAGATATTTGGAAGCCTTCCACTTCAGATCCTCTTAAAAAATAAAAATCCGAAACATCAATCTATAGTTAATATCGGCGGAGACTATATCGTATCATCTGATATTTCGAATGATTCAAGCAATCCTGAAAAAAGTAACTCCTCCGATGCGAGTGGTACGGCTCTTTTGTTCGCTAACGCTGTAAATTCGCGCAGCTTGGCCAAGGGGATTTATGGACGATCCGGCGTCTACTTGCTACTAGGTGTTTTGGTTGCATTTTCTGGATTGGTTTTCTTTTATACACAGACTGCCACCCTCAACATACCAACTGAAGCTAGTAATTTATTACTTCTGCTAGCACCCAAATTCGGCATATTATTTTTCATAGAATTTGTTGCGTTCTTTTTCCTACGACAATATCGGTCTGCGATGGATGAATTCCGCTACTACGAGTCCATTGCAAGGAAGCGAGAAGAGGTTAACGCATTACTCCGACTGTCCGCAGACTCAGACACAAACATCAAACTAATGGAGCTCATAAAAAACGACTCCTACTTCTCCAAAAGCTCCGTACTTGAAAAAAATCAAACCACGGAAATTATTGAAGCCAGAAAATTAGAAAAGGGTGAGATTGATCTTTTGGAAAAAGTGGTCGAAACGCTGGCTAAAGCCAAACGTTAGAGGGATTACTACTCCAGGCGCACAGTTACTCTCGGCTTAAGCCTGCCTCATCAGTTTTCATAGCTTCAGTGGAGTTAATTTATTTATGACCGCATCACATGCAGCGACGTACAATCGACCCGCAGACTGGCAACAGTTCGAGCGTCTATCAATAGCGCTGATGAGCTGTGTATTTGCAAGCAGATTCGACCAGTACGGTCGTGGTGGCCAACGGCAGGACGGTGTTGACCTCTTTTGTCGCCTGAAGGATGGCACACTAATCGCCGTTCAATGTAAAGGCCGAAACAGCAACCTTGGCAAAAAGCTAACAATTGCACAGGTTGACAAGGCTGTATCGGAAACGAACAGCTTTCCCTTCAAAATTGACCGCTTTTTCATTCTCACAACCGACCCGCATGACCGCTCTCTGACCAACCATGCACTTAAACTAACGCAGGAACGAGCCCTAACCGGCCAGGGAACCGTGGAAGTTTGGGGTTGGGGATCATTAGAAAACATCATCCGCGAGAATGCCTCACTGCAAGAATCATTCTACTCTGAGTACAAACCTAAGATTTTTATTCGGGGATGGATCCTAAGGGTCGGACTAGCGGGTTGCTTAGCCTTAATTGGCTTCGTCGTGGCCCACAAATATCTTGCTTACGAGGCGGACTCATTGCAGGTGAACGAGGCGACAATTGAAGGCCTCAGTGAGTATATGAATCTGAATGACCGACTGATTGATATCTATGAAAGCTGCCTTGGTATGTTGGATAAAAGCACGTTCGCCTTCTCCTATTCCTTCCAGCAGTTTTGCGTGATACCTGTGGAACGAACATTAAACGCCATGGAGCATCAAGTGCAACATGCCAGTTTTAAAATTGACACCGCAGCCATCAGTCAGTTGGACGTGTTGCTTGATCTCTTGAAAGAAGACTACAGGCAGGGATTAATCGCTAACCAAATGGTGGGCTATTTTGAGCAGGATATCAGGGAGAGCCAGAAAGCACTGTGCATTCCCAACAACTCTGATGCATCCGGTGAAATGATAAAGGGCTTAAGGAAGCCGGCTGATGCGGCAATGAATCGGCAGCTCGAATTCTATTTCATCCTTCGCGACTTCATCTTACCGGGCCTTCAATCTATGCAAGCGAATGTGTTGGTTGCGGCTCGGCAAAGCAATAGGCGCGGCATTTCAGAACAAATGCTGAGCGACGCTCTTAAATTGAGCGAGCTCCTTAAGCAACGCCACGAATATCGATTGGAGGAACCGTTGCAGCCATTTACTCTATCCGCAATTAAGCACATGAGCTCACGAGAAATAACAATTTCCGGCGATATGGATACCATGATTGAAGATGCACGCTTCGCTCAAGTTTTACGTGAAGGTTTTGGCGCTTCTTTTTTAGGTAAGCACGACGATGTGGATGCAATGATCAAGTGCGGTCTTTATAGAGCAGAGGCATCAGCAATCTTTCGTCAAGAGGAAGCTTCTATTGAGGCCTCTGCTACACCGTCCACCTAGAGCTCAGGCCAAGCTGTCACAGATCTCGCTCTGCTAACGCTACGTTTACAGTAAAATAAGATCAGGCTAAATGGATAGAGTTACGGCTCATGAACATGCCACTCTTCGACTTCGATCTCAAACGCGCATCCCGCGAAAACTACATAACAGGCAAGGCCGCCATCAATTTTCCACATCCTGGAGGCACTACTGGCGGATGGCATTTCCTTTCCTATTTTGATCGAGAATCCGGCGTGGCAAAGGTGTCGTTGGCAGGGATCCATTACCCTGAAACCACAGTCTACTTTGGCGACCTTGGCATCATCGACGTGACCGATGAGCTAGCGAAGCGCGGTTGGTCTGTGGACGGCCATCGCCTGTTCATGGCAGATCACTACAGAGCCGCTGCGGACATGATCGTGAGATGGGCATTGAGCGAGTCCAACCACTGCAGCGTCGAGATTGATGATTGGTTTCCCTCTCGTGCGGAGAGAGAGCGACTGATTGAGATTCTAGATACAGGAAGGTCGAAGCTTTCCGAGGTTGGCCGATGGCAAAAAGTGGAGGCTTGGCTGCGTACGCAAACCTGAAGCTCGGGTAGATAAGCTTTACCCATTGCGTGCTCCACAGACCAAGCACGGCGGGCAAGCACAGACGGTGAGTGCAGCCTTCTGGCCCCCTGTCCGCCCAGGTCGTGCTCTGCCAAAACATCGGGCAAACCTATGCGACTACCCGCACCGTTTGAGCCAGCGGTGAGATGAACTAGGCTTCATGCATCATCTCAAGGAAGACTACCATGCCAGATAATTTGAACTACAAGATCGCCACGGCGGACGCCTTGACATTGCTGCTGCATAACCAGCACGCACTAGGTGCAGCAATAGAAGAAATAACCAAGTGGCTTTCAGAAAATGGTGTGGGAAGCGTCGCCGCTCATGCGATGTCGGCCATGGAAGCGCTGGACGCAAATGCTCAAGCCATCACCGCTTCCATTTTGAGGATTCGACAGTCTTAAGTGCTGCTACCCCGAGCCCTGCGCACCTATCGCACACTGCCAATTCGACTGAACGATGAGGAAAAGAATGTTCCCACCAATGGCGAATCCCAACCTCGAAATTACCGCCACTGAATTCGAGTTCTTGGTCAGAGACTGGATCCTCAAACACGGAGGTGAACTGACATCGCTGGAGGTGAAGCACGACGTGAAGGTCGAGGCCTACGACTCAACCTACCAGATCGACGTGCTGGCGAAATTCCAGGCTTTTGCAGGGGCCGAATTCATCGTGCTGATTGAGTGCAAAAAATACCGTAACGCAGTCGAGCGAGAGCTAGTTCAGGTATTGCACGACAAGGTGAGATCTGTGGGCGCCCATAAAGGAATGCTGTTCACCATAACAGGGTTTCAATCCGGAGCTATACAATACGCAAGGGTGCATGGTATTGCGCTGGTGTCGATAATCGACGGTGCAGCAACCTATCATACCCGCTCGGCTTTTCCAGTTGATGCGAAGCCACCGGCCTGGCTAAACCTTCCGAAATTTTCGCTCTGGCACGTCGGTGAAAATGACGCAGGCAACATCACGATGAAATCCTTGGGGCGCGCTGATAAGGAGCTCAACGAGATGTTCGGCGACTAGACCTATCTCGACTAAGGATTCTTGGGATGCAGATATCTGAAGGCTCTACTGGCCTCCTAATTGGCACCAAGGGCCCCAAGATGGTGGATTCTCGATGATATCAATGGATGTACTGAGCTCGTGCTGCATGTGTTCGAAGACCCTATCGAGACCTGAATGTGCTTTCGATTCTCGCAGTGCATTCACCAACTCCAGAAGCTCTCGCCCCTGGGCTAGCGGCATCTGGATATCGCAGTACACCGTGTCATCCTTTTGTCCCATGCCCTCACCCGCTCAGTCATTTTACTGATGTCTTGCGGCCCTATGCTGCTCCAAGTGCTGCATCTCTGCTTCCCAACCCGCCAGGAATTTATCCCAGTCTGTAGCGTAATAGGCATCAACCAACCTGGTCGCCCCGATACGTGCCTGATGGAAACGCTCCCTCCAAGGCTGCGGAATAGTCTGCTCCAAGATGATGTCGATTCCGGAGTTATGACGCCTCACCGAGACAGAGTTACGAACCTCAATGAGTTCGAGTGGCTTATCGCGACAAGGGGTGTCGTATCGCTCTTGGATGTCGAGCTCATCAAGGATGGTAAGGAGCTCAGATGCAGTGGGGTCACCTGGACGAAAGCTTACAAGCGCCCACAGAGCTCTCCGCCTAGTTCTCTCACGCTTGCAGAGCAAATCGCAGGTCATTTCAGCCCCCCTTTACAACGCTGGCGGTAGTTATGGCGTGCCGCCTTCGGCGGATGGCTGGCGTGAACCGAGCCACGGCAAACCGCGTCTCGGCCCTTCGGGCTCTCATCCTGCACGCCTGCGCGCTCCGCTTGCATAATGCTTATGCGCGCCGGGATTTGCCTGAGTTCAGTTTCTAGCGAATGTGTGGGCCAATAATTTCGCTTTTCCCGCCAGCCGCGAACTTTACTCCTTATGAAACTTGCTGAATCGACTCGACAGCGTGGAAGGGGCAATAATTTCCCACGATTCCGGCCTCGAGGAGGCACTGAAAATTACCCAGGCACGCCAAAGGAAAAACAACGCAACCAACCCAGCTTCAACTATTGTCAGCACTGTAGCGTTATACATATAGCTTTGATCTTGTCCGAATAAGAAGATCAATGCGAATAAAGAAGGAAACCAGCCGATGAGAAATACCATGCAGAATGCGAGAGCAGCGGCGCCTGCTAAAATCATTGGTACCATGAGCCTAAAGGAAGTAGCGAACACTTTCTCACCACCTTCTTTTTGAACACCATAAATCACACCAATATTTTTTTCTTTTTTACTACTGTTCTTGAACATCCCATACAATGTCACACTTTGGCCAACCTCTAATTCTTCGTAAATCTTACTGGTCATTGTCAAATTAGGAATGCTAGATCCATCAATACTGATCTTGGCTTTATACCCACCGTTCATGGGCATCACAGATCGGACATAGTCGAGCGTTCCGGAAACTTTTAGGCACTCAAACTTCATTACAACATTTACCTTTTATTCACGTAATAGAGTTCTGGAGCAGTTGAAATCTACAGCTACCCCCAAATGTGACCATGTTCCGGTATCAGGGAGGTGCGCGCGGGAGCCCCTGCTGGGAGGAGCTCTGGCGTTTCCCTGCTGGTAGGCGATACGCAGGTGATATCAACCAGCCATACCCAAAGCTGAATATATTAGATGGAATGGGTTTTAGCAATGTGGCCTTATCCTCGCATTTGGAGATTCCAATGCTTGCTAGGGACTCACTTGCCGCTGTCCTACGCGTTCTCAGACGTGCACGTGATCTGAAAGCAGAGGATTTTTCGACTGGCATCGACCCCACTCACGTGAATAACCTTGAAAACGGTAAAGTCAGCGCATCGCTTGAAACGCTCGAATCCGTAGCAGAGATCCTTGACCTCAGAACAATCTCGTTGCTGGTACTCGCAACAAGTCTTCGCGAAAAAATATCGCCTAATGAGTTACTGGCCCAAGTAAAAACGGAAGTACGCGAGTTTTCTTCGCCACGTTTTCTAGCCGACTTCGCAAGCCAAATAGAAAATGGCAAGCTGGTGCGTAGACCTTCCGGAGCTCAGGTTTCTCAGGAAAAACTGGCTGCTGTGCGAGAGTGCAAGGTCGCGGGCATGACTCAGCGTGAGACCGTGATCAAGCTCGGTTTACCTGCCTCCACTGTGCAGCGTTACTGGCACAAGGAATAGTTTTCTCACTACAGTGCTGTCGGTATGCTCAGAGGCTCTGCACTGCCTATGCAGACCGCTGACCAAAGCGTTCTGATATCGTTGGGGCAACGATCCGTTGGCCCTATCTCATAAGCCGCCAATATCAGCAATGGATGGAACGCGCTGCGTACCAGCCTGTGAGAGTCTTCGATGAAGCATGTCAGGCTAATCAGGCACGGTGAAAGCGCGGCTAACGCCGGCAAAGCCAGTCTGGATCACGCGAGCATTCCTCTTACGCCAAAAGGTGTCGAACAAGCGCGCCTAGTGGCAGGGTCATTCGTCCAGGCCCCAGATCTGATCGTTGCCTCGCCATTCTCCCGAGCCAAGCAACTGCAATTCAGACAGTGGCTGATTTCCCTTCAGTACCATTCGAAATATGGCCCATCCAGGAATTCACTTACCTTGAACCCGCGCGTTGCACTAGCACAACCGTCGCGGATCGGCGCGAATGGGTGGAGGCGTATTGGGCCAAAGCAGATCCTGGTTCTACGGATGGTGAAGGCGCTGAGTCATTTCTAGATTTCATAGCTAGAGCTCAGTCTTTCCTGGAGCGTCTTGCTGAACATTCCGCCCAAGACATCGTAGCGTTTTCGCATGGTCAGGTTATCAACGCTGCAGCCTGGCTGATTGAGCACAAGCCGCTCGGCATTGATGGCGCAGCTATGTTGGACTGGCGTGATTATGAGATCGGTAACCACGTGCCCAATTGTGGTGGATGCCTACCCTTGAAAGATCCCGACGAAACCGGGTGGAGAGTATGTCGGTCAGCCCCTGAGGAGCCACGAATGGACGCAACTTGCCGCGTACCAGGAAAAGTCTATCAAGTCGCTCGTGATCCTGAGCGCCTGCTCATTGAAGAGCGCGCAGAGGCTCCTTCAGCAGCAGGTTATCCGACTCCAAATGATGATTCAGCCACGTACGCCGAACACGGCTGCAAGAGGCTAAAGCAGCTGCGTGTCTGACGCCCTTGAACATTCCCGCTGGAAAACCCTTGGGAGCTGAGTGACTTTGGGAGGAAAAGCGCTGCTGGCAAATCTCAGCGTCACGATTTGAGTCCGATTGCATTCTTCCGCACTCACATTTTAACTCCACGCGCACCCACCCACTGTAAAAGCTGGACGTTCTACTCACCGCCCTTGAGGAGTGGCGGTTTCCAGTCAGCGAAGTGCTTTAACGCATCAAGGTCGCCAATCAATTCCTTCGCGTTGGCCAGCCGCTCCATGACAGCCTCTCTCGACACACCATCCAATCGTTGTGCTGACCCTTCGATATCGGCAAAAAATGCGTGAATACTGTTCACTTTTGCCCACGTCTGGATTACGGCTTCCAGTTGCTCGCGACTTTCCTGTATGGCCTTGAGCTGGCGCTTTTCCTCCTCTTTTCTTTTCCATTCCGCCATTTGCAATTGGTGCTTTTGCCACTCGAGGTCGGCTTTCTCCCGTTCAAGCTTCACTTTCTCCGCAAGCCCTGGAGCTTCAGCGATCAATAGCTTCACGATGCTTGGGATCTTACTGATCAGATCGCCAGGCTTGTCTTCCTTCCAGCGCTGAACCCACTCTGCCCGATAGTACGGGGAGTAAACTTGAAGGCACAGTCGACCGCTGGGCATGTCGGCGCTCATTACCCATTCGTTTCGGAAGGGGGCAACGCGTTTTCTCTCTGGACGCGAACCCAGCCGGACTAACCTTTTATCTACGCTTTTGACTTCAACGTATTCGCTGATTTCGTAAATGGACAAACCAAAAACAACGCTTCCAACATGAACCACTGTCGGACGTTGGGGCTGCCAAAGCGAGGGATAGACGTATCTCGATGACGACTTGTCCCTATGATCAACTGGTTCGCGGCTCATGCGCTCGGCAGGATCGCTCAAGGTAACCGTAAGGCCTTTTTTCATAAACGCGAGGAACAACTGGTTTGCGAAGTCGACCGCATGAGTGACCCCACTGCGGCTTACTATTAAATCCGCCATCGCACGCTTTGTAGGCCTATCGTAGCCGTTCTCGCTTTCCCGCACTTTCTTGAAGTGATCTTCAATACTCAGTAAAAGTGGGTGCCTACGAGGTTGCATGTCAGAGTTGAGCGGTGTCTTCCGGCTCATTTGCTTTCGTTTTATAGGTGAGGATCGCGGAACCTGAAGCGGTGCTTCATTTCTGTTCCAAACAGTTGAATCGCCTGGTTGAGCCTCAGGCAAGACCGGGCGAGCTTTAGCTTTTCCTACCGCGATTTGCGCCCAGTAGCCAACGGGCGGTCTTGGAATATTCAGGCTGGCATACACCTTCGTGAGGTAGCTGGAGGAGACTCCATATCGCGAGCTAATTTTGGTCATTGGAGTCGACCAAGCCAGATCGAAAAGCGCTTCTCTCGTCACGACTTCATCCGACATATCACCAGCTGGGCTTTGAGCCTTAGGCATTCCTTCCATAGTGATCACTTTTCAGCGATTGAGGAGCAAATTATCGTAGCTTATCCGTCACTGCTACATGGATGCTTATCTGAGTGGTTTCCATCCCTAGAATAAAGATAGCGATAGCTCACGACGCTAATCCGGGGAAACCCAAGATGTTAGGGCTAGGTAGGCTGCAGAAAATTGAGGTTTGGCTAAGCTCGCAATAGGTTTATGACGCCAGGTTGGTCTGGAAAGACAGGCTGGATAGTGCTTGCTGAGCGAGAGCAATGGAAATGCGCAAGAAATCCCAGTCATGGTTTGTCCCACTCCTGATTCTTTTCGCGATCCTTTGGGCGATAGGCAAAAAAGACACGCCTCCCGCTCAGGTGCAACCGAGCCCCCCTCCCACTCCGAATACTCTGGTCTCATCTACCTCGGTTCCATCATCGACACCTGCCCCCTCGGTTGATCAATACGTAAGCACAGACAAGCTAAATATCCGAAATCAACCAGGCGGAAAAGTTATCTCCAAGTTGAGCCGGGGAGCCAAGGTTCAGGTCTTCGAAAAACGGGATGATTGGGTGCGCATAAGCGTCGATGGCCAACCTGCGAAGTGGCTTTCTTCCAAAAGCCTTTGTACCGGATCGAATTGCTACACCGCCTCTAAACCAAAACAGTCGCCTTCGCCAGTACAACCAGTCCGGAGACAGACTCCAGAATACGGATCCTCCTGCCCTTGTTCTTCGGGACACATTTGTATCGGGCCACGAGGCGGTCGGTACTGCATTACTTCAGGTGGCAATAAGCGTTACGGTGTTTAAGCAATTGTAGGGGGGCAGTAAATTCTCGGTCAGGTCAGTGCGTCTTCGTTTGGTATCGAACCCCTCCCAACGAGAGGGGTCTGCTTTTGTACTACTCTCGGGAATAGATCCGATGTCCGCGCAACATAGCCTTGTAATACTCGCTCGGGGAGGATACGCCGCTCGAGGAGTGCTTTATTTGATCATCGGTATCTTCGCGCTGCTGGCAGCACTTGATTCGACAAAACCAAAGGACAGCCACAAGAGCCTGGAAGCTTTACTAAACCAGCCATTCGGATATTTTCTAGTTGGACTTGTGGTGGCGGGTCTGCTCGCATTTTCGGCTTGGCGTGTCTTGCAAGCTACGCGAGATGTCGATCATCACGGCAAAGAACTCAAAGGAGTGGTGATTCGCACTGGTCTGTTTGCCGGAGGTTTGGTCAACGCCGCTCTAGCGTTTTTTGCAATGGGTCTACTCATTAGCGGTATTAGAAGCTCGGGGGATTCTGGAGGGCAGACCAAAGACTGGCTAGCGCATCTTCTGTCTTGGGATCACTCGAATTTATTGGTGTACCTGATCGCTCTCATTCCGCTTGGTGTTGGAATTGCTCACATCATCAAAGGATGGAAGGCGTCGTTCGAGAAATATTTTGAAGCCGACGAGGACGTCATGCGGTACGTCCGGCCAGTGTCTCGGTTCGGTCTAATAGCTCGTGGAGTCGTATTCATAGAAATTGCCTTCCTGCTGGCAATTAGCGGTTCCACTTATCAAGCTATGGATCCACCTGGTATGAAACAAGCGCTCGACGCTCTGCAGAATCTACCTGCTGGATGGCTGATATTGATTGTGATGGCCCTAGGTCTGATTGCCTTCTCGGCTTACAGCTTCTCCGAGGCTTTCTGGCGCAAGATCAATATGGACGTGCCTGGAGTATCGAGACCTTAGGTTGCCGCATTAACGGTGGCACGCTTTCGGATTAGCGCAGGCATGGCCTCAACCTGTCGTTTGCGATGAGGGATACCTCCTGTTCTTCATCATGGTGCTGCTGACAGAGAAATTCGCGCATTAGTGCGGCAGTTCGTCTAGCGCTAGTCACCACAAAGAAGTGCCCCTCCCCCTTCAGAATGCGAAGCTCTGAACGGCGAATTGTGCGGCGCAGGATATGGGCGTTGTACGCATGTATCAACGGATCGCAGTCGCCGGTAAGAACCAGCGTGCGTTGAGGCAGCCGGGACAACCGAAGCAGGCTTGTCCATCCGATCAAGGCTGCGAGCTGGAAATAGTAGGTTCGTGGATTAACAGAGAGCATGCCTTTCATCACACCGAACCGCAGCAGTGTGTGAATTGGATTGCGGGAGCTATCTTGCTTGCGCACATTGGCGTTTTTACTCTTGCGGAAAAAATCCATAACGTCAGCAGGCTTCATGAACAGCACTGGGCCGGGAGAGGTCGCCGCGAGGATCAGCCTGCGTACCATGCTCGGGTAACGAAGAGCGAATTCTTGAGCCAGTGCACCTCCCCAACTCACCCCGAACACATCGACTTGGTCGACTCCCAATTGCTGGAGCATCTCGGCAATCACGTCGGCATGGCTTGGCAGGCGAATGGGCCAACGGGGCATTTGCGACTTGCCGACTCCTGGCACGTCCAGCGTGATGGTCATGAAGTCGTCAAGTTCATCGCGCAGCGGATCGAAGGTACGTATCAAACCACCCAAACCATTGAGTAAAAGCAGCGGAGAGCCTTGACCGCAGACCGAAACATTCAACTGCAAGCCCTTCGCTATTAGCCTGTGCGTTGTCATGATTTCTCCTTGCTTCACGCAATTGGGAGGCAGTATTGGTGAGACTTAGGGAGAAGTTCCGAAGAGCTCCGCAGCCGCTTCCCTCATAAAAATCTCAATGGTTTTCGGCCCTATCCCTTCAAATTCAGATAGCCGTTTTTCGAATGCCTTACGATCTGCGCTTGCCGCGACGATGTTGCTGACCTTGCCGTGATATTCAGCATTCATCTTGTTAGCCAATGCCAACAACCGCGACGCGGTGGTCTCGTCGTAACGCACGTAGTGAGCCTCACCAAGCATCATGACCAGCTGGCGGTGAGTGCAGCTCGCCAATTTGTGCGGCGTATCCCGATGATGTTTATCGACGATCACTTGATAGGCGTTGGCGGCAACTGGCCCCTGGATTCTCTTGCCCATCAGGAAACTGGCAAGCAGCCATTTGAATAACCCGGCTTCGTTCGCACCTTGAAGGTCGATGTGTAAGTCATGTGCGCAGATGATTTTGCTCACTGGTTCACCCTCAAGCGATGGTCTCAATGTAGACCAGGCGCTATCGCGAATGATCCGGCTGTGCGACGCCGTGATAAGGGAACCCTTATTCATGCTCGACGCCTAATGGTTGAACCTTACGATTTGAGAAAGACGAAATGCATATTTCCGACACAATCCAAGTCATGGAATCGCTATCAGCCAACGAAGCAAACCTAAAGCTTCACGAGGGCTGGTCATTGATATCCGTGGTCGTCACAACCCATCCCAATGGTCAGCGTCATCCTTGCTGAAAACCCCATCCAACCATCAAAAGCCCGATTGGTTAGGGTTATATCGATAAGAGATTTGTTGCGCTGAACTGTAACGGGGGGATGATTTGGCTTATCTGGATTGGATTCAATGGCCCGCGATGGTTGTTACCGTTCTCGCCGCATGGCTAATCGGGTCGCAGCGGCCAGGACGGCGGATGATCGGATTTGTATGCTTCAGTGTGAGCAACGTGTTGTGGGTGATTTGGGGATTTTACGCAGGCGCGTATGCATTGATCGTATTACAGATTTGTCTTTTCCTGATGAACCTTCGAGGGCTCAAGAAAAACTCAAGCCCCAATGAAACATAGTCAGCCAGCAGGGTCATTGCTTATTGAAGAGCAGTGGACACCGCCAAGGGCATTGGAATGTTCGATAACTTTTCGCTCGATATCGTAAAACTCCCAGAGGCAACCCTCAGAGTCAGGCATGGTGGGAGCGGCTCTCCCGTCTTATTACTCCATGGACATCCTAGGACTCATGCGACCTGGCATCGCGTTGCTCCACTCTTGGCAAAAAATCATTATGTTGTCTGCCCTGATCTAAGAGGCTTTGGCCAGTCATCAAAGCCTGAGGATACGTCCGATCATGCAGGCTCCTCCAAGCGCGCCAAGGCCCGGGATTGCATCGCCCTAATGCGACATCTGGGTTATCAGCGGTTTGCCGTGATTGGTCATGATCGAGGTAGTTACACCGCCTTTCGCATGGCTATGGATCATCCCGAAGCCGTTACACATCTCGGCATATTGGACGGTGTACCGATACTTGAAGCTCTCGAGCGCTGCAACGCCCAGTTCGCGACGCAATGGTGGCATTGGTTCTTCTTCGGGCAACTCGAAAAACCGGAGCAGGCAATCCTGGCCGACCCTGATCGATGGTACGGCGGCACAGCCGAGGCGATGGGTGCAGACGCCTACAGAGACTATCAAGCAGCCATCCATGATCCAGCGACCGTTCATGGCATGGTCGAAGATTATCGAGCAGGCCTTGGAATAGACCGTACTCACGATGAAGTCGACCGTCGCGAGAGCCGCAGGGTCGAGTGCCCGACAATGATTTTATGGTCGCTACGTGATGATCTTGAGCTTCTGTACGGCGATGTTTTAGGCGTGTGGGAACCATGGACAACACGACAACGTGGTCGTGGGCTCGACTGTGGGCATCACATGGCGGAGGAAGTGCCCGACGAGCTTGCGCGAGAAATACTCGAGTTCCTGCGTGAATAGTGATCTCTCAATACACTAATCCGTAATCGCTTCTAGCTACGAAGGATGATGTCATTCGAGCTACATGTCTTATGTTGATGGCTCGGAAGCATTGAAGTTCTTCCTGAAGCCTCGGGCATTCATCCCCAAAAGTATGCATTCGAGCAGGATCAGGGCGTAGGCATCAGCGTGAAGCCCCCAGATCACCCAAAGCGCATTACTGGTGATAAATCCCCAAAAGGCAATCATGCGACGGTACGCTCGTTGCGACCCGATGAACCAGGCTGAGGCTACCGTCACTACCATGGCTGGCCATTGCAGGTAATCGATGTACTCCAAATTGCTCCCTCCTGCAGACGGCGCTTTTTTAAAGAGAGACGCCGGCGCTTGCCTGTGGATCAAGCGCAGGCAATCCCAGTGAGGCACCCAGATTGACCAGATACTCTCCAAACCCTCCACGACATTTGTAATCCTTACGGGCGCTGGTGATGACCGGATTCGTTGCTGTCCAAACGATATGAGCACCGATCCTCTTAAGGTCAGCGACCAAATGGACATCTTCGTGTGCAGTGAGATGCTGGAACCCACCTGCGTTCCGATAGGCATCGGCACTCAAGCCAAGGTTAGCTCCGTGGATGTGCCGGTGATTCTCGATGAACTGGTAAAGCTCCGTGTACTTTGAGCGAACCAGGTCTCCATGGATATTCCAGCTATCCACCTCGACTGTTCCACAAACTGCATCAGCCTTGAACCCAATCTGACGCGCCAGCCAATCATGTGGCACAACGGTGTCGGCATCGGTGAAAGCAAGCCACTTCGCGCCAGCGGCCAGAAGATGATCTGCACCGGTTGCTCTCGCCTTGCCCACGTTCTGGAAAGAAACCTCGATCCCGCTGACACCGTGTGCTGCAACGATCTGTCCGGTCTGATCAGAGCAATCATCTAAAACGACGACTACGGAGACTGGCTGGCCCGCCAATGCAGGATGCTCAGCCGCGAACTGAACTGATGTTAGACACGCTGCAATGTGGTGCTCTTCATCGTGGGCAGGTATGACAACACCGATCATTAACGACACCTCCGACTGACTGAGTTAATGGCTCCTGCAGTCGACCTACTTGCGCTCCATTAGGTTTAAAAAATTACGAGCGTGCCTACATATGCGACCGCTAGTCATTTGCGTCGATATCACTCTGAACTTACTTTCTTCGATCCTTCTCTCCCACTTACCATCCAGCTGAAGTAGGTAAGACGTCATGAGAGCACTCACCTATCACGGCGCGCACAGCGTCAAAGTCGACACGGTTCCCGATCCGGTTATCGAGGAAAGTGATGACATCATTCTTCGGGTTACCGCGACGGCGATATGCGGATCTGACCTCCATCTCTATCGGGGCAAGATTCCGACTGTCGAGCATGGCGATATCTTCGGGCATGAGTTCATGGGGATCGTTGAAGAGGCAGGCTCAGCGGTTACCGCAGTGCAACCCGGCGACCGCGTGGTAATTCCCTTTGTGATCGCCTGCGGCAGCTGTTTCTTCTGCGCAATGGATCTGTTCGCGGCCTGCGAAACAACAAATACAGGGCGCGGAGCGATCATAAATAAAAAGGCGATACCACCAGGAGCCGCGCTGTTCGGCTTCAGTCATATGTACGGCGGCGTTCCTGGCGGGCAGGCCGAATACGTGCGCGTGCCGAAAGCCAACACCGGGCCGTTTAAGGTGCCGGGGACACTGTCGGATGAAAAGGTTCTTTTCCTTTCAGACATCCTTCCCACGGCGTATCAGGCTGTAACTAACGCGGGGATTGGTAATGGTTCCAGCATCGCAATTTATGGTGCAGGGCCCGTCGGTTTGTTGAGCGCGGCCTGTGCAAGGATGCTCGGTGCCGACCAAATTTTCATGGTCGATCACCATCCTTACCGCTTGGCTTACGCGCAGAAAACGTATGGTGTAATTCCGATCAATTTCGATGAAGACGACGATCCTGCAGATACGATCATTCGGCAAACCAAAGGAATGCGGGGAGTTGATGGCGTCGTAGATGCGGTAGGGTTTGAAGCAAAAGGTAGTACGACGGAAACAGTTCTCGCAACACTCAAGCTTGAGGGCAGCAGCGGCAAGGCTTTACGTCAGTGCATCGCCGCCGTTCGACGCGGCGGCATCGTCAGTGTCCCTGGCGTTTATTCAGGGTTCATCCATGGCTTCCTGTTCGGAGACGCATTCGACAAGGGGCTGACCTTCAAAATGGGGCAGACCCATGTGCACCGTTTCCTACCCGAGCTCCTGGATCACATTGAGACAGGTCGTCTCGCACCAGAAGTCATCATCAGCCATCGCATGTCACTGGAACAGGCCGCTGAGGGATATAAAATCTTTGATAAAAAAGAAGAGGACTGCCGAAAAGTCATCCTGACACCTGGCGATAACCACATCGCTTTGCCGGAAACCGACGGAAGCGCGACGGTGCTGACTACCTAAATCTGTCGATAAGTGGAGAGGACGAGAAGGCTCGGTGCCTCACCGAAAACTCTCGTCCTTCTTCATATGAGGTCGACATGAAAGTGGCAACCGTAAGCCTGCCTCGGTCAATTCTGAAACCTCAGGTCGTTACATGCTGGAGTCTTCCTGTGACCTGGGTCATCAAAAACGTTGCAAGGAGAACCACAAAATACTGAAACGCGCATACACTCAGGCACTGACTCATTAGACGCCGGCCACGTGTGCCCAGCTAAGGAATCTTTGATTGATCGTCCAATGGGAAGGTTTTTTGCCAATCGAGGGAAAGGTGATCGTCATCGAGGACGACCCTACATTGCGAGAGTTAATGGCAGAAATCGTATCGGAAGTCGGAGGGAAGGCAATCTCGTTCCAGACTGCAGATGACGCCTTAACCTATCTGCTCCAAACTCATGAACAATGCCGTCTAGTGATCGCAGACCACGGCGTACCTGGCCAGATACAGGGTATCGAATTTATCGAAATGGTAGGTAGTCGATGGCCATCAATTGCGGCAATCCTGACCTCTGGATACCTAATAGACCCTGAGGCTATCCCAGCTTCTACCATTTATCTGCACAAACCATGGTCACTGGATGATTTCGTTATCGCTATGGCGGCGCTATTGCAGCCTGGCATCGCGATTCACAAAGCCTGATTTTAAGGCATTGTAGATGCGAGGTAGACCGGGGTCGACTTGGTTGCCCCCCTCATCAGAAGCTTGGTTAAAGCTTCCTCTATCTCATCAGCGGCGCCGTGTTTGCGCTCCGTGAGTAACCACCGCCAGTAACGATCTGCCATCAGGCCGCCAACCGCTTCTGCGCACAAAGCTTCCCGGCTGACTCCCATCTTTGACGCCGATGCGATAACCGCTAAAAGTGCTTGCTCAAGTTGCTGTGTTCTTTCGGAGGATACGAGATCGGCTCAATGGAAATGAAACCATATTATGTTCCGATATCAGTTTGACATCAAAAATCGTGTTTTGGCCCCTACTCCCGCATCTATTCTCTCAATTCCCTTGAGCTCTGCACTCACTCGATCCAAAACTGACTTTGCGTGCAGACATCTCACTGCGAAGCTCACCAATCAGATTGGCAATTGAGCGACTTGTAGTCAGCGGTGCCGCCGACACCCCTGTCACCAACAGTTCAACACTGCCAGAAGATGGCTCTATAACCTTGATCATTAGCGAACCATCCACATTCAACGTGCATGAGCACGACAGTGGTAGGAAGCCGCACTCAATAATATGTCGGAGCTCAAGAGCGGAGATCATGGTGTTCGTCCTAGGAGCAGGGTTCATTGATTGTTGTCCAAATGGGGCAGTAGTCAAAGATTCGCAAAAGCATTATTCGACAAGGCATTTCAGCTCCAGGCGCTGAAACGTTACACCGGCACGCCGAACCTTAAAAATCTTCTTGATAAAGACTTGTGCATCGTTCTGACCGCTCTAGAGCGCCCCTGTTCAGGGGAACGCCACCAAAAAACGAGCAATTTCGAGCGTTGAGATCCAGGCAAAGAAACCCCTCAAAAGCGATCAAAAAACGTTGGAATTTTTTCTGTGAGCATCACTCTTTTGCCTACGAGCGTAAGGAGGAGTTCATGAGCCAGACAGATATATTCGTTATCGAGTACAAACTACACGGGAAACCAATGTCATTCGTCATCCGCGTTAAGACAATGCGCAATGTTGATGCGTGGCACTGGGCGAGTTGCGACGCCGGTCTGGTACCGATTCCCAAACCTGGAAAACCGCCGTTGAAGGTCATGTCGAAACCTCAGGCGGAACGGTTCGGAGTGACAGAAGTGAAATGGCGTGAGACTGCAGCATTAGTCTGGACGGAAGCGTAGGGCTGACAGCCTCATTGAGTAACCTGTAGCACATTGGACGGGCACGGACTCGCCATTCAAATGCGTAGTAGAGGTCTCGAATTGAATGAGGCTCGGTGGCGGAGCTCCCACCGTCACCGAGTGATCGATTACTCAGAAGTCGCTTATTTAACGTTTCTTTTCCAAGGTCGCAGCTTGATTACCGCCCTGCTCTGCGATCTTGCTCAGCTTCTCGTCAGCACCTTTTTCTTCAACGAGCGTTGCGGCCAATAGAGCGGCAGCGTCATCAAGTTTGAGATGCTTGGCCATCGCTATCAGGGTGCCGTAGGCAGCAATTTCATAGTGCTCCACTTTTTGAGCCGCACCGATTAGTGCGGCGTCGAGCACAGCTCCTTTGTCGATTTCTTCCAGCAGCTCTTTCGACTCTTCGACAAGTCCCTCCATGGCCACGCACTTCATACGCTTGAGCTTTATACCGGTTAGCTCGACCAGCTGATCAATGCGCTCAATCTGCCCATGGGTCTCCTCCAAGTGGGACGTAAACGCGTCCGCCAACAGTGGATTAGTCGCTGCTTTCGCCAAGCGCGGCAATGCTTTGGTAATTTGTTTTTCCGCACTGTAAACGTCAGAGAGTTCATGGATAAACAAGTCTTCGACAGTTTTTCTAGCCATTTGCAATCTTCCTTCTGGTCAGTATTGGCGTCGCCTGATGGGCGTACGCATGGGATCAACATGCATGCAAAACTTGCCGTGCATGAAGACTGACCAACCTCATTTGAGACGTGTTCCGAATATTTTAAGGGGGGCGGACAAAAGGCCCGTTGCTAACCCAAAGCAGTATCGAGAAACATCATCACTCCGAAGCCAAGCATCAGTCCCAAGGTCGCGGGGGTCTCATGACCATTGCGATGAGTCTCGGGAATGACCTCATGGGACACCACAAAAATCATCGCACCAGCCGCTAAACCGAGAGCTATGGGATATCCCAATGCGAAGCTGTTGGAAATCCCCAAGCCGACGATAGCGCCTATGGGTTCCATCAACCCTGAGCCTACTGCAATGAGCGCTGCACGAAGCGCTGAGATGCCTGTCACACGTAACGCTAGGGCGACGGCCAAACCTTCGGGTATGTCTTGGATGGCGATGGCAGTGGTCAGCGGCAGTCCGACCTTCATATCTCCATTGGCGAAGCTCACTCCAATAGCCATGCCTTCCGGTAGGTTATGCAGAGTGATTGCAAGGACGAACAACCACACACGATTGATACGTTGCGCGTCCGGCCCCCGTCGTCCGCTTTTCTCGTGTTCGTGAGGGACGAAACGATCAAGGCCAACCATCAACGCTACGCCCAGTCCTAATCCCGCAACAACTACACATGCTGCGAGTAACTGGTTTCTGCAAAGGGTCTGGGCCGCTTCGATCCCAGGGAGAATGAGCGAGAACGAACTGGCGGCCAGCATCATACCGGCGGCGAAGCCCAGCATGATGTCTTGTGTGCGGGCCGCGATGTCTCGTAACGCAATCGCTACGACAGCTCCTATGGCCGTCGCAGCGAAACCTGCCATGCCACCGAGAAATGCGAAGTGCAGATTTTCTTTATTGGCACCGACGAAGGCGCCGTACCCGCTGATGAGCAAGAACACTGTCACGCCAATCAGAATTGACCAGAAGGCGCGTCCGCCCCATCCAGATCCTGAGAACCGCGCAAACCAGGAGCGAAGTGGTGCGCCGGATGAGGTCAAAGGCTCGGGCATGGGAACCTCCTATTTTCTTAAGTCGTGCTTTTCAGCAAATCCGGAAAGCGACCGGCGGAACTGCTGGGATACGCGCTGTGCGTCACGTTCAAAAGCGACACTGGTGGCAAAGAGCATCTCAGGGCCAGTTAAATTCCGACGCGCTGATTTTTTGTTAACCATGCTGTGGTTCCTCTCTGAATGAGATGAAAGACCGCACGCCGGAGGGCGTGCGGCTGCTCTTCAAGGTTGAGGTTCGCCTTGTACCCCCGCCCCTAAGTCCGCCCCTGTGATCGGATTGCTGTCTGGGTCGGACATCGTCCTGGCTTTCATATCCATGAGCAGCGCCTCGTCCTCAGCGCTCAATTGCACAGAGGCGGTGCCGTCCCCACCATCCACTGCAGGCGCCGGATCTTCCACAAAGTCCCAATCGTCCCCTTCGTTCCAAGGGCCGCGAGTGCTGCCTTCGCCCTGTGACATGTTGAAGTAGACGTTGGTGAACTCCGGCATGCCCGACAGTTTGCCCTGAGGGAAATTTGGCTGGATGGCGTGCAGTGCTTTTTCGAAAGATAGCTGGTGGGCGATTTCACGCGTCATCAGAAATCCTAGGGCCTCTTTCACACCCGGATCATCGGTAACATTCATCAACCGTTCATAGACAATTTTCGCTCTCGCCTCAGCGGCGATATTTGAGCGCATGTCTGCTGTCGGTTCGCCGATGGTGTCGACGTAAGCTGCCGACCAAGGCACGCCCGCCGAGTTAGTCAACGGAGCACCGGCGCCGTACAACAGACTGGTGATGTGAGAGTCGTTGCCGGCACCATTAATGGCGCGATACAGCTCTCCTTCTTCCTCCACACCTTCAGCCATTTGTCCTTTAGCACCCTTGTTTAACATCACGATGATCGACCCGACGATCTCAAGGTGACTGAGTTCTTCGGTGGCGATGTCCATCAGCAGATCCTTTCTGCCTGGATCATCTTCTGCCAACGCTTGGGTGAAGTAGCGGGAGGCCGCTGCAAGCTCGCCCTGAGCTCCCCCAAACTGTTCCAGTAATAAATTTGCTAACCCAGGGTTTGGCTGGGCAACTCGCACGGTGTATTGAAGTCGTTTGTTATGTAGGAACATGACATTCTCCTCAGGCGAATCAGGGCTGCAGTTCACTCGGTAAGATACCGAATGCCAACCCACATTCATCTGAAGCAAATGCGTCTGGGTTAATTTCAAAAACCTTCTGCACTAGCGACCAACGGATGCTGCTTACCCTTTGCTGTGTTCAGGCGACGATGGGCCTTCTTTGATTCCGCGCGGCCCTGCAACACCCCAAACGATTAAACCAATGACTGGGAAAATGATGAGCCCAAAAGCCCAACCGGCTTTGACTCCCACCGTCTTGTCGCTGCGAAACACGCTTACGATGGCCCAAAGATCAACGAGCAAAATGATCACTGCGACGGCAATTGCGAAATAGCTGGTAGCTTCCGACATGGCCAAGCCCTCCTCAGATTGATATTGCTTAGGCCCCACGAATCCAAGGGTGTTCAAGTAATTCCGCCAGTACATATCGACTCTCGCGAGTCAGTCTTCCTGGGCGATGACTGAGATCTTGCCGTTGCGCTCTAGAATTGCGAACTTGATCTCTTCCAGCTTCTCGATACCTTGGCTGGAACGTGCAGCCTCCATCACATCCGCTTCTAACAATCGCGCACGACGAAGGCGTTCGTGGAGCAGTTTTCCGTTCTCGACGATTATGGTCGGCTCGCCATCAATCAGCCGTGACATCCACCGCGAGCGCCGCTTGAGCAGGGACAGGCCAACGTCGATGGCGACAAGGGTGACGATGACGATCACAGAATTAGTGAGCGAAAAATCATCGCCCAGCAGGGCTTGCTGAGTCGCCTCACCGATCATCAGTAAAAGAATGAAATCGAAGGTGGTCAGTTCCGCCAAGGAGCGCCGTCCAGCGATCTTGAAGAGCACCAAGAGGGCCACATACATGGCACCTGCACGCAAAACTGAATCCATAAATCACCTAAGGGAAGATGAACTGCACAAGCTTTATGCCGTTGGTACCCGGTGAAAAGATTTGACTGCGGTAGAAGCCGAGGCCATCCCCTCGCAGGGTGATATATAACTTCGCTTGACCATCGAGGTCGGTCTGTAGCCACAGCCTGATGCCCTGTGAAGAACTTCTTGAGCGCAGAGGTTCTGGTTGTAGAGTTTCTATACTGAACCCTTCCAGCAACTGACCTGCCAGCTCCAGTTCCACTGCCGTGTCGGGCGTTGCGTTCACACTGACTTTCATTGAGTTGGTGGATCCATTGCGATGGAACATCTCATATTCCACCCTGATCTTGCCGACGTCGCTGCGTACTTCTCGTGAACTAATCAAACCCCTGGAGAAAAGCCCCACCAGTGCGAGCACCACGACTAACACCAGCACGTACCAGCCAACTCGCTCGAAGCGCCAAACTTTCAACTGATAGGCCATGTCTTCGCGTATGGGATAACTACGGCTGCGCAATTCCGGATGGTCGCGATCATCGCTCATCAGTGTTCACCTTTCTCACCCTGCAGGACACGCTCATGGAAATGCGCCAAGCACTGCAAAGCATATTCAGTGGCCTGGGTCTGTACTTCGCAGCGTCCGCCGGAAAACCGATGCTGGTAACTGAACACGTAACACCCATCAGCCATTTGGAAGGCCCAAGCAAAGCAGATCGTGCCAGCAGGAATACCGTCTAAATCGTCCGGGCCGAGAATCCCGGTTGTAGCGATTGCAGCATTAGCGGTGCTATCACGCAATGCGCCCATCGCCATCTCCCGCGCCACTTCCACGCTGGTGAGGTTGAACGTTTCGATGGTATGCGGGTTGACATGCAACAAGCGTTGTTTCGCCTGTGGCGAATACACTACGTATCCACACTCTATGAAGTTACCGCTGCCTTCGACCTCAGATAACAGCGTCACAATTTTACCGGCGGTACACGACTCCGCAGTGGTCAACACCAAATCGTTGGTGCGAAGGTATTGAACGGTGTCGTCGGCGATAGACATGAGCTGAATGACCTCAGTGATAATCCTCACCGGCGACAGCACGCAGATATGCTTCGTCTGCATCTCTTCGCAGGTCGCGCCATTCGGTCAGAGTTAACATACCCAACCGATCCATCTCATCAGACAATCGCAAAAGTTCGTCGTGATAAGCGTCAGGGCATTCCATGCGCAGTGGTCGGTTGTCCATTGCACGATGCCAAGCATCCAAGGCCTGTAATCTCGATTCTTGCTCAGGCGTCAGTTGATTCTTGAAAGCATTCATTTCACTCACCCCGAACATTTCCCGGTTGAGCAACCAGTTTCGAATTAGGTTCCAAAGGTCTGACGAAGAACTGTTTTACGGAGCATGATCAAAAAAAAGGAGGCCTTGTTATAGGCCTCCCGTTTGCAGCGATGTCAAGAAGTCCCTAATCCACGAGAAAGATCGGCACTTGCCGTGGGCGTAGGGTTTTGCGTCGCTTCAGTCCTTGCGCCAACGTCCGCTTGCTCTGTCGTTTTCGTCACGGTGTCACGCACCGCCTCGTAGCCTTCTTGCGCCTGTTTCTTGACCTTGTCTACCAGCCCCGCACTGGTACGCCCCATGTAGCGCTGCTCAGTCGAAGTGGTGGGCAATGCCGCGCCAATGACTGCACCCAACGCGATACCTGCCGCTGCGACAACCAGCGGCTGCTCTCTGAGCATTTGATTAAACTGCTGTCCCAGTACCTGGGTGCTGCGATTCAACCGGTCGCCTGCATCGTGCATGGCATGACTGAGGTTTTCGCCGGCGGCGCCAACGTTGTGGCCAAGGTGGCCAGCCTTGTTTTTCAACGATTGATATCCCTCCTTCAGAGTGTCGGCGGTTTGGTGCAGGCCGTCACGCGCACTGTCGAGCCCCTCAGCCAGGCTATCCGCCCATTCCCCCGCCCGATCCTGATCCGGCCCGGTGCGATAGACCGGGTGTTCAACCGGCGGGCGGTTCTGACTCATCATCATCCATAGCAGCCCAATCGAAGTCAGCACCGCAGGTACAGGATTATTACGAACACTGGTGCCGAGATTGCTGATGAACGCCGAGCCATTGTTCTGCATCATGCCCCACGCCTGATCAATCATCTGACCTGGAGTGAACTTACTTTCGAGCTTGTCGACAATGTTGCCGATGCTGGCACGCTGCGCATCGATCTCGCGCTCTATCTGCTCAGGGCTTTTTTCGGATTCGATTTCCAGTTCACTGTTCATGAGACTTTCCTCCGCATTGCTTCCTGATCTTTATTCAAAGAGTCCAGTGTCCGATCAGGCTTGAAGTGGGACGGCTCGAATTGTTTTTTGCCTGATTGCAGCATGGCGAAGCCGATAATCATCACGACGACACCGACGATAAGGGCAGCTAGCCACGGTGCCATGAACAAGCTCAAACCGTAGACTGCCGACATCAGCAGGATGATGAAGCCCGCGAGGAACACAATCGCGCCCCCCGCCACGGCGGCGATGCCGGCCTTCAGCGTGTTGAGGCTGGACTGAAGCTCGACTTTGGCGAGCGCTAACTCTTTGGTAAATAACGCGGGGACTTCTCGGGATAATTGACGCAATAGGCCAACTACCGACGCGTCTTCAGGTTGGGCCAGAGGTCTTGAACCAGGCAGTTCTGAATCTTCTCTGTTCATCACAGTGCTCCTTTCGTGCTTGGAGAAGCGGGCGTTACTGCTCCGGCAAAATCCGTCGGATGGTCGGACTCATTCGGGGAAGTTGGTGTGATGCCGGTAGCCAATCCGGGGTTCGGATCGGACGACGATGGAGGGGTAGTCTCGTAAGGTCGATGCGCGCCAAATCCTCCTGCAGGCGGTGTCGAAGTGCCCGCCGCCGGATCGTGACTCGCAGTAACGGTCGCGGCGGTAGAGCTGCCAGCCTTGAGAAATCGCGATAGGCCGAAGCCCAACGCGATGCTGCCGGCAATGAACAAGCCCGGATTACTGCGAGCTAGGTCGGCTGCGTCGTGCAACAACTGTTCGGCACTTTTCCCGCGAAGGTTACCCGCCAAACCGGTCATGGACTCAGCCATGTCGGTCAGATAATCGGACATGCCTAGGGTGTCCTTGTCTTCGATTTCCGAGATAAAGCTCTTTGCGCCCTGTGCCAATGCCTCGATCTGATCGGCGGCGGTATCGCGATACTGCCCAAATTGCGCATCTGCTTGCTGTCTCGCACCACCGAGCGCCTCGGTAACGTCTTCCTTCAAGTGGTGAAAATCTTGAGGCTTCCCATCACCTGGTGCATCTGATGGGGCTCCGGCCCTGCTGTCTGAAGTATTCATGTCGTCCCTCGCTTTCTGATGAAAACGTCAACGGGACTGCGCAGCACGATTGCTATGAGCCCCTCAGAGCAGAGGACGGATCGCAGAACTGGAGAGTTCAACGAAGTTGATGAGCGTTAAGATGACGCGTCGGACGGGATAGAGATATTTCACGCGTGGCGACAATCAAGACAAATGCAGACAATCCTGCGACCTCTGAAACGCGCAGAGGAAAGGCCCGACGAAAAGTTAATTTGTAAGAAAGAATTTCAAGAGCACTGAGTGGTCTATTCATACCCACAACCCGAGCTAGTAATTATGAAATTCGCACGCTTCTGCCAAGCGCTTTCCAATTGGGCTGGCAGCTCCAAAACATTCCTTCTAGCCATCTTTTTAATAGGGGTTTGGGGGTTGACCGGGCCATTCTTCCACTACAACGACACCTGGCAGCTCATCATTAACACGTCGACAACAATCATCACATTCCTGATGGTGTTCCTGATTCAGAACACTCAAAACCGCGACAATGACATTTTGCATCTCAAGATTGATGAGCTGATTCGAGCCACCGAGGCGGCACAAAACGCGACTTTGGGCCTGGATAAGATGGCATCAAGAGATCTTAGAAAACTGCGGGATCAATACAGTTCACTTGGTGGAAATGATCAGGTGAATCTCGACGCTGGCGTAATGGATGAAGCACGTGCCGCTGACTTACCCATCCAACCGAAGACCTTTGAATCAGATCGAGCAAACCTACAGAGTTGAGCATGGCACGAAAAACAGCTGAGATTAGGAAGGTTTTAGGTGCGATTTTGCGCCGCAAGGTAGGAAGCGAACGTGGAGCGACTGAGCTAGTGTAGTTGTGTCCGCATCGCTGGTTACGACCCAATCAGCTTGTCCCTGACGAGACCCGCGAGGTGAACACTTTTCGCTAGTCCATTTCACAACGAGTCTTTCAAGTCTCGCCCTGAAGCTTGCGTGCCAGCGACCCAGTAGGTGCTCCCCGTTCAAATACTCAAGGAAGATACCGATGCCAGATAGCTCTGAAGCGAACATAGCAGCAGCGGACGCTCTCACACTGCTGCTGCACAACCAGCACGCCATATGCGCTGCCATAGAAGAGGTGACCAAGTGGCTTTCCGACAACGGAGCGCGAAGTTCTGCGGTTAACGCCGAGACAGCAATGGAAACGTTAGATATAAATGCTCAGGGGATTACGGACGCGATCCTACGGCTACGCCATTCATAGGCATCGGCTGCCACTGCCTGTTCATCATGAACAGCTCTGCCGGTGCACTCGGATCCTGTTCCTCGCTTTCAGTAAGAACTAGATTGAGCCGATGTACCCAGCTAAGGAGCGCCATGTCAGCCTTCAAGGTGATTGCCATTATCGGAGTCGCGGTAGTCACCTCAACCGCGGCTTACTCCGCTCATTTTGTGGGAGAGCAGATCAAATATCTGCATCAAAAGCTTTCCCCTCCGGCGGAAGCTACGAACCTCGCAACCGATTGGCCCACCACAGAGGCAGCCCTCCCAAAGCTGGAAGACCAACTTGTGGGTCACTCGCAGACGATATCTCCGGCAACGCGACCTGACTTTCCACCGAACCAACCGTGCTACATCCATCACGATAATTTCACATTTGCAGGTATACGGTTGTAACAGCTCCTTTAGTGATTCCCAGCCCGCCCCCCATCGCGGGCTTTTTTTTGCGCCAAATATGGAATCACTTGTAAAGGCCTACACGCTCGCCGTTCGAGCTGTCCGACCCTGACCAACTCACTCGATGATTGAGGAAAGGGGTGTCGGAGGGTTAGCGCGGATCCTGCTGATTGTCCATCACCGCATTATCCGTCTCCTCCCTCACACGCTCAGGATCTAAGCCGACATCGTCATCATCAAGCGGACGCTCACCTTCATTATCCGGCAGTTCGTCAATCCCCTCCTCCTTCATTGGGTCAACTTCAGTGCGCCCAGGGCTCAATGGATCAGGTGACGTGGGCATTGGGTCGTCCTCACCCATACCACCTTGAAGCTTAGGATCTTGATTCATATACACCTCTCAATACCCTCAATGGTGGGGTCATGTAGCTTGGAGAGGGTTCGCATTTCGAGTGTTCGATTTATCGGCTTACCGACCGTCGCCATCTTTCCATTCAGCCCTTCAGTCATCTCGATGGAACGTTACGCCAGCCCCCATCCTCTATCGCAACACCAGCGAATCTGAGGACTTCATCATGATTGATCCAGCAACCGGTATGAAGGCGGGCGAGCGTTACATCGTGGAAAGTCTCGAGCGCACAAGACATTTCCCTGGCTTCTTCCTCGACGGGAAATATTATCTTGGCCCCGAATTGATGACGGCCATAGGTTGGCTGGAAGGTCAGGAGTTTTTTTACGATGAGCTTGACCTCACTGGTGAGCCAGTATTCCTAAATCGACTCGCCGGCACTGTAGAAGACCTAACCCTCATTCTTGCAGACGGTGCGCGTTTACCTTTAAACGAAATGCCCTACGAAGCAGAGATCGATGCCTCTGACATTCCGATCAGTCGTAATCCATCATCATCGGGACATCGCCCTACTTCACTAAGCGATCAACACGAAGTTGAGGGCGTATGGATGTCAGGTAAACATCCCTATCCCATACTCCTGGCGGCGGGCGCAGCGCTATTACTGGGAATACTGTTTGGGGTCAAACAAGCTAAACGCCTTCCTATCCGAAAGCTGAGGTAGTCGTCCTTCGTGAATTCTCTGGAGCAGCGCCCTTTGAAAGATCGGAGTGAGAAATGCATCCAGTGACCCCTGACGGTCGTTACTTCGTTGTCAAAGGGCAGCTGTGGCGCTGTTCAAACCCGTCATTGGAAGAGGACGTGCGCCAGCATCTTGTCGATGCGCTCATGGCTGCTCGACGCGAGGTGAAGAAAGCAAAAGATTCGGAAGACGCATCGCAGATGAGGCGCGCTCGGGAAAAAGTACAGGCTAAAGTAGCGCTTGGGGAGCGGGGCCCTGTTTGGTGGGCTGATGGCAGTCCTGATTTCAATAGATTCCGGGTCACTAACTCCCCTTATGCTGAATGGTTCAGCTTGCTTCATGAGTCTGATTAACCCTTGGCTCAAGGTAAATTTCCAATAAACACTGCCGGCAGATAAAAAAGACCTACCAGGGCCCTTTTTTTGTACTTGAACCAAATCTGTTCGCGCTAAAAAACTCGTCGGAAAAGCGGACGCAAGGCAAAGGAAACCGCAGTGCCATTCATGCTCTGGGGCTGCTGCGTTTCGAAATTTGCGAAAGACGGAACGACTCAGACCATGTGCTTTCGAAAAATTGAGCGCTTCAAATTTCGAGGGTAGAGGAGAAATCTCATGACTGAAAAAAGCTCCGCTTCATCAAAAAAAAGCAAAGCACTGGAGGATTCTGCTCTCGTCTCAGACGTGTCTGAAACAGGCTTAACAGATGACGAACGAGTCGTTAGGGAAGATGAGTTCCTTGGCGGCGAACCACGTGTAGAACCTGGCCCAGCAGACTTGGAAAGACTTAAGGATTAAAGCCAGCTCCGCTTGGTTTTCGATGCGACCAATATTTTCAATACGCGACGTCTACTACTTGAAATTTGCTTAATGGAGGTGTCACGTATGCGCCAGCAAACATCATTCATATTTGATCTGGATGGCACGTTGACTGATAGCGTGTACCAGAATGTTTTCGCGTGGAAAACCGCGCTCGATTCAGAAGACATACCGTTGACCATGTGGCGAATTCACAGAAAAATCGGTATGAGCGGCGGGCTGATGCTCAAGATGTTAGCTCGTGAGACCGGCCTGGAAATCAAACCCGACCAGGCTAAAAGACTCAGCGATAAACATGATAAAGCCTACAAGGATCTGCAAGGCCAGATAACCGCTCTCCCTGGCGCTGTAGAGCTTCTCGATACTCTCAACCGTGATCAGCTCAAGTGGTGTATTGCGACCAGCGGTGGCATGGACACTGCGGCGATAAATCTGAGGGCTTTGGGCTTGGATATCGCGGAGGTCAATCTCATCACCCGTGATGACGTCAAGTATGGCAAGCCCGATCCAGACCTTTTCCTCGCCGCTGCAAGCAAACTCAGTGTACCCATCGAAGATTGCCTGGTGATCGGCGATGCCATTTGGGACATGCTTGCCGCACGCCGCTGTAAGGCCACCGGTATAGGGCTGCTTTCAGGTGGTTACGACACAGGAGAGCTTGAACGAGCTGGTGCACTCCGCGTCTACGAGGATCCTCTGGCACTGCTGCGGCACCTAGACGAGGTTGCTTCCCGTCCGTGAAACAGTTGTAGGCACGCGGATTGAGTTGCTGTGCTCCCCGCTCGCGGTGACGTTCACGCATCCAGCCATGCCAGACGATTGATCGGGTTATGTTCCAGTGCTCCTCAGAATCGACGATCCGAGGCATTGGACGCACCCCGATAAAACTGCGCGCCCTACAAGGCACTCGTATAACGTCACCAAGTTTTACGCTGCGATAGTAGGCGAAGCGCTTACAAGATCAGCCCGGCTCCACTGGCGCCGGCACTGCCACTCTTGAACAGACAAAAAGCAACATGCCTATCAGGATCAAGCCCCCTCCCCGCATCCATGTTTCCAGACTTTGCTGGCTGAGCAGTACCAGGCACGAGACGATAGCAAGTACCGGAACCCACGTCGGCACCCGAAAGTGATTTTCCGCAACCTCGTCACGGCGCAGGATTAACACGGACAAATTAGTGCTTAGAAATACAAACAGTAAGAGCAGGACGACGGTTTCGGCCAATGTAGCTAGCGTTCCCGTCAGCGTGAGTGCGATTGCTACCACGGTGGTAGCGATGACCGCGATCCAAGGGGTGCGTCGCCGAGGCAGCACCTTGCTCAAGGCGGTCGGCAACAGTCCTATACAGGCCATGCCATAAGTAAGGCGACTCGCCATTATCATGGTTAACAGCGCGCCGTTGGCTACCGCGATCAGTGCAATGAAGGCGAAGACGCGAGGCGGAATGTTTAAACCTGACGCCCGAACCACCTCAAGAAGAGGAGCCGAGGTGGCCACAAGTTTTTCCATGGGCAGTACGGAAGATGCCGCGATGCCGACAGCCATGTAGACGACTCCGGCGGTTAGCAATGCGGCAAATAATGCGCGCGGATAAATTTTTCGAACGTCTCGAATTTCTTCCGCGAGATTGGCGGATGTTTCGAATCCTACAAAAGAATAGAAGGCGATTAATGCCGCGCTCAAAACGGCTAACATCGGGCTGATCCCCGGTTTGAACTCAAGGCTGCGACCCAAATCAGCTTCGCCTGTACGGAAATACCAAGCAGCGGCTACGACGACCAAAAGAAGACCTGACAGCTCGATGACTGTCATCACCAGGTTGGCTCCCAAAGACTCTTTAATTCCCCTCGCATTGAGTAGCGCGATAACGAGAAGGAAAAGTAATGCTGCGATGTGAGGCGGTACATGAATGAACGCCGCTAGGTAATCACCGGCAAACGCTAGGGATAAACCCGCCGCGCTCGTGACAGCTGCCGATAGCATGCAAAAGCCAACAAGAAAAGAAATGAGCGGAGACCGGAACGCCTTCTCTGCGAAAACTGAAGCGGCGCCCGCATGAGGATATTTTGTCACCAACTCTGCGTAGGAACCTGCAGTAAGCATCGCGAAAAACAGAGCGATGAGCAGAGGCACCCATATTGCGCCACCTACCTCCCCCGCAATTGTCCCGGCGAGCGCATAAACGCCCGCCCCGAGAACATCACCGAGAATAAATAGAAAAAGCATCGGGCCGGTAACGGCGCGGCGCAGCGAATTATTCGGGTGCGAGGTCTTCACGTTCAACTTCCTGGCTTGGGGGTTCAAAAGCACATTCCCGGCTAGTAGCTGGTTGGCTTTGCTATGAAGCAATGGAAATTTGCGTGTGTCTAAAGTTCACATATCTTGGCTAACTGTCGGGAAGAAAACGCCGTTCCTATAACGTGAATAGAGCGATGAAATGCCCCTGAAGATGAAAAAAACGATAAGAAAAAAGGGCCCTACTAGGCCCTTTTTTTATTCAAACCAAATCACTTGGTCAGCCAAGACTCAACGGTCGCGGAGCCGTGTTCAGCTTTCCAATCTTTCAACGTCTTGTGATTACCACCCTTGGTTTCTACGACCTCGCCGGTATGAGGATTTTTATAAACCTTCAACTGGCGAGGCTTGCGGCTGCCTGCTTTGGACTCGACAGCTTGAGCGCGACGACCAGCATGTGGATCTAACAGGTTGATCACGTCCTTGAGGCTATAGCCGTATTTTGCGAGCAAATCGCGCAGCTTCGTTTCGAACTCGATTTCTTTCTTGAGGCCAGCATCGCCCTTGAGGGCTTCGAGAGCCTGGAGCTGTTCGGCGAGGTGTTTTTCAAGCTGGCGGAATTCGGCAAGTTTGGACATATCGAACCCTTCTTCAATGTTACTAGAATGTCAATTTGGCGTTTTTACATCGATACGGGAAAGAAGCATTTTATTTCAAAACGAGCTTCATAGCGCTCGCCAAACTCGGATAGACAACTTCGAGGAACTTCCCTGCCACCAATGAGACTTCAACATCAGAAGCTCGCTTAATGCTAAGATCTGGCATGGCACAAGTAAACATTGGCTCTTCCGGTGGTAAATTATCCATTAAAAATCTAGCCTTGATAATTTGACCAGGGTTGATATGGTCAGCCTTTATTAGACATGTCTCACCATCTTCCCGCTCAACCGACCAATGATAATCATAGCCATCAGGAACATCTTCCAAATAGGCCGGAATTATATACGTAGAGTCACGTGACTCGATTTTTATAGGAGGATTTAATATAGCAACATTCCCGCTATTTATTATATCAACCTCCAAAAAAACCAACTTATCTATCACATCACCCTTATACTTTATCTCAAGGTTCTCCGCCTCTTTAAATATTTTGTTATTTACAAGAGAAGTAACTCTTATACGATATTGCAGCTCTTTTCGCTGCATCATTTTCCTTGAGTGCGCAGCAGAAATTAACCACGACAAAACGCCAACAACAATCGTAGCCATTGCTCCCGCTATCCCTATAACATCGGATTGGCTGAGGGTCGAAACTGTATCCCCTGGCATTAAAACTCCAATAGTAATAAATAAAATATAATTATGGCTACACTTTACTCGTTAACCAACTATGCCAGATTTAGCACCGCACAAACTCTCTGACAATCTTTCCTCACATAGATGGAATGCGTGCACGCTATCAAAAGGCCAGCGCCGCGTCTAGCATCTGCTCAGTTCGTGGAGAAATCATGTCAAAATAACCTAAGAAATTAAGCGTTTTTACGCCTTGGCAGCTTGGCTAAGAAACGAGCAGAGCAATCGATTTTAAATAGTGGAAATGGAGGCAGGCTAGATATTGAGGACTGAGTGTCCCCAGACTAGCTGATACTCCTATTTCTGTCAGAGTTGCAGGAGACTATCGATGAGTATCCGCCTCCTCAGCCGGATAAAACTCACCCTCCCTCCCCATCTTTTTCAGCAGTTCACGCACAATTACCTCTACGTTGCCCACTGCGGTTTGATCGTCAGTGTCGACCAACTGCAAGCACAGGCGTCGGACATTCTGATCGTGAGTGCCTTCACTCATCATTTCGTGGGTGAAGACCTGTGCGTCACGCCATAGGCATAGCTGGGTATGAGTCTCGCCGAGCCATATCTCATTGATTGATCTTAGGTCGGTGGTAGCCAGTTGATCGACGGTAATTGTCTTATCCATTGCGTTGTACCTTACCCATAAGCAGAAACAGGTAGACTTCCGGGCACAGGGGGTCGTTCCAATTGCCGGCAGGTGACCCGGCTAGATGGTGGTGAAACACCTCCTGGATTGAGGTCGGACAATCAACGATTGAAGCCGGCAAGTACGAATAGACGACGGGAATTCCATGACTAATCCGGCTGCTTTTACATTCAGGTGGCCGCGCATGGGAAAATCTTACTCCCCTCCTCATCCCCATACTTCCAGCCCGCTGGCGTGCAGCTTCCGATACGCCGTCTCTCAGACTGCGGCTGAAATCAGTCATCGACGTCTTCGACCAGCGAGAGAGGCTGAATCAAATGCGGGCCTTGATTACTGACGTTACCTACATCCTTGCGAACCTTGTACCAATGAAAGTCGGTAACTGGTCGGCAGTGCTCCATCGCGACTTCCTTCGCTCGGTCAACTGAAGTTTCAGGATCAATCCACTCGCGAGCGTGCTCAGGTGCCAGAACCAGAGGTTTGCGGTCATGGATATCGACCATGCCTTGATCCCTCGCTGCGGTGATGATGACGAAACCGTCGCGATCATCTGATTCCAAACCTTCGTGCACCTCAGCCAGACCGGCGAAGAACATCGGATTCTGCTCTTTCAGTGTTATGAAATAAGGCTGTTTTTTCTTTGGATCATCTTCGTCCTTGACCCACTCGAACCACCCGTTCGCCGGCGCGATTACGCGACCATTTGGCCAGAGCTGATTGAAAAATTTCCCGGTCATGACGGTCTCGACTCTCGCGTTTATCGGGTCAGGGCGTTTTCCCTTCGCCCAGAACGGCGCCCATCCCCATTTAACCTTATCGACACTCAAGCCCTCTCCTACTGGCCGGAAGATTTCCACTCGCGTGGACGGCGCAACGTTGTACCGCTCGACAGGCCAAAGGTCATAGCCATTGATCACCAGCTGATTTGGCGCAAGCTCCTTGAGGTAGTGATCCATCGATTCGTAGATCGAGTAGCGTCCGCACATGGTGTCACCCGTCGAATTGTCGTACCTATGAGATTGACCGCAAGCGAACCAAATCGTTAACTGTATGCATATACAGTCAACTTCCTAAGGCTTGCATCATGAGCATCACCATCCTCGGCCCTCTAGCGTCTGGCGGTAGGAAGCTGCCTCTCTATTCATCCAGGGTGCCGGCAGGCTTCCCCTCCCCTGCGGCTGATCACATCGAAAAACACATTTCCTTAGATGAGCTGTTCGATATCCGCGCGCCGCACGTCTACCTGGTGAGAATTGATGGAGACAGCATGCAGGGCGCCGGAATTTATTCAGGGGATTTGGTGGTCGTTGATCGGAGCATCGATGCGGTCAGCGGCGACATAGTCATCGCAGCGCTGAACTCGGAGCCATTCTGCAAGCGCCTGCTTCTGCGTGAGAACGCCGTGATGCTTGTATCGGAGAACCCAAGATATCCGGCAAGGCATGTCATGGAAGGCGATGAGCTGGTGATCTGGGGTGTGGTGAAATACAGCGTGCGCGATCATGACAATACGTGAGCCCGTCTTTGCCCTGATTGACTGCAACAGCTTCTACGCGAGCTGCGAGCGAGTGTTCAGACCCGACCTGGCAAAGACACCCATTGTGGTTTTGTCCAACAACGACGGCTGTGTGATTGCACGCAGCTACGACGCTAAGCCTTTCGTGAAAATGGGCCAGCCGTACTTCCAAATCAAAGACCACCTGCGTAGGAACGGGATCGTAGCGTTCAGCAGTAATTACGCGCTTTACGGCGACATGAGCGAACGCGTCATGACGATCATCGAATCGTTGGTGCCGGCACTCGAGGTCTACAGTATTGATGAGGCGTTCGCCGATCTCACTGGTCTCCCTGGAGATCTATCTGCGTTTGGTCGGCAAATGCGCTCTACCCTTCTCAAGCGTACGGGCATCCCTGTCGGGGTTGGTATTGCCCGCACCAAGACACTGGCCAAACTCGCCAACCACACCGCCAAACGTCTGCTGGATATCACCGGCGGCGTGGTCGATCTGTGCGATCCGTTCAAGCGGGACTGGACGCTGCGCAATACCGATGTTGGAGAAGTCTGGGGCATCGGCAGGCGCATGAAAGCTCACTTGGAAGTGATGGGCATCAAGACAGCCATGGACTTGGCGAAAGCCGACCCGTGGATGCTTCGGCAGAAATTCAGTGTGGTGATCGAGAAAACTGCTCGCGAGCTTGCTGGCACCTCCTGTCTGGAACTGGGTGAAGCTGAACCACCCAAGCAAGAGATTTGCTGTAGCAGGATGTTCGGCATCAGGCTCACGCAGATCGAGCCGATCAAGGAGGCCGTCGCTACTTACACCCAACGTGCGGCGGAAAAGCTCAGAGCGCAAAACTCGCTGTGCAAGAAGATCCGCGTGAGTATCAGGACAGGCATGTTCAATCCCGAAGAAGCGAAGCATGCGAACGGCGCGCTGGTCGAACTACCCTACCCGACAAACGATGTCCGACTCATGACCAAGGCTGCGACCGAAGCCGTCAATCGTCTGTATCGACCGGGCTTCAAGTACAGCAAAGCGGAGGTTCTGTTGATGGATCTCCGACAACCTGGCGAGTTCACCGACGATTTGTTCGCGCATTCGCAGCCAATGATGACCGACAAGGTGATGAGCGTTCTGGATGAGATCAATGGCCGGTGGGGGAAAGGAGTGCTGCGGGTGGCTAGTGTTCCTGTCGCACCTAGTTGGGCGATGCGCAGAGACCTTATGAGTCAAAGCTACACAACTAGGGTAGATCAACTGTGGACGGTGAAAGCTAGATAACAGATTGGTAAAATCTACTGCGCGCTGCGGATGATCGTGACGATCGGCCCAACTGAATAGTTTATGCGACGCCAGCGTCACAGAATCTGAGACTGCATGCCAATTTTTCTCAAAGCCTACTACACACTGGAAAACGGAGCGTCATAACAAAGACGTCAAATTGATCTGGTAATCGATCAGCACAGTCAGCGGCAAGCCCATGACCCACTTAAACCGGCTATAATATACTCTGGTTATTCACTCGCTGGCCAAGAGAAAAACTAAATTGAATTCAATGCAAGTTCGATGAGCGCCTCATCTTTCAAGGGCAAACGTTTTCTAGTTTGATAATAAACTTCTTTTGCTCTTTCTCTAGTTATGCCAGGGCTGTCTAAATTAAGCATTTTTATTGTCCACACCCCTTTTTCACTAGCACCTATAGCGATAACCGGTAGATCGTCCACATCATTGTCGAATGTTATATGGCGGGAAACTTCATCAAGATAGGGATGCACTACGAAAAAATGACATTTATCGTAATCGGCATTCGAGATGGCAACAGTAGGAATGTCTCCCTTATTCGCAAAACCGTTGCAGAATTCGCATGAGAGCACCAGATTTAAAGGAAGAAAAGTCCATTCCGGGTGCAGAGATTTCGGCGCGATATGATCTCTATGTACCGTCCTTCGACCGTCGCTGCCAAGTGACAGCCTACACCAAGCACATAAATTATCTTGGATTAGCTGGCCTTGGACAAGAATCTCATCACGAAATTTTTTTACAGGCTCAGCTTTTCCATTCCAACGCTTAGGTCTGCTTGCGACTGGATAAGCGTCAAGTTGTAAGGTGAGAGCAGGGTCGATGAATGCGCAATGTTTGAATTTAATCATGACTCACCTGATATGAAAGCTGAAATACGATCTAATATTATATTCATAGCCACATTATCAGGAGCCCGTAAACTCAAGAGCCTTGCATGGATTTCACGCAACTTACCAAGATCACGCTTTTCAGTATTGGATATTATATGCAAAGCCTCACGAAGATCATTTTCAACGTAGATATTACCCGACGCAGCTACGCCAAATGCTCGATATAGAATATTTTCTGGGGAGCGCCCATAAACATCGCCATCAAATAGTTCGAAAAGCCACTCTGCACTGTTATTACGATTTTTAGAGAGTATTAAAGAGGAGTTCTTGTCATCAAGATCGGAAATCATGAAATGTGAGTGCGTTGCAATTAATATGTGGATCCCGTGAGCTGCACCTAAGCAGGATTTAAGTGTCGGTACATACTTCATTTGCCAATCTGGGTGAAGACTCAGTTCAGGCTCATCTATGATAACCAGCGAATTATCCGCAATCTCTGCCAACAACCTTGAATTAGTCCCAACTATTTGCTGCTCCCCTGAGCTTAAATCGCTGAATTGATAAGATTCAAGCTGCATTTTTTCTTTAAAAAACATCAGTGATGTCGATTTAAGGGCCCTAACTCGTCTAGCTGCGTCGTGTCCTATGCGCCATGATTCAAGCTGTGATGAACTAAAACCATCCAAATCACAATAGTAGATGCCCTCTATTTTCGGAAAGCTTTTTAACTCTTGCAGAAAATCGATCGCCACCTTAATTGAGGTGGTGAGAGTTTCACTGAACATCACACCTGGTCGTTGCAATAATGAAATTTCATCCTCTACTTTATCTCGATCGTCAGATAAAACTTCCTCTGATCGCGGAATTACAACTATTCCAAGGTGGGGGCTATACCCAGCAAGTGCCAACCAGTGCTCAAGGCTATCTTTAAATCCTGGTCTCTCAAGACCTCGCATAATACTCTGAATCACCTTCGACTCGAGCGCTCCCGTGGTCGTGAGATTCGTAGACTGCCTTAATCCCAAATATTTATAGAAAGAGCCGTCAATATCTTTGCTAAACCTAAATTTATCCACGGGCAGATGAGAGACTACTATAACCTTCTGAGGAAAAGGCAATTCGTTGATCTCATACTGCTTAGATCCCATTTTAGCCGTAACCACCTTGGGGCCTGAGCGTTCGATATAACATTCAATACCGTCCATCCGATATCTGATGGCGCAGCTCTTTGCCATTTTTCTGTTTCTAAATCTTCCGTTCCCCTGCCCTGATTTGATTGATGCTATATACGAGAGCTCATCTGCAATTCGACTTAATAGTAAACTTTTCCCCGAACCGTTAGGGCCAATAATTACAGATACGACGGCGCTTGAATCGTCAGTATCTCCTTCAAATATAGGAACGTCAAATTCACCATCATAATACGCAATGAGCGTGAAGCCCTTCCTGACCATACCCCATTCCCTTAATCACCTTGCGGTTCGCTGACTCATCGAGGATATACATATAAACGGCGGACAGTATCATAATGCCATCCCAGACACCTACGCAATCATGATTAAACTTATTGAAATTCTTCAGCAAGGTGAGGATGTGGCGGGCCTCGGGTGATGGGTGTTGAAATCTTTAATAACAAACCCGCGCTCAAGCGCAAGTGGACTAGGAAACGCGTCACACAGTGCACGGTTCAGCTTGCACCGCGCCTAAAGTAGGAGTTGCCAAAACATACCGACGTCCAAACGCAGTGCTGAGAACCCAAAGCCTTCCCTCTTTCCGCGCGCTGATTACATCTCCGGTCTGAACGATTCGCCCATCAACCAAATGGCCATAGGGATCATCCCCTTCGTGACCAAACACGACGCTTACACAAACACGAGACCTTATGCGACAAAAGATGTGCGACTCATGACAAACGCTGCAACAGAAGTCGATCGCCTCTTCCGACCAAGCTTCAAATACAGCAAAGCGGAAGTTCTGCTGATGGATTTGCGACAGCCCGGCGAATTCACTGATGACCTGTTTGTACATTCCCAGCCTGTTACAGCAGACAAGGTGATGACCGTCCTGGATGAGATCAATGGACGCTGGGGCAAGGGAGTTGTCCGTTTAGCCAGTGTTCCTGCGGCGCCTAGTTGGGCAATGCGCCGCGAGTTGATGAGTCAGAGCTATACGACGAAGGTTGATCAGTTGTGGACGGTCATGGCTAGGTAGCAGGACAGCACTCTACATTAGCGAAATATTTTGACAGGCTGCTAACGGCCCAAAGCACTCATATATAGCGTGCTCGCTTAGGAAATCAATCCATGACTGAGGCTCATCTATGGTGAGTAGGTCGGTTTCCAATATGATTCGAGACAGTAAGAAAAGAGTTTTCCTGACCATTGAGTAGGTTGGTAAAATCAAAATAGTTGACGTTTATACTCGAAAGTAACCATTGCGCCTTTAGATAGTCTCTAAAAGCGACCGTTTTAGTATACCTATCATTTATGGCAAATGAGGACGCAAGATTACAAACTATTTCTCTTGCTGCTTCATCGAAGATTGGTGTGTCAGTTGACATTGCATCTAAAAATGCAAACGAACCCGCCCAATGACGGACATGATAAATTCCAACCGATGTCGCTCGATAATGCAGCTGTTCACTGCGCTCATGCTCTGCAACTTGTATTTCGCGATAGTGAGCGTAGGGTGTTTCAATTAGCCGTTTTGTAGCCAAAAACTTTAATGCTTTACTAATTTGATCATCTACGTAACCATGACCAGCTAATTCTGAAATTATATTTCGCCCAGCCAAAAACCCATCATTGTCGACCACCCCTGTATTTGAGCTGAGATAGGCAACAATTAGAGAAGACAAAAAATGTTCTCGCGGGTCGGCCACACCAACAACATCGAATATATTACACGCCACTAAAGATGATTGAGAGTTAAAGTAGGCATACTCGCCCAACAAGCTATGCTTAGTGAATTCGTGTAGTGGAATTCTATATCCACCTCTCTCCTCTTCAATTTTTACTATTTTTTTAGAATCAACGTTGGGGCTTCCAAAAAAACCAGTGATCAACTCGATAACTGAGCGCGTATTACCTCCAGTTACGTTACTCAGAAACTGCTTAATAGAATCGCTGGTTCTGATTGAACGCAAAGTTGCGTTTAAGAAAAGCACCACGTTTTTCAGATTTAACCTAATATCCTGCAATGCAGCAGGAGCCACCTTGCCTTCTGCCACTCTGACAGCAAAAATTAGCCTTTTCTGGATAACTTCATCTGCGGGCGGAGGAGATATGGTAAGAACTTTATTTTGGTATGCAGAAAGCGCTCCAGTAGTTTTTGAGAGGTAAAATGTACTAGGCCTTAATGCCACGAAAACTGATAGGTTTCTAGATGCTGCAAACTCCTGTGCAATAAGGAATGTTTCTTGCTGTACCTCAAATGAACGCTGATCCGCATTATCCAGCACCATTATTATTTGTTTGCTTCGGCCACGGCTAAGGTGACCTAAAGCCGCCTGTAAATGCATGTCCTTTTGATCAATTTTAGATGTTAAGAATCTCGCTCGCTCCAGACGGTACTGCTCGGGACTTGAGTCTTTTAGGCTTCCGTTGACAGTTGTATCGAAATCCACCAAGTCCTTGTAATAGATCGCATTGGCGAAAGCTGCGGTATTTATATCAATGTTATACTTACTTTTTAGTATTCTAGGAACCTCCTCCAATATATAGGTTTTTATATCTCGACTTAAAGTCGCTTTTATGCCCAGATTAATATTTAAAAAGTAGGTATTGGCTTGATCTGTGCTAGTTAGGCTTTCGAATAGGTTTTCAAAAAAAGACGTCTTTCCGACGCCCACATCTCCAATTACCACTATGGGGCGAGATCCCATTTTTCCAAGCAAAGAGGGATCGCTAATTTGTAAATTTCCGTTATGATCAACCCCCGTAATTTCATCTAGAGCTGAGGGTGCAATACCAAGTTCTCCTGCTCGCCGATAACGACTCGTAATTATACTTTTGCTTAAGAGAAGATGCCTATTATTAGCTTCAATCCCAATATAGCATTCTTTGTAGAAATCCGACTTTAGTTCGGGATTATCTTCGATTTCTTCAAGAAGGAGCGAAGATAGTGACCTTAAATTCTCTTGAAACTCATTCCTGTACCGATATTTGAAAGGTTCTGCGATGACCGTAGAACCTTTAGGAGGAATTCTCGGATTACGATGAAGAGCCAAGTCTCGGTTCGCATGGTTTTCCTCTACCCCCTCTGGCGATAACAATTTCCATAATAGCGGGAAGTGGTCGATATACGACTGAAAGCCATTGAAAAAATAACACTCGCCCTCTAGCGGAGGGAATCCCGGGGTGATCGCTTGAAAAATTGCAATCTGTGGCCCATTACAGATAATCGCGACCTGTGCACCTTTCATTGCACAGTAGGGAATAACTTGAACGATGGCCTCTTTCAAACTTTTGGATGCAACAATTAAAGGCTGGAGCTTACGAAGTACAATTGTTGAATTAGAAGGAGGAATATCAAAAATAATCGCCTCTTTTTTTGCTTCAAGAATCGCCTTAACTGGCAGGCCTAATGCGTAGTCCGCCCTCCCATTCATTTCATCTGATAGCTCAACTGCAATATTTGGCTTTTCCCATCCCAAACATTCGGTTAGTAATCTGTCAACAAACTGAAATCGGTTTTGTGCCTCGTTCCAATGTTCACTGCCATCTGGGGAGTTTTCTAATATTTTGCGTAAACGCACCATCCCCTCGGTCATCTCAAATGGTGCTCGCATACCGTTCTCCCTGATGAGCAGATAATTCTAATCACCATAGATCAAGGTACGTAAAAGAAAAGCTCGCGCCACTCAAGGGTGTGCTTGGGGCGCTTGAAAATCACTGCGATTACTTGCGCCCGCGAGCTATGCGAGCTCAAGCTCGCCGATACAGCACACAGGCGATGACCTCCTGGGGGGGGGAAGGACGGATGAACACCATGCCCAGCTTTGTGAAAAGTCGTGCAAGCAGAGGGCGACCAGAAACAGAAGGAGGCGAAGGAAGTGCTCGCGCTCGCAATCACACTCTTCAGAATACCCGACATTCCCCTTGACTTGATCTGCCGCAAATGCGCTGGGCGCTGAACCAACGCGCGACTGGTAACGCATGAGGATCTGGGCGACTTAGCGAAACAGTTGCTGAATGAACCCCACACTGGAGCCACTGACACCGTTAGGGTGGACATGGCGACCTAGGCGAAGTCTTTGGGCACCGACGCAGTGCTCAAGGATGCGAGGCCAGCAGGATTTTGCGAAAAAAACCTAGGCATCATCGGCAAATTTTTTGGTGAAAATTGGACATTGAAGAGGTTAATTACTCGTTGGAATAATCGCGAACAAACCTATTGTGGTCTCAGGCTATTTTGGCAAGGTAACCTGTTGAACTCGCATTCCATTCGACAGCGATAGCCATGCTCACAAGCGCAGCGAAGTCACCATCACCACCAGCGTCGCCCACCATTGAAGCACCTCTTGGATAGCATGCTCTCTACCATGCCATTGGGTTAGACCAGATGCTACGCCCACAGTAATGACAGTTGCTACCAGGAACGAAGCTGCGCCCTTCAGCACCCAGAGACGCTTCCATAAAGGAAACTGCTTCGCGAAATCGGGCTCATGATTGCGGTAATCCGTCCCAGCAACGTATACGTAAAGGAACACACCTAACGCCAGCATTGCAGCAATCCACTGAGGCATCGAAAATCTGAGCAGCAATGAAAGGATCAAACCTGGCCATACCAGGGTTTCCGCATACCTTTTAGCTATAATCTCAGACTTGGTCGTAAAGCGCGGGCTGTACTTCCTGAGCATCAACATCATTCAATCCTTAAGCCATAGCCGATCAATGCTGAACGGTATGCAAGCTATCAAACTCCATGCTTGGCTGATAGCTAAGGGACTGTTACACGATTTTGCGGCCAGCCTTGAGGTGATTGGCCTAAAGTAGTTGGCTCCAAGGCTTCTGGTAGGCAGAGCACCCGTGATTGCGGGTTGATCGCCCTTAGCTATTACGCCAATCCGTTGATAAGGATGGGAAAAAGGTACTTCCTGATCAGAGACCATCTACGTCGACATGGTGTGGCTGCACTCAGCAATCAATACGCGCTTTACAGCAACATGAGCAAACGAGTGATGACGATCATAAAGAGCTGAATTGCTCCTTCATCTTGGCAAGCGCAGCCAGCAGCCATCATGCATGATGCGTGCGGATGGACGTCCAAAAGGGCCGAGACTCGGCAAGGGGCCGGGGTCACGACAGCCATCCTGCAGGGCGCGGCACCAAACGCTGGCTCAAGACGACTCAATACGAGAAGCCCTTATTTAACAGGGCAAGGCGTTTACAATCCCGTAAGATCAGGTCGGACAGGAATATGTATTGCCGATAGCCCTGCGGAAAATCACTGCAGAACCCGAGGTGTTGGATGGAGCGTTCGAGAGAGGCGCAAGAACTCTCGCAGGCTCGAACGACCGTTACCTCGCTGAAACGTGGCGAGTACATAGCGAGAATTCTCGGTCGTCATTACCCAAAACCTGCCTTCACGCTCGACCTTGACCACGTCAGAAGTCCTGATCAGGTGACCATCGCCAAACCGCCCATACTGGTCTTTGCGCTTGTGGCCAAAAACTACTCCGATGCCTGCTCGGGCCCTGATGGATACTCCGCAAAGGTACGCAGTGACAGGTATGTCGAAGCCCTGCTCCTGAGCTTTTAAGATTCGCAAAAGGTCGAAATCGGTGTGGCGCTTGCCATGAAAATTTACATCTAATGTGTCCAGCATCGTTGGGCTCCAGTTGCTGTCTGTATGGAGTTATCAAGAATTGCACACGCAATCAGGCGCGCTGATATCGTGTGGGATTCTTGGTAAATTTCAGGCTGATCGAATCATGCTTGAGAGAAAGATTGGGCGAAGGTTATTCAGCGCATCGCTTCTGAAACCTGGCTGGTGAGATGTGTGATATTTGGAACCCGTTTCGATCTCTAGAAGGCAAACAAGGCACTCATTTTCGTCCTCTCCAAGCGTCACTTTCCTCAGCGCCTCCATGCGCCACCCGCCAGATCCATTCATATACGCCGGTGTGACTACCTGAACATCGGTAATGATTGTCTCAGCATCTTGGGCAATCAGGATTTGCTGCAGTCGATGTTCACTGTCGACCATTAAAACCGCTTCAGTGAATCGCCCCTCGTGCTTAACCTGGATGGTAACGTGATACCAGTGAGTGCGAAGCACCTTGGATACCTGATGCCATTGGTACT